>JANWZD010000001.1:324553-649107 GCA_025054935.1 Dehalococcoidia bacterium | reverse complement strand
CTCGGCAGCCCCACAACTGCCTCCGGCAGGACCACGGCCTCTGGCGTGGGCACCACCATCGTCGCGTTCGCAAGGCCGTTGATGAAGCGGCGGCCTTCCTCCATGTCCTTGCGGCGAACATTGATCACCAGCAGGTCACTCCGGAAGCTGTCGGGTGCTTTCACCCGCAGCTGGCCGGGGCCTGCCCAGCTGACGTCGTAGCCGGCGGGGTTGTAAAGGAGCAGGTCGAGGTAGCTGGGGTCGCCGGCGAAGCGGTTGCCGGCCTCATCGGCGACCCAGACGCCAAGGAGGCGCTCCTCGCCGGGCCGGATGGTGAAGGAGTTGGGGGCGATGACGACGCGCTCGGCGCGGTCGTTGGCGAGGAGGGCGGCGCCGGCGGCGGGGGAGCCGACGAGGCGGGAGGGCTGGGGGAAGGCGAGGCCGCTTTTTGGTGGTGGGAGGAGGATGCCGTCGGTGGGTGGCTCGTTTGGGCTGCTCTGGAGCGGGGGTTCGTGGGTAGAGACGAGGGGGAAGAACAGCCGTGGGGGGCTGTCGGCGCGGGCGGCGGGAGCGCTGGTGGAGAGGAGGGTGAGGAGGAGGGCGAGCAGGATGGTGAGGGAAGCGGTCAGGCGAAGACGGGGTGAGCGCATGGCGGTCTCCTCTGGTTGCTGGGGCGCGCGGGAAGGTTGTGGCCATGACTGGGTAGCCGGTCGGGGGCAGTGACCTCGAGCGACGTGCAAGTCGATGGCAGTTTGGAGCATGAGGAGGGGGGGTGGTTCTTGCAATCACCCTGTGGGGTGAAAGTGGGAGGGGAGAGGAAAAATCACCCAAAAGGGTGAGCCAAATGGGGATGCTCTCGGTGGGATTGCCCCTGGGGTGAAAGTAGTGGAGGCTGGCTGGTGCGGCAGTGGTTTGTCAGCGGGCGGTCGGATATCGTGTGAGCATGAGGGGAGATGTGGGCACCTTTCGAGTATCGCCGGTGTCGCTGCGCCTATCGCTCGCCTTCGGTGGCTTGTTGAGCTGGGCATTTGTGCTCTCGTTCCTTGGTCCCCTCGTTCAAACACTGGTGACAGAGCGGGCGGTGGCGCTTGGCCTCACGCTCGGCTTTCTAGGAGGGCATGCGCTTGGTCTGTTCGTGATCCCCGCTGTTGGTCGTGAGGAGCGCCTCGTCCGGTTTGCGCGACCGGCGCTTATGCTCTGCGCGCTCCTCACGCCGCTGAGCGTGATGGTGCCAGAGCAGAGCCGCGTTCTCCTCTTTCTTCTTTTAGGCGGCCTCTCTGCTCCCTTTTCGATCGCGGTGGGCGTAGGGCTGGTTCGCGCTGTTCCCGAGGGGGAGCGCACTCGCGTCACCGGCATAGCGGCGGTATGCTGCTCCTCAGTCTTCTACCTACTCGGAGCGTGGCCGCTCCCGCCGCTAGCGATGCTGACGATCATGGCCATCGTCGCCCTCGGCGCCAGCATAGCATGGCCAGCAGCGGGCATTCGTCCGCAAGGTGCCATCGCGCCGTTCGTCCGCGCTGGGAGGATGGCCGACCGTTCCTATCTCCTCAGCTTTGCCGGGTTTGAGGCGAGCGTGTTTTTTGCGGTCGGAATGCTTCTCGGGCTGACGTACCCCTCTGTTCTTCATGCGGGGAGCGAGCCGCCGGTTATCTTTGTCGCGTCCGTTGTGGCCGTCCTCAGTGTGGCTGCACTCGCAGAAGGATCGCGGCGGTATGTTATCGCACTGCTGGCGCCGCTGCTGCTTGGCGTCTCCCTCTCGCTGTTTATCATTTCTGATGATTGTTCTCTCTGCATGATGGTGCGCGGGCTCACCCGCGTCGGGGTGATCTTCGCCGGGATCTTTCTCTGGACCACCCTTGCCGATCTTGCTGTCGATGTCGGCGAGCGCAGGGCGTTCGCCGTCGGACTGGTGTCGGTCGTCGCCAGTCTCGCTCTCGGTCTAGCAATCGGCCGAATGCTCAGCGCTGACACTGCGATTGGCCGTCTCGTCGGTCATGGGGTGACCGTCACCGCATTATTGACCGCCGGCGCAATCAGTCCGTTTGTCATAAGCCGTTCGGGATGGTCGCGGCCGCCATCTCCGGTTCGGACGGCTCCTGCCTCGCCGGAGGGGAACAGTGAGCTCGACCTGGGCAACGGGTCAGAGACGAGCGTTGACTTTTCCGCTGCTGGCTCCAACGAGGGGATGGCGAGCCGGCTCAAGCGCTTCGGGCTGAGCGACCGTGAACTGGATGTCGCTCTTCTGCTGCTGAACGGTCAAAAGTGGGACGAGATTGCCGACACCCTGGGAATATCGCGGAATACCCTCAAGAGCCACGTCCGGAGCATCTACCGAAAGACAGGCGCCCGCAATCGGCAGGAGTTGTTGCTCCAAACGTTCGCTCACCCCGCCGACGACCAGCGCTAACGCCGCGCCGCCCATTGCAGGGGCAAACGCAGCTATCCCTCGAAGCACTTCCTCTCCTGTTCGCGCTGCTTGACCGAAGTCATCAGCGAGCGCGGTGTCTCAGCGCTTCAGTATCGGCACCTCGAATGAGCCGGCTTGTCGGGAAGAGCGCCGCTGCCGGCGCTCTCCTGCCGGAAGAGGGAAGGGCTGGGTCTGGTGTCCTCTCCGCGGTGAGGAGGACGCTCGCGCCGCAGTGCCAGCGGATTGGACAGCCGCGGCAGAAGCCGCGTTCTAGCCTTGACTGAGCGCGCGGCGGAGCCCGTTCTCCCAGCGATCACGCAGTTCGGTGAGTGGAAGATGGATGATCTCGCCTAGCGTCAGCGAATCGCCCCCGACGGTTCCAAGGATGGTGGCAGGCACGCCCTGGGCAGCAGCGAGCGCAAGGACGCGGTCGGCATGCTCGGGCCGAGTTGAGACGACGATGCGGGAGGCTGCCTCGCCGAAGAGGACGCCCTCCGGCCGTGACGGGAGCGCGATCGGAGCAGCGAGACCAACATTGCCGAGAATGCACGACTCTGCCAGCGCGACCGCTAACCCGCCATCGGAGCAGTCGTGCGCTGACGCGAGCAGCTTGGCGCGCGCCGCTTCGAGAACCGTCTGCTGGACGGCGCGCTCGCGTGCCAGGTCGATTGTCGGCCGTCCTCGGACGAGCCCGTGGCGGAGCTCAAGCCACTCTGAGCCTGCGAGAGAGTCCAGCCCCGGGTCGAGGTCGCCGATGAGCAGAACGAGGTCGCCTTCACGCTGGAAGGCCGCGGTCAGACGCTGGTCGATCTCGTCGAGAAGCCCGACAACGCCGACGATCGGCGTGGGGTAGACGGCGCCCTGCTCGCTTTCGTTGTAGAGCGAGACGTTCCCCGAGACGACCGGCAAATCGAGCGCCTCGCAGGCCGCCGCCATGCCGGCGATCGCCTGGGCGAGCTGGAAGTAAATCTCGGGGCGCTCCGGGTTGCCGAAATTAAGGCAGTTTGTCAGCGCAAGCGGCCGCGCACCGGCGCAGACAACGTTGCGGGCCGCCTCAGCGACCGCGCGCGCGCCGCCGGCAAAGGGGTCAAGGTAGCAGTGCCGGCCGTTGCCGTCGATGCTGAGCGCGATGCCGCGTCGGGTTCCCTTGATGCGCAGCACCGCCGCGTCTCCCTCGCCGGGCAGGACGACCGTATTGTTCTGCACTTGGTGGTCGTACTGGCGGTAAACCGGCCGGCGGCTGGCGATGTTGGGGGAGCCGAGCAGGTCGAGCAGGTCGGCGCTCGGAGCGCGTGCTGGCAGCGCCGCAACCTCCAGCTGGTGGACAGAGGCGAGATACGCCGGCGCGCGCACGTCGTAGCGATACTGCGGCGGGTCGACAAGCGCCGCGATCGGCAGGTCGGCAACGATCTGCTCGCCCTCTCGGACAACGAGCCGGCCGGTATCGGTTACCTTGCCGACAGGGGCGGCGTGCAGACCCCAGCGCTCGAACACCCGGATCACCTCGGCTTCGTGTCCCGCACGAACAATGACGAGCATCCGCTCTTGGGACTCTGACAGCATCACCTCATACGGGGTCATCCCTTCTTCGCGGCGCGGCACAAGGGCAACGTCGATCTCGACCCCCGCGCCGCCTTTTGCTGCCGACTCGACCGTGGCGCTCGTCAGCCCGGCAGCGCCGAGGTCCTGCATGCCGACGACGGCGGGATTGCCGAGCACCTCAAGACACGCCTCCAGCAGCAGTTTTTCGAGAAAGGGGTTGCCTACCTGCACGGCCGGCCGCCGCTCGGCTGCTGTCTCGTCGAGGTCGGCTGAGGCGAACGTTGCGCCATGGATGCCGTCGCGGCCTGTGTCGGCGCCGACCAGCAGCAGCGTGTTGCCGGCGCCGCTTGCTCGCGCTCGGATGAGATCCTGCTGGCGGACGAGCCCGACGCACATCGCGTTGACAAGCGGGTTGCCGGAGTAGGGGCGCCCAAACTGGATCTCGCCGCCGACGTCGGGAATGCCGAGGCAGTTGCCGTAGCCCGAGATCCCGGCGACCACGCCGTGGAAGAGATAGCGGTTGCGCGGGTCATCGAGCGGACCGAAGCGGAGCGAGTTCAGGAGAGCGATCGGGCGCGCTCCCATCGTGAAGATGTCGCGGACAATACCGCCGACACCGGTTGCGGCGCCTTGATACGGTTCGATGGCTGAGGGATGGTTATGCGACTCGACTTTGAATACCACCGCCAGACCCTCGCCGATGTCGACCGCGCCGGCATTCTCTTCCCCCGCTTCGACCAGCACGCGCGTCGCAGCAGACCGCTTCGGAAGCTGGCGGAGGAGCGGCTTTGAATGCTTGTAGCCGCAGTGCTCAGACCACATCGCGCCGAAAATTCCCAGCTCGAGAGCGTTCGGCTCGCGTCCAAGCCGAGCGACAATCCGCTGGTATTCGTTCTCGGTGAGCGCAACTTCAGCGAGCGCCGTCGGGTCGATGGCCATTACCGCGCTCCCACCCCGGCGCGAATGATCGACTCAAAGAGCAGGTTGCCGTCGACGCCGCCAAGCAGCGGCTCGCAGCAGCGCTCGGGGTGCGGCATCATGCCGAAGACGTTCCCGCGCTCGTTCATCACGCCGGCGATGTTGTTTACCGACCCGTTCGGGTTCGCAGCGGGGACAACGGCGCCGCTGGGGTCGCAGTAGCGCAGGAGCACTTGGCCGTTCGCTTCGAGGCGGGCGAGAGTTTCTGGGTCGGCGAAATAGTTGCCTTCGCCATGGGAAATCGGGATCCGGAGCACCTGTCCTTGGCGGGCCGCGTTAGTGAAGGCCGTATCTGCCCGCTCCACTCGCAGGTGGACCCATTCGCAGTGGAATTGGAGGTCCTGATTGCGGATGAGCACACCTGGCAGCAGGCCGGCCTCGCAGAGGATCTGAAAGCCGTTGCAGATCCCCATGACCAGCCCGCCCCGCGCGGCGAACTCCTGAACAGCGTCGACGACTGGCGAGAAGCGGGCGATCGCCCCCGGCCGCAGATAGTCTCCATAGGAGAAGCCGCCCGGCAGAATGACGCAATCAAGCCCCGTGAGGTCTCGCTCCTGGTGCCAGACGAACCGCACAGATTGCCCGAGGCAGTGCGCCAGCGCATACTCGCAGTCTCGGTCGCTCCACGTGCCGGGGAAGACAACAACTCCAAAGCGCATAGCTCCTCTATTTCGTGCGGCCGCTGAGCACGACCCATCCCTCGCCGATCTCGACACTGTCGATGACGAGAGGCAGGGCGTCGGGGGCGAGCCGCTCGTTCACCTGCTGGACGACCTGATGCTGGAGAAAGGGAGGTGCTGGCGACCCGTTCAACCGCATTTCGTGGAATTCGAAAATGAGGCGTTCTTCCTTAAGCCGAGGAAGTCCCCGAACATGAACGGTCATCGCCATCCCGATCACGCTAACCTCGAGCGAGAGGGTGACCGCCTGAGGGCGGAGTTCGAGCGCTATCCCGCTCACCGGCAGCGGCGCGCCTTGCGCCGCCTGCCGCGTGATCAGGTCGACCGCATCTGCCTCGGTCAGCCGGATGCGGAAGGGCAGCCCCGGCGTCTCGGTCGCCCGCAGTTCAGCAAGGGTCTCAATCACGCGCTTTCTCACGTCGGATGACGGTGATCCGGTCACCTGGTCCCAGCCCGAGCAGGGCGGCAGCACTCGCCCCCGGGACAGCGATCTCGAGGTAGCCGCTGCTGCTCGTGAGAAGGAGCAGTCCTTGGCCCTCGGCGTAGGTACGGCGCAGGCCGACGATCCGCTGGTCCCCGATGACCACCTCGTACTCGACATTCGGCTCTGGCCGGACGGAGGTAATCACGTTCCCGAAACGGTCGACAGCGAGAACGCGGTCTCCCTCAAGGATCGGGAGCGCCAAGATCGCGGTCGTTGGCGTCCCGAGGCGCTCGAGCGGCGTGCCGGCAGCGAGCAGTCCGGCGGCCGGCGCAAACAGGTCCCGCCCGTGGAACGTTGCGCTCAGCCGCGAAGCGATGCGGGAGGCATCCAGCACGTAGCCGGCCTGCCCAGCGCCGAGCGTCACCTGGCCCTGGACGAGCTGTCCGCCATCCTCAAGCACCGCCCGGCTGAACAGCCCGTTGTCCGGTCCGATCAGCCGAATGCCCCGCCGAAGGCGCAGCGCGAGCGGCCGGCGGTCAGTCCCGACGCCCGGGTCGACCACCCCCACGACGATCGTCTCGTCGGGGAAGGAGGGCAGCACGCAGGACAGCTCGTAGGCGCCGCGGGCGATATTCTGCGGCGGAATGAGATGGGTAATGTCGACGAGAACAGCGTGCGGGGCACGGCGGAGCACTTCTGCTTTCATCGCCGCGGCGTAGTGGTCCTCGAGCCCGAAATCGGAGAGAAATGCCACGACGGTCATGCTTGACTGCCAGAAACTGCGGGCTGGGCAAAGATCCGCTCTTCGAGCGCGGCGCGACGCGCGGCAATCTGCTGCCGGTAGGGGATGCCGGTCAGCCCGCGCACGGTCATCACCAGCGCGTCTTCTCCGATCTCCGCGTAGTAGTTCTTCCGACGTCCTTCCACCTGCAGGCCGTACTTCTGATACAGCCGTTGGGCGATGGTGTTCGTCTCTCGGACTTCAAGCGTCAGCATCTCTGCGCCGGCGGCGATCGCCGTCTCGATCGCGTGGAGCAGCAGCCACTCGCCATACCCGCGCCCGCGCTCTTCAGGACGCACGGCGATCGTCATCAGATGCGCCTCGTCGGCCACGACCCAGAGACCGGCCACCCCCACTATCCGTGCGGGGCGGCCCTCGCCGTCGAAAGCGCGGAGGACAAAGTACCGCGCGAAGCTGTTCTCAAGCTCGCGCGCGTAGGCGCTCCGCGGCCACGGCGTGGGGAACGACTGGCGCTCGATCTCCTCGATCTCGGGAAGGTCGGCAACGCGAAGGGGGTCGATGCGAAGCGACATGCTCTCCAACAGCAAGCGGGGCTGCCTAATTCTACCACGGCGCTCGCTCGCCTCACCTGCCGAGCGAGGGAGCAGCGCTGACGAGGCGATGACCGAAATTCGGGTCGCTCAGCAGGAATTTGCGGTAGTATATTGCCTTTAAGCCGCCGGCAATGTCGCCGGCGGAAGCTGACTGTCTGTCGGCTGCATGCGCTGCCGCAGGAGGGCGCCCATGACCAGCATCGTTCGCTGCACGACCTGCCGCCATCGATCCCAGTATTATTCTTATGAATGGGTTGATCGCTCCGGCCTCCTTGACGAGACGTGGCGCTGCCCATCGTGCGGTGGAAGCGGGACGGAGATCGTCGTGGCGCCATTCGGCGACCTCGATCGCCCGACGCGCGCCTCTCAACGGGTCGAGGCTATCCTGCGCGCGCTTGCCGGCATCGGCGAGACAACGCTGACCGTCGAGATGCTTGACCAGGACACGCTTCTCGCGCTCGACAGCGAGATCCGCGCGGCCCTTGATGCTGCTGCTCGCCGCGCCGTCGCCGGCGTTTGGTCCCGGCCCGTGGGGCGGGCCCTCGCGCCGGCATCATCGTGAGCCGCCTCCCGCGGCGGACTGCCCGACCCCTTGCGCGGTGAGCGCGCCCGCTCCGGTCAGGTCCGCCGGGCGGGCGAGGGGACGCAAGCGCGACACTCGTGCCAGTTGGACGCAGCCGATGAAATCGACGGAAATGAGCCTGCAGGATGCCGCGGCAATCTTCGATCACGACGAGAACTATCCGCTGACCGTCATCGTCGACGGCGTGGCCCGCCAGCTCGATGCTGAGGGGGTCGCCGACTTGCGCCGCCGGCGCATTCCCTTTGAGATTGACGAGGCAGAGGCAGCGCGCCTGCTGATCAAGTACGGCACCTGTTAGCGCCGCGCTGAGTGACGCGGAAGGCGCTCGGCAAGCGCCGCGCTCCGCCGGCGAACGCGCCAGCGCGCGCCGCTGAAGGGCGCGCTGGCTGCCCAAAGGCTGCGCGCAGTGTGTCGGTTATCATCATAGTGGTAGTACCCGCGAACGGATGACGATGTACCACAAGAGCGTGTTGGCGAACGGCTTGCGCATTATCACTGCGCCGATGCCGCATACTCGCTCCGCGACAGTCTCGATCTTCGTCGGCGCCGGCTCGCGCTATGAGCCGGACGAGGTCGCCGGCATCTCGCACTTTGTCGAGCATATGCTGTTCAAGGGCACCGAGCGCCGCCCGACCCCCCGCGAGGTGACAGAGGAAGTCGAGCGTGTCGGCGGCATCATCAACGCCGCAACTGACCGCGAACTGACGGTCTACTGGGCGAAAGTGCCGCGACCGGCATTTGAGCGCGCGTTCGACTGTCTTGTCGATATGGTGCGGCACTCCCGGTTCGACCCAGTCGAGCTCGAGAAGGAGCGCAAAGTCATCATCGAAGAGCTGAACATGGTCCACGACTCCCCGCAGCAGTTGGTGGACCTGCTGATCGATGAAGTGCTCTGGCCCGACCAGCCGCTCGGTCGAGACATCGCGGGGACGAAGGAGACCGTCTCGCGAATCACGCGTGACGAGCAGATCGCCTACGTCGCTCGCCAGTACAGTCCGGGCAACACTGTTGTCTCAGTTGCCGGAAATGTTGATCATGCCGAGGTCGTTGCGCTTGCTGAGCGCTACCTCGGCGACTGGGCGCCGCATGCCGTTGCGCCGATGTTCCCTGCTCTCGACGGACAAACTGCTCCTCGGCTGAAAGTGTTGTCCAAGAAGACCGAGCAAGCGCATCTCTCGATCGCCGTCCGGGCGCTCGATGCGCGCCACCCTGACCGCTATGCGCTTGACTTGATCAACGTCATCCTCGGCGAGGGCATGAGCAGCCGCTTGTTTCTCGAGATCCGCGAAAACCTCGGCCTCGCCTATGATGTGCACAGCTACGTCAGCCGCTTCCAAGACACGGGGGCGCTCACGATTTATGCCGGCGTCGACCCGAAGCGGGTCGACGCAGCGATTGCGGCTCTTCTCCGAGAGCTCAGCCGCCTTGCGCGCGAGCCGGTTGGAGAAGAGGAACTCGCGAAGGCGAAAGACCTCGTCAAGGGGCGGCTGCTCCTCCGCCTTGAAGATACCCGCGCCGTCTCAAGCTCGTACGGCAATCAGGAGCTGCTGCTGGGCGAGATCATGACGGCCGACGACATCGTCCGGATCGTTGATACGATCACTCGCGACGATCTCCACCGAGTTGCGAACGAGCTGTTCCGCGACGAGCGGCTCAATCTGGCGGTTGTGGGCGCCTACCGGAGTGAGGAGCGTTTCCGGTCTCTCCTCACCCTCGCTTAGCGTGCCTCCCCTCTCGCGCCCGACATCTCACTCGCGAAAGGCCGCGGTATGACCATTGCCTATGTATTTCCTGGCCAAGGCTCCCAGACGGTCGGGATGGGCGCCAAGCTCGCGGCGGTCTCGCCGGCGGCGCGCCGTGTCTTCGCCGAGGCCGACGAGATTCTCGGCTTCCCGCTGTCCCGCCTCTGCTGGGAAGGGCCGGAAGAGGCCCTGACGGCAACCGCGAACGCGCAGCCCGCGCTTCTGGTGAGCAGCGTGGCAGCGTGGCGCGCCGGGGTGGAGGATGGCCTCTGGCCCGCAGAGCCGCCGCGCTTTGTCGCGGGCCATTCCTTAGGAGAGTATTCAGCACTTGTCGTCGCCGGCGCGCTCACCTTCGCCGATGCGCTGCGGCTCGTGCGTCGGCGAGGCGAGCTGATGCAGGCGTGCGGCGAGGCGTGTCCCTCAACGATGGCGGCGGTGCTCGGGCTGGATGAGGCGACTGTCGCCGCGATTTGCGCTGAGACCGGCGCGGAGATCGCCAATGTCAATGCTCCCGGTCAGATCGGCATCAGCGGACCGAGAGCAGCGGTTGAGCGGGCAAGCGCGCTCGCCCGCGACCGCGGCGCGCGGCGCGTCATCCCCTTGAATGTATCGGCTGCGTTCCATTCGTCGGTCATGCGTCCGGCGGCGGAGGGATTAGCCGCCGCAATCGCAACAACCCCGATCGCCGATGCCGACCCGCCGCTGATCGCCAATGTCGATGCGGCGCCGCTGCGCGCCGCCGCCGACCTCCGCCGCGAATTAGTCGACCAGCTGACCCGCCCCGTTCGCTGGCAGCGTACTATCGAGGTGCTGGCGGAGAATGGCGTGACACAGCTGTATGAGATCGGAACGGGCACGGTCCTCTGCGGCCTCGCGAAACGCACCGCCCCGCATCTCATCGCCGAAAACCCGGTGGAAACTGTCCTTGGCAAGGGGGCGTCATGAAGTTGTCGCTGGCGGGCAAAGCGGCGCTTGTGACGGGAGCGTCGCGCGGGCTCGGCCGCGCGATTGCGATCGCGTTTGCCGAAGCCGGCGCCTCGGTTGCAGTCGGCTACGCGGTCAATGCTGAGCAGGCAGCTGAAACCGCGGACCGCATTCGAGCGGCTGGCGGGTCGGCCATCCTCGTTCAAGGCGATGTCGCTCAGCCCGCCGAAGCGGAGCGGGCGGTTCAGCAGACGGTCGACGCCTTCGGCACGATCGATATCCTCGTCAACAACGCCGGGATCACCCGCGACACGCTGGCGCTCCGGCTGTCGGAAGAGGAGTGGGACGCCGTTGTAGATACGAACCTGAAAGGCGCCTTCTTCTGCTCGAAAGCCGCCTTGCGGACGATGATCCGCCGCCGCAGCGGCCGGATCATCAACATGACGAGCGTTGTCGGTTTGAGGGGCAATGCCGGCCAAGCGAACTATGCTGCCGCCAAGGCGGGCATCATTGGGCTGACAAAAGCGCTTGCGCGCGAAGTGGGCTCACGCGGCATTACTGTTAACGCAATCGCTCCCGGCTTCATCGATGTCGGCATGACCGAGACACTCAGCGAGCAGCAGCGGACTGCTGTCCTCCAGCAGATCCCGCTCGGCAGATTCGGCGCCGCGCACGAGGTCGCGGCCGTCGCCCTCTTCCTCGCAAGCGACGCCGCGGGGTATCTTACCGGCGTCACGATCCCGGTGGACGGCGGGCTGGCAATGTAGCGTGCGAGGGGGGCGATGCTCTTAGCCGGCGACCTTGGAGGGACGAAGACCGACCTTGCCCTTATCGATCCCGCGAAAGGGCCGCGCGAGCCCGTCGCCGCGGCGAGCTTCTCCACCAGCCAGTTTCCGAGCCTCGAAGCGATGGTGCAGCAGTTTCTCGCCGCGCATCCGGCTAGGCTGCGGGCCGCGTGCTTCGGGGTCGCGGGGCCGGTCGTCGCCGGAACGGCAACCATCACGAACTTGGGGTGGGTGCTGCGGGAGGAGGCGCTTGCAGCGGCGCTGCGGCTGCGGCAGGTTCGATTGATCAACGATCTCGAAGCGATCGCGACGGCGCTTCCCCACCTGACTGCTGACGACAGTGAGCCGCTTGCCGCGGGCCAGCCCGAGAAAGGCGGCACGGTCGCCGTCATCGCGCCCGGAACCGGGCTCGGCGAGGCGTTTCTCATCTGGAACGGCGAACGCTATATCGCGCATCCCTCGGAAGGCGGGCATTGCGATTTCGCGCCGACCAACGATCTCCAAGCGGCCCTGCTTGCGTGGCTCGGGCGGGATGGCGCGCACGTGTCGTACGAGGATGTCTGCTCGGGACGCGGCATCCCGAACCTCTATGCCTTTCTCCGCGCCCGCGGCGCGCCGGAGCCGCCGTGGCTCCACGCTCGTCTCGCTGCCGCCGCCGACCCGACCCCGATCATTCTCAACGCCGCGCTCCAAGAAGACCCACCGCAGATCTGTCTCGACACGTTGAACCTCTTTGTCGATATCCTGGCAGCAGAAGCCGGCAACTTGGCGCTCAAAGTGCTCGCAACAGGCGGTCTCTACTTCGCCGGCGGGCTTTCCCTTCGCCTTCTGTCGGTGCTCACCGCAGAGCGGGTGCTGCCCGGCTTCCGCAGCAAAGGGCGCCTTGCGGCGCTGCTCGAGCGCATTCCCGTCAGCATCATCACCAATCCGAAGGTGGGGCTGCTCGGCGCCGCCTATGCCGCTCTCGAGCGCTAGCTCGCGTCCTCTCGCGGCGCGCGTCCTCAAATGCTGCCTTCGCCGCTGAATGCCGTCCGAATACGGAGCATCACCCCCGCTGCGCCCCGCCACCAGCGTTTCGCTGCAGCCTCTCGCTATCTGCTGGTAGCCAGCTTGGCTGCTCGATAAAGTGAGCCTGCCCTCGCCTGCTTAGCTGCAGACGAGGGGGTCGCGTCTTTCAGCGAGGTGAGATGCTCATCGTTCATCGTGCCTTTCGCCGCGCGGCGCTACCGTTCTCGCTGCCGTTCGACCCTGCGCTGGCGGCAACGGTCGGGGCGCTGGGCGCAGTAGGGATGCTTGCGGCGGTCGAAGCGGCAGGGAGCCGTGATGGAGTTGCCATCATTCAGCAATTTGGGCTTCCGGCGGCGTCGCTCGTCGTCTGGGTAGGGCTGTTCCACTGGGCAGTGCCGGCCACGCCGCTGCCGGCGCCGGCGCGGCCGCTCTGGCCGGTTATCGGCGGGCTGGTCCTTGCCGCTGCCGCCACGACGTTCATCGCCGCGCAGTCGAATGGCCAACCGTGGGGTATGGTTGCCATTGCGGCTGCCAGCTACTTTTCCCTGTTTGGAGCAGCGGTGCTGCGGCGGGAAGGAGGGAGCGGGGGGCTCCTGCTGCTCCTGCTGGTCCAGCTTGCGGCGGGAGCAGGCGCGTTTGCGCTCTTCTCAGGACCGGTGACCGCTCTCGTCGCCGCAACCGTCGCGTCCCTCGTGATCGGCGTGCTGCTCGCCGTGCGACCGCTGCTGCTGCCGCGCCGTCTTCCGCCGCTCGAGGAGATCGCCTCGCTCCTCGGGGCGCTGCGCAGCGTCGCGCTGGTGCTCGTTGCCGCCGCGGCTGCGGGGGTGATCCTCTCGCTCGTGATTGGGGGGCAGACCGCTGCGCTCGGGCGGCTCCTCGTCCCCCTCGTTGGGCTGGCGGCGACCCGCCTCGTAGCGGAAGAGGTGTTCCTGCGGCTGTGGCTGCTGCCCTGCCTCGAACGGCGAATAGGCGCTGCGGTTCCGCTGCTGCTGACCGCAGCGTGCAGCGCGGCGATCGCGGCCGTCGCCCGCCCGACCGGCCTCTCCCCCGTCGCGGCGGCGGCCTCCGCTCTGGCCCCCGCTCTGGCAGCAGGGGTGCTCGCTCGGCGGACCCGCAATGGTCCCGCAGTGGTGGTCTTTCGTCTGCTGGCGGGGTGAGCAGACAGCACCCGTCCCCGTTCCGCCCGGTTGCTCGCACCGAGATGACTGCGTATGATCGCGCAATGGGGAGCGGTCACGGCCAGAAGGAGCAGACAGTTCGACGCGTTCTCGCGCTTTGCGCGGTCCTCGCTGCCGCCGCATTGCTCCAGATTGAGGTGATCCCCCGCCGCGTCCGGCCGTCACGGCTGGCCAGCAGCCTGCTGGCTCGATCCTGGCGCTGTGGGCGCCGCGCTTCTTGCTGCCGAGGCCTCTCGGCACTCCGCGCGGCGCCCCGGAGAATGACGGCGCGGGCAGCAGGGGCGATGACCTTCGAGGCAGCAGCGCGGGACGTCGCCCCTGAGCTCGGCGCTGCCGTGGCTTGTCTGCTCGGACCGCTGAGCATCGCCTCCGCTTGCGACCGGCGTCTCGATCCTTCTGCTCTGGAGCAGCCAAAATGGATGGTGTCACCGCCGCCCTTGCGCGCTTCTACGCCGAGACGAGCTATGCGGCCATTCCGGCCGAGGCGGTGCACGAGGCGAAACGCGCGATCCTCGATGGCCTTGGGGTCGGCCTCGGCGGCGCCGACCACCCCTCCGCTGATATTCTCCTCCAGTATGCGCGCCGGGTCGGCGAGCGGCCCGAGGCCCAGGTGTGGGGACGACCGGAGCGTCTTCCGGCTGAGCTTGCGGCGCTTGTCAACGGCCATCAGGAGCACGTCCTCGACTTCGACGATACGTTTCTCCCGGAAGAGACCGTCCTGCACGGCACCGTGCCGGTTTTGCCGGCGGCGTTTGCCGTTGCCGAGGCGCGGCAGCTCTCGGGAAGAGCGCTGCTGCGCGCCTTTGTCCTCGGCTTCGACGCCGAAGCCCGCCTCGCGATGGCGCTCGGGCGTCAGCACTATCTCGCCGGCTGGCATGTCACCGCTACTGTCGGGCCGGTCGGAAGCGCGGTGGCGGTCGGCACGATGATCGGACTGCGCCCCGATCAGCTCGTCCACGCGGTCGGCATCGCGCTCACCCACAGCGGAGGGGTGACCGCGATGCTCGGGTCGATGTCGAAGGCCTATCACTGCGGCAAGGCAGCGGAGGCCGGCGTGCGTGCGGCTCTCCTCGCCGAGGCCGGCTTCGACAGCGCGTCAGAGCCGCTCACGCATCCGCAAGGCTATCTCAATGTCGCAGCGAGCGACCGGGCGGTGCATCGCCTGACCGATCAGCTCGGCGAGCGCTGGCTGCTGCTGGAGAACGGCTATAAACCCTATGCCAGCGGCGTCGTCACCCATCCGATTATCGATGCCATGGTGGCCTTCCGGGCGGAGGGCGTGCGGCCGGAGACAGTTGCCCGCGTTGAGGCGTTCGTTAATCCCTTCGTCCTCCAAGTGACGGGGCAGCGCGAGCCTCAGAGCGGCCTCGAAGGGAAGTTCAGCGCCTATCACTGCGCTGCGGTCGGCCTGATCGACGGCGCCGCGGGCAAACAGCAGTTCACCGACGAGCGGGTCCGCGACCCGGCGGTCGTCGCGCTCCGTCGGCGCGTGGTGCTCACGCCGGACCACTCGCTTCGCAAGGATGAATGTCGCGTCGTTCTCCACCTGCAGGACGGGACGACGCGCGAGCGCGCTATTCCGCGCGCCTCCGGCACAGCCGACAACCCGCTGAGCGACGAGGCTCTCAGCGCGAAATTTCTCGCTCTCGCTGCTCCTGTTCTCGGCGGGCGCGCCGCCCAGCTGCTCGACCACGTGTGGACGCTCGAACAGGTCAGCAATGTTGCCGACCTCGCGCCCCTTCTTCGCCCGTGAGGCGAGCGGAGCGCTGCCGAGAGCGGCCTAGCCGGCGACGGCGGCGCCGCGGAGTTAGGCGGGCCACTGTTCTGCCGACCACGCTGCGTTCCAAAACAGCAGTTCATAGCGGCTGGACGTGAGGAAGGCGCTGGCCATCCGTTCGCGGGTGGCGGCCGCTGCTCCCTCGGCGAGCCGGTCGACGAGCGTTCGGCACCATTCGGCGAGCTTAGCGAACTCAGGGTCGGCGTAGCTGTCGATCCATGCCGCGTAGTGGCGGTCGGCGGGCCGGCCGCTTGCGGCGAGGCGCTGTCCGATCTCGGAGAAGCCCCACATGCAGGGGAGAAGCGCGGCCGCAAGCTCTGCGAAGTCGCCCGTCGTCGCTGTGCGGATCAGAAAATCGGTGTATGCCCGCGTCGTAGGGGAAGGTACGACCGCCTCGAGGTCGGAGGCCGCGATGCCGAGCTCGCCGGCGAGGCGGCGATGCAGCTCCATCTCTCCTTTTGCGGTGGCGGCGAGGAGGTCGGCAAAGGCGACGAGGGTCTCGAAGTCGGGCGCGCGTCCCGCGGCGAAGGCGAAGAGGCGGCAATACTCGATGAGAAAGACGTAGTCCTGCTTGACCCACTCCACGAACCGCTCTTTCGGGAGCGAACCGTCGCCGATGCCGCGGACGAAGGGGTGGGCGTGCTGAGCTTCCCAAATCGGCGCAGCGAGCGCGCGCAGTTGGTCGCTGAAGCGCATCATCGCGTCGCCTCCTCCATCGCGTCCCAGAACATCAGCTCATAGCCTTGCAGCAGCCGCGCCGCTCGGCGGATGAGGAAGACGGGCCAGCCGGCATCGAGCTTTGCTTGGATGATGGCGAGTGCTGCCGGTTCAAAGCCGGGGTTCGGCGTCGCGAAGAAGTCGAAGAAGCCGGTCTCCTCCTCGCTGAGGCCGTAGTGAGCGCGCAGCGCCCGCGCTATCCGGCCGCAGCAGTTGCCCCAAGCGGGGAAATTGACGAGATAGGCGGCGGCGACCTCAGCGTCTGAGGCGTAGAGCGCCAAGTAGGCCATGTAGGCGGTGTACGCGTGGGCGGCGGGGAGCGGCTCGTAGCGCGCAAGGTCGTGGGCGCTCATCCCGAGCGCCTCGGCGAACGTCAGCAGCTTGGCAAGCGCTGTCCGCTCGCCGGCGAGCACGTCGAGAAAGAAGTCGCGCGCGCTCCCGCCCCCAAAGCGGCTGACCAGGTGAGCAACGCTGCGCAGGTCGGCAGAAATGATGTGAAACTGCTCGCCCGCGAGCGGGCGCAGCTGCTCCTGAGGGAGAGCACCCTGCTCGACGCGCTCGAGGAACGGATGAGCAGTCAGGCGGCGCTCCACTGCGGCGAGATCAGACCGGATGGACTGGATCAGCTCGGCGGCATTCATGCGGTTCACTCCTTGGCCGGCACCAGGCGGCCGACGATGGTATAGAGCCCGAAGGCGAGCAGAAAGCTCGGCAGCGAGGCGCCGAGCCACGGCGCGAGCCCGCTGACGCCAGCAGCGGGCAGACCGGCGATCAGCAGGTAGCTTGCGGCGCCGACACCCCAGACGATGATCGCGGCCCAGTTCAGCCCGCCCTGATACCAGTAGGGCCCCCGCTCCGCGAAGAGCGCATCGCTTTGGTAATGCCTGCCGCGCAGAACGAAGTAGTCCGCGAGCAGCACTCCAAGCAGGGGGATAAATGCGGCGCCAATCAGGAGCAGAAAGCTTTCGTATTGGACAAGAGGAACCACGAGCGCGACGAGGAGGACGATCCCGCCGCCGATAAGAAGGAGCACACGCTGGTTCGCCCGCGGGAAGAGGTTCTGGACCGAGACCGCGGTCGAATACAGGTTGGCGAACGCTTCGTCGGTCTCGCCGACGAGGAGCGCGAGGAGCGCGAGCCATCCTGCCGTCAGCCCAGCGATTCCGGCGAGCAGCGGCGCAATCGGCGCGGCGGGGTCGCTGACGACACCGGCCGAGACAACGAGCATGGCGCCGAGGAGGTAGAACCAGACGTGCGGAACGAAATAGCCGAGCGACGTTCCCCAGAACGCCGCGGCGTGGCTCCGCGTGAAGCGGCTGTAGTCGGCGACGAGAGGAAACCAGGAGATCGGCATTGCGACAACGAGGTCGACCGCAAGCCAGAAGCTGAGCGTTCCCGTTCCCGGCGCGCGCAGCGCTGCGCCGAGGTCGAAGCTCGTGATCAGGGCGCCAGTGATCCAGAGCACGCTTGCCAGCACCGCCCAGATGGCAATGCGGGCAAGGTACTTCTTGATGACGGCGATGGGTCCGGAGAGCGCCATTGCCAGCGTGATCGCCGTGAAGATGGCTACCCAGAGGGGATAGGCGGCCGGCATGCCCAGAAACCGGGTCGCCACCGTCTCGGCGGCTTGGGCCATGACGATCACTTCGAGGCTCGCCCAGCCGATCAGCTGGAGGATGTTGAGTGCGGTCGGCAGGTAGGAGCCGCGGATCCCGAGCACAGCGCGCAGCAGCACCATGGTGGGAGCACCCGTCTCTGCACCGATCGCCGCGGCTAAGCCGAGCAGGGCATTGCCGATCACGGCGCCGATGACGATCGCCGCGATCGCCTCCGCAAGGCCGAGGCCGGGCACGAGAAACATGCCGACAACCATGACGAGAAAGCTGACGCCAAGGTCGGCCCAGAGGACAAACGTTTCCCAAAGCCCGAGAACGCGGCGCGAAGGAGGGACCGGCGCCACGCTCCGTTCAGGCGTGGCGTCGGCGGCAAGAAGAGTCATCCGAGGCCGTCCTTTCCGGTTGGCCCCGAGGGGGAAACGCCGGCGCGCCGGCGTCGAAAACCCGCTTCCCTACGCTCGTCCTAACGAGTACCGCCGCGCTGCGGCGGAACCCGGCTGGTCGGGGTGTGCCCGCTCTACCGGGGTCAGGTTCAAGGGGTTGGTGGTCTTGAAACCGCCTCTCAGCTACTCGCTCCCCCGCGGGTTGGACCGATATGCGCTTGTTGGCGCGAGTGTAGCAGGTTGACGCAAGCGGCGGGACATTCGCCGCGAAGGGCGAAGCCGCGAACAGCGCTTCCCTGCCCTGCGTGCTGAGCACGGCGCCGCACGGGTGGCTGGCCAACTGCTCCGCAAGCCGTGCCGGCGGGAAAGCGCGCGTCGTCGAGATTGAGCGGGGGGCGCGCTTCTTCCGTCGGGAACAGGCGATCAGGAAGCGACCGGCACATCCGACTGGGGCAGCGCCGACAGCGCGAGCGCGAACCCAGCGCGCGCTCTGGCCGCTGGGCCCACGCCGCCCGCTCTTGCCGCAGGACGGCGAGGCGGTCGGCGAGAGAAGCGCATCGATCCCGGCGCCTGCCGGTCCTTTCTTGCTCGGCCGCGCATTATGCGCGCGCCGGGACCATCTCAGCGCTGGCCGGGAGAGAGGGCGCTTACTGCGGGATGGTGTAGACGATGATCAGGAATTCATCGGCCGCTTGGATGCGCTCTTTGATGACGACGTCATTCCACGTCACTTCCCCGCGGCCGATGGGGTCGTAGCTGGGATGGCCGGGGAGGTGGTAGTAGTAGCGGACGCCGTGAATGAGCACGCCGTGGTAGTTGCTCGCTTTGACGTAGCGGCCGTCGCTGGTTTGGATAATCGGGTCGATCTCCGGCCGGTAGTTGCTCGCGAACTGCGCCACCTGCCGCGCGCGGCCAAGCTCCGTTGCGGCGGCGTTCTCAACTGCGGGGGCGACATTGTTTTGGGGGGCAGACAGCAGCGAGCCCGGCAGGCTGGCGAGGAATACCGTCAGCGCCGCGATGAGCGCCGAGACAACAACCGGTAGTCGTCGCGTCCGCCGCACTGGCGCGCCGTTTTGGACTGCTTGGCCGCTCATCGCTTTTCCTCGCCCCGCGCCCTCATTCTACAACAGAAAACGAGCAATTGTGCGCTTGGTTGCGCTGCTTCCAATAGCCAAAGAGGGGTGAGAGGAGTGGCTAGCTCTCCTGAGAAGGCTCTTCGTCACGTCTTGCCGGCGGCTGAAGGATTTTTCCAATCAGATCGCGGTGTCCGGCGCGGAAACTCGCGATATCGAGCGGCTTGCCGCCCTCGAGCTGAACGCGATGCAGGCGCAGCCGTCCCTCTCCCGTAGCGACAGCGAGGCCGGAGCGGCCTTCGGGCAGGATCAGACCGGGTGGCGCCCCCTCGCCTTCGATGGGCGCCGCGGCGAGAATCGTCAGCCGCCGGCCACCGAGCGTGGTCCACGCGCCGGGCCACGGCTGGTAGGCGCGCACCTCGCGGGCGATCTGCGAGGCGGGTTTTCTCCAGTCGATGATCGCGTCGGTCGGCTGGACCCGGGGGGCGAAGGTCGCTAGGGTGTCATCCTGAGGCGTCGGCTGGATCTGCCCGGCGACCCACGCTGGGATCGTGCGGAGGAGGAGGTCGGCGCCCAGGGCCGCGAGTTTGGCGGTCAGCGTTCCGGTGGTGTCGTCCTCGGCAATCGGGATCGCTTCTTGAGCCAGAATGGGGCCGGTGTCGAGGCCGGGATCAATCAGCATGATTGTGATGCCGGTTACTTGGTCGCCGGCGAGAATGGCCGCCGGGATCGGCGCGGCGCCTCGCCAGCGCGGCAAGAGCGAGGCATGAACATTCAGAATGCCGTATTGCGGGATGCTGATAACATTGGGACGAAGGATCTGCCCAAACGCGGCAACGACAATGAGGTCAGGCTTGAGAGCGGCAAGGCGCGCAACCTCCTCGGCCGGTCGCAGGCTGACTGGCTGGTGGACCGGCACTCCCAGCTCTAGGGCGGCGCGTTTCACTGGCGAGGGGGTCAGCCGATGGCCGCGTCCCGCCGGCCGGTCGGGCTGGGTATACACCGCGACAAGTTCGTTGCCGGATGCCGCCAGCGCCCGAAGGCTCGGCACCGCAAAGTCGGGCGTTCCCATAAACACTACTCGCATCGCTGCTGCTCCGAACTGCGCTTCCCGTTCCGGAATGCCGGCCTGCGGCGGGCGTTCCCGTGAGCGGGAGATTGTCGCTTCTCGCTGGCTAGGCTGGGCAGCGTGACCCCTGCGCCGCCCGCCGGGTCCCTGCTCGTCTTATTCGGGGTCGTCTTTCTCTCGATCGCAGGGACAGCGCTCATCGCTCCCCTGCTTCCTCTCTACGCCGTTGCCTTCGGCGTCGACGGCGTCGCGGTCGGCGTGCTCCTCGCGGTCTATCCGCTGATGCAGCTGCTCTGCGCTCCCCTCTGGGGGCGGTGGTCCGACCGCTGGGGCCGCCGGCCAATTTTGATCATCAGCCTTGCCGGCGCAACGGTGAGCTTCGCCTTGGTAGGGCTCGCCGACTCCTTTCCCCTCCTTGTCATCGCGCGGCTGATCGGCGGGGTCTTTGCGGCCAATCTCGCAGCCGCTCAAGCGTACGCAGCTGATGTGACGGCGCCAGAACAGCGCACCCGGGCGCTCGGGCTGCTCGGCGCGGCGTTTGGGCTCGGCTTTGTGGTCGGGCCGGCGATCGGCGGGCTTCTCGGGCAGCTCAACCTGAGCGCTCCGGCCTACGCTGCTGCCGCGCTCTCTCTGCTGAATGTCGGGGCGGCGCTGTTCTTCCTGCCGGAGTCTCGCCGCACAGCGCCCGCAGCGCGCGCCCGCCCCTCGCTTCGGCTAGCGCTGCGCCGCCGAGCGGTGGCAGCGCCGATCGCAATCGCGGCCCTGACGATGCTCGGCACCTCGATCTCTCACCCCCTCCTCCCCCTCTACGCAAAGGAGACGGTCGGCTTTGGTCCGGCGGAGACCGGCTTGCTGTTCGCAACGATGGGTGCCATTTCTGCCCTCAGCCAGCTGCTGATTGTCAGTCGGCTTTCCCGCCGCTTCCGCGAGCACGTGCTGGTCTGGCTCGGCGTCGCTCTGCTTGTGGTCGGCGCGTTGGCGATGCCGCCGCTGACGCTCGGCCTCGCAGGACTGGGCATCGTGCTTGCCATGGCGGTAATCACCATTGCCGAGGCGATCGCGGCGCCGGCGACGACGGCTCTTCTCTCCCGCGCTGCCTCCCCGACCGAGCAGGGCGCGATCCTCGGTGTCGCTCAGGCGGCGGGCGCGGGGGCGCGCGTCGTCGGTCCCCTGCTGGGCGCCCAAGTGCTGGCGGCGTTCGGGCCGTCTGCGCTCTTTATCGCGTGCGCCGCCGTTTTTGGCGCGGCGCTCGCGGTCGCGCTCCCGACGCGGGCAGCGCCTGCCCCCTCGGCGGCCCAGGGAGTGCGCGCGCACTAACACGCGCGCCGCCGTCACGGTCGTTTGCTGGTCAGCACGCGAGCGCGAGGCAGTCTCTCCCGCTTCGCCTCTCGCCCGGGGCGCGCTCTCCTTGCGCGGCGCGGGCGGGCGATGCAGCAAAAGAGGGGCAGCGGGAGTGGCGGAGCCCTAGGCGACGCCCTTCGCTTCCAGCCAAGCGATGATGCGGGCGGCGATCGCGTCTGCCCCTTCTTCCAGCATCACCATGTGGCCGTGCCCGGGCATGCCCCAGTCGCGGCCAAGCATCACCAGTTCCATCCCGAGATAGTCCGCTCGGCGCTGCCAGCTCGCTTCGGGAATGAAATCCTGCTCACCGCCAACGATCAGGCTGGGGATGTCGCGGTACAATCCTTCGCCCACGGGTGCCACCCCCCGCGCCAGCTGAAACTCGTTGTAGCTCGCCGGGCTCTCGGGAACGAGGGAGCGGTAGTAATTCTCGAAGTGCGCCGCCGGGAACCGCTCGCTCTTGCCGAAGAGAGCGAACGCCATCTCCCGCTCGAGGCGGACGGGCTCGGTTTCCTCGCGCACGGGACCTCCGCTTGCGAGGTCGGGCGGCGAAACCGGCGCCACCAGCACGACCGCGCGGACGTTGCGCCGATGCTCGGCGGAGAGAGAAGCGACGACCCGGTCGGTGATATGGCCGCCCATGCTGTGGCCGATAAGGATGATCGGCCCTGCTTGCTGGACCACTTCGGCGAGCGCGGCGACAGCGCGGCCGAGACCGAGGGTCGGGAAATCGGGCGGCAGAGGCGACCGCCCATGCCCCGGCAGGTCGACCGTGTAGACAGGGAAGCCGCGCTGAACGAACGAGGCGCGCCAGCCCTCGCTTCCGTCGGGAAGGAACTCCCAGCAGACACCCGTGTGTCCGGCACCGTGAATGAACAGCACCGAGACGGGGCGGGACGGGCTCGCTGGGATGCGCTGGGTCACGTACATCTGGTAGGGGGGGGCGCCGGCATAAAAGGCTCGGTCACTCACTCTCGCGACTCCCTGCTCGAAGGGTGGGGCGCTCAGTCTAGGACAGTGATCGGGATCGGGGCCCCTTTCGTCACGACATAGGTGTGCTCGAATTGGGCGGAGAGCGACCCGTCGATGGTCCGGATCGTCCAGCCGTCGGCCGCAGTTTTTGTATGGATCGCGCGCGTCGTCAGGAAGGGCTCGATTGTCAGGACCATGCCCTCCTCGAAGCGCCGCTGCTCGTTCGGGTCAAAGAAGGCGGGGATGAAGTGCGGCTCCTCGTGGATGTGCCGGCCGACCCCGTGAGAGCCGAGGTCACGAATGACCTTGAAGCCGGCGCGCTTTGCCTCCGCTTCGACCGCTTTGCCGACGACATTCATCAGCCGGCCGGCCCGAACGACCGCCGCTGCGGCCTGCTGCGCCCGCCGCGCCGCCTCGACGAGCCGCGCTCGCTTTGAGTCGATCGGCGGCACGATGAACGTCGCCCCCATATCGGCCCAATAGCCGTTCAGTTCTGCCGAGACGTCGATGTTGACAAGGTCGCCCGGCTGGATGACGCGAGCGCCGGGAATGCCGTGCGCCGCCTCATCGTTGACGCTGATGCAGGTCCATCCCGGAAACTTGTAGGCGAGGATCGGCGCCGACTGCGCGCCGTGGGCGCGGAGCACCCGCTCTCCAATCCGGTCGAGTTCGCCCGTCGTGATCCCCGGCCGCAGGTGCGCTGCCATCTCGCGCAGCGTGAGCGCGCACACCCGCCCAACACGTTTCAGCCCTTCGAGTTCTTCCTCCGCTGTCACGACCATAACCGACGCTCCTCAGCATGATTGTACGCCGGGGAGAACACTTTAGAAGGTGCGGCCGAGCCGCTGGTCCCACGGTTGGGGAGCAGCAACACGAACGACCTCCTCCTCTTGGTCGCGGACGTAGAGATACAGCTGGGCGAAGAACTCTTCTTCAGGCAAGGGATAGGTAGGATTGATGCAGAGATAGGGAAACGGCCACGGCGGCCGCATCCCTGGCGGAGTGATCACTTCGATCCGCCGCCCAACGCGCAGCCGGTAAATCACGCCGGGGAAGAGCCGGGAAGGCACATCGAGGTGTCCCTCCCGCTCTAGCCGCTGCCACGTCTCCTCGCCGAGCGTTGCGCGGGCAACCTCACGGGCGCGCCGGCGCGCTTGCTCGTAATCTTCGCGCGTGAAGTCGCGCCCAGCGCTCCGCTTCGGAACCCACTCCCAATGGTAGGCCCACGGAAGCTCGAGAGGGGTTCCCTCGGCGTCGAGCCGCTGTTCCGCCGGGCGGCGAAACAGGCGGCGGAGCCAGGCGCGAAGATTAGCCACCAGCGATCGGGGCCAGGATCTGATATTCCTCGACCTTCGGGTCGAACGGGCCGTGGTCGATCACGTGCTGGCCATCGACTTTCTTTGAGACAGCGCATCCCGCCTCGCGCGCTTCCCGAAGAATCCGCTCGGCAATGGCGATCTGCTCGCGTGCTTCTTCGGTATCGGTCGTGCTCCACTCGATCACCTGATGGCCGCGGCGATTGGCGATGATGATCCGACCCATTGTTCCCCCTTTCTGGCGCCGTGAGTTGCGCGCTTCCTCGTCCTCCTCGGACGACGGCTGCTGCCAGTTTATCGCTCATACCGAATACGTGCAATCCTTCTCGTCGTGCCGCGCGGAGTGAGCGGGAGGCAGGCGTGTCCGCGCGGAGGTCTCGCGTCCGCTGGGGCGTGGCCTTGGGATGGGGGTGAGGGTTCGTCGCCGAGAAGAGCAGGGACCCGGGCGAGAGGCGACCGGGCTGCGCAGGGCCGAGGCTGCCGCGTATCATCCTCCTCATGCCAGAGGTGGTGGTTGTCGGCTCCCTGGTCATCGATGTCGTCTTTCGGGTGGCCCGGCAGCCCGTCGGCGGCGAAACGCTCACTGCTGAGGAGGCGGGGGTCTTTCTCGGCGGCAAGGGGTTTAATCAGGCGGTTGCGGCGCGCCGCGCCGGCGCAACGGTCGCCCTCGTCGGCCAGCTTGGGGACGATCTGTTCGCGCCCCTCTTTGAGGCGGCGCTCGACCGCGAGGGGATCGATCGGCGCTGCGTCCAGCGCGGAGGCAGCGGCACGGGCATCTCGGTGCCGATTGTCGACCGCGAGGGGCACAATACGCTCATCGTTGCCCCGCGTGCCAACCTTATCCTCCCCCGCCGTCTCGTCGACGCTGCGCGCGCTCTCATCGCTGCCTCCCGCGTCGTGGTCGCGCAGCGGGAGACGAGCATCGAGTCCATCCGGCGGGCAGGGGAACTGGCGCGGGAGGCGGGCGCGACGTTCCTCTGGAACGCGGCGCCGGCCGGTCCAGTCGACCCCGCTCTGTTTGCCCTCGCCGATATCCTCGTGGTCAATGAGCAGGAGGCCGAGGCGTTTGCCGGGCTGTCCCTCGAGAACGAAGACTGCCTGCGGGAGGCGGCGCGGCGGCTGCAGCAGCGGGGCCCTGCAACGGTGATTGTGACGCTCGGCGAGCGCGGCGCATTTCTGCTCACCGGCGGGCGTGAGCTCCGTCTGAACGCCATCCGCGTCGACGCGGTCGATGCAACCGGCGCCGGCGATGCGTTTGTGGGCGCGTTTGCGGCGCGGCTTGCGGCGGGCGACCCTGTCGAGCGCGCTGTCCGCTTCGCCAATGCGGCGGGGGCGCTCGCTGTAACGACGCTGGGAGCGGAGCCCGCAATGCCGACCCGAGCGGCGATCGAGCGCCTGCTTGCGGCTGTGCCGCCGGCTTATGAGGCGTAGCGCTGCTCCAGCGCCAGCCAGCCTTCCAGGCCCGCGAGCCGTTGCCGTTCCTCCCAGTCGAGCATCTGCCCAACGAGCCGCTCGCTGCTGCCGTCAGCGGCAAGGACGGCGAACGCCTCGCGGACGGCGAACAGCGCGACGCGGAGCGCCGTGTTGGCATAGAGGGCGATGCGAAAGCCAAGCCGGTGCAGCTCTTTCGCCGGCAGAAGGGGGGTCTGCCCGCCTTCGACCTGATTGACGAGGAGCGGCGCGTCAATCTCCCGCGGGAGCCGCGCAAGCTGGTCGCGGTCGCGCGGCGCCTCAACGAAGAGAATGTCGGCGCCGGCGGCGCGGTAGGCGCGCGCGCGCGCGATTGCGCCTTCAATCCCCTCGCTGGCGAGCGCATCGGTCCGAGCGATGATGACCGTCTCGGGGTCGCGGCGCGCTTCGACCGCGGCGCGGATCTTCTGCACCATCTCCTCGCGGGAGATGACCGCTTTGCCGGCAAAGTGGCCGCACCGTTTCGGACTGACTTGATCCTCAAGCTGGATCGCCGCCGCGCCGGCGCGTTCTAGTTCGCGCACTGTCCGCCGCACATTCAGCGCGTTGCCGTAGCCGGTGTCGGCGTCGACGATGAGCGGCACCTCGACAGCGTCGGCGAGACGGGCAGTCTGAGCGGCGACTTCCGCGAGGCCGAGGAACCCGAGGTCGGGGAGCCCGAACTGCGCGTTCGCCAGGCCGGCGCCCGTCAGGTAGACCGCGGGGAAGCCGGCTTCCTGCGCGAGCCGCGCCGTCAGCGCGTCGACGACGCCCGGCACGATCAGGATCTCGGGCTGGGCGAGCCGGGCGCGGAGTTGCGCCGCTCGATTCATGGCTGCCTCCTTCCGATCGCCACTGCCGCCCCATCTCCGCAGGAGCTGCAGGGCATTGCTGTTGCCGATGCTGCCGCTTCCGCCGCGGCCGGTGCAGCGGCGCTCAGCCGGCGCTTGGGAGCGATCGGAGCCATGCCGCGGTCAGTTCAGCGACGAGCTGTTCTTCGGCGGGGGTGTAGCGGTGCCCCGCCCCAGGAAGGACCACCGCCTTCCGGTGCGGACTGTTGACAGCGAGCCGCATCAGGTCTTCTGCTACCCCGCGCTGGTTGACGTTGGTCTCGTGCTCCCCCGTAATGCGGAGGAGAGGAACTCGAATGCGGTCTGCCCACAGTTCGAAGTTATAGGTCTCCCCGCCGTACTTATCGAGGTAGGCGGGGCCGGAGCGGAGCAGCGGTTCCGTCGGGAACGTCAACTCGAACAGGTGGAAGGGATCACCCGCTTCTGCGAGAGCGCGGGCACGCGCGAGGTTCCGTCGATACTCTTCCGCATGTTCGCTCTGCTCGTACCATCGCGCCGAGAAACGCGGTCCAGAACAGGAGATGACCGCCGCCAGGCGGGGGTCGGGAGCGTGGGCAGCGTAGTAGATCGCTTTTACCCCGCCGTTGCTGTGGCCGAGAATGGCGATCCGGGAATAGCCGCGGTCGGCGAGAAAAGCGATCGCGGCGGTGAAGTCGAGGGAACAGTCGGCGAGGATCTCGAACGCAGAGCCGAAGTAGCCTGCCCGGCCGAGCTGCTTCCAGACGATGCTGTGGCCTCGCGTGCTGAGCGACAGCACCGCAAACCCGGCGTCCGCGAGATGCGGCGCGACGCCGAAGATGGGGCGGCTGTAGAACGTTGAACCTGTCCCGCCGTTCACAATGATCGCGTCGGCAGCCGTGCCGGCGGCCGGGCCGCGTGGCGGAAGAAAGCCGGCGGGCAAGTCGAGCCCGTCCGCCGTCCGCACGAAGACAACATCAACCCACATGGTTCCTCCGCCTGCTCATCTCTCTCCCAGATAGCCGAGCAGGAGCCGGTGCGGGGCGCGCCAGACATCGCGGACGAAGCGGCGGTAGCTCCGCTCTCCCGTCAGCACGCCGACAAAGAGGGCAGCGACATAGCGGTTGCGGAACGCGAGGCGATCGATGGCGCGCGGATGACGGAAGACCAGCCGCCCGAGCCGGTCTGCCAAGCGGAACTCGCGCCCGTAGGCCGCCATGACCGCGGCAGTATAGGGGGCGAGGTCAGCCAGTTCTCCGCGCAGATACCGGTCGATGGTCTCGGCTGCCAGCCGAGCGCTCTGCAGGGCGTACGCGATGCCCTCGCCGAGAAAGGGGTCGACCACCCCCGCAGCGTCGCCGACGAGGAGGACATTTCCCGCGTGAAGGGGCCCGCGTGGGCCCCCGACGGGCAGCACGTGCCCGCGCAGCGAGCGGATCTGAAAGGGGGTCTCGCCGAGCACGGCACCAACATAGCGCTGGGCGCGTTCGCGCAGACCGGGAACCTTTTCGTGCAGACTGCAGAGCCCGATCGAGAGGTGGGCTGCCTTCGGGAAGAGCCAGCCGTAGCCCATCGGCGCCGCATCGAAGTCAAACCACACTGTATCCCGCCAGGCTTCGAGAGCGGGAGGCGGCACCTCGACCTCGGCCTCAATCGCCGGCATCAGACGCGCGGCTGGCTGGAGGCCGACGGACGCAGCGACCCGGCTTGGCGCGCCATCAGCGCCGACGATCACCCGCGCTTCGATCGCGCCGCGCTCAGTGAGGAGCATCCCATTGCGGACGCCGAGCGCCCCCCACCCGTGCTCGACGCGCGCTCCCGCCTGCCGCGCTGCGTCAGCAAGGCGCGCGTCGAATCGGTCGCGCATCACCGTCCATGCGGCCACGTCACGGAGGCGGATCTCCGCGGGCCGCTGTCCCTGCACCGAGACTAAGGCGCGGGTCGGCGCACGTTCCAACACGTCTGCCGGGACGAACGGCAGTTCAGCAAGCGCCTTGCGCGTCACCCCGCCGCCGCACACCTTGTAGCGCGGCAGCTGTTCTCGCTCAAGCAGCAGGACATCCCAGCCGGCGCGGGCAAGCCGCAGCGCCGTCGCGCTGCCGGCGGGGCCGGCGCCGACCACCGCCACATCTGCCTTCACAGCCGGCGCACTCCCGGCGCTCCAACAATGACGAGGACGCTGATAAGGAGGGTGACGGCACTTGTCACGGCGACAGCAACGGGCGCGCTGCTCAGGTCGGCGAGCGCGCCGACAAGCAGCAGGCCGAGCGGCGACGCTCCCCACGTGAGCAGGGTGACGCTCATCACGCGGCCCTGCAGCTGGTCGGGCACTTCGCGCTGCACGAGACTGGCGGCGAGCGTCTGCGCGGCGACCCCGAACGCCGTCGCAACGAGCAGCAGAGCCAACGAGAGCACAAATCCGGTCGCCGATGCCCAGAGGGGAAGCAGCACGCCGCTGGCGATCGCTAGGCCGGCGAGTGTCCACCCATGATGGCGCGGGGGCAGCCACGCTGCCACGAGGAGCGCCCCGAGAAGGGCGCCGACCCCGCTTGCGGCGGAGAGCAGCCCGTAGCCCGAGGCGCCAGCGAGCAGCACGTCGCGCGCAAAGACGGGAAGAAGAACGACGTGCGCTTGCCAGAAGACGACGATCGCCGCCGATAACAGAACGAGGGCGAGGATAGTCCGGTTGCCGACGAGATAGCGCAGCCCCGTCGCCAGTTCACGGGCGAGGTCGCGCTGGGCGGCCGGCGCTGCCGGAAGCGGCCGAATGCGCGTCGAGAGGCCTGCCATCACGAGGAAGCCCATGCCGCTCACGATGATGCACCCCGCTGCGCCGACGAAGCCGAGCAGCACGCCGCCAATCGCCGGCCCGACAATCCGGCCGGCGTTCATCACTGTGGCCAGCCACGCGATCGCCGCGGTTCGGGCCTGCGGCGCTACCAGCTGGGGGACCATCGCTTGACGCGCCGGCATATCGAACGCCCAAATGATCCCGGTGACCCCGGCGATCAGCACGACGACCCAGAGCGGAGCGAGCCCGGCCCAGACGAGCAGGCCGAGCAGGATCGACAGCCCCGCAATGCTGGCGCGGGTGACTGTGACGAGGCGCGTCCGGTCGACGCGGTCGGCGATCACTCCGCCGAGAAGTCCGAACAGCAGCATCGGGAAGGCAGAAGCGGCCTGCACAAGCGACAGGTCGAACGCCGAACCGGTCAGCTGCAGCACATACCAGCCCTGCCCGATCTGCTGGATCCAGTTGCCGAGAACGGCGGCGAGGGTGCCGAAGAGCAGAAGGCGGTAATCTTTCGAGTGCCAGGGCGTGAAGCGCCGAGAAGGCGGCGCGGAAGGCGTGCCACGTGCTGTCGCGCTGCTGAGCGATGCCATCAGCCGGATTGTAGAGCGTTCTCCCGCGCCCGACGCGGCAGGCGCGCGCACTGCGCACGCGGAGGAGGCCCGCTGACGCCCCGCAGCGCGACAGTGCATGTCCCGCTCGCAAATCAGCTCAGCACCTCGGGGTTGACGCAGGCGCGCGGCCGCCGTCCCTCGAGCACGGCCTGCAGGTTGTCGACCGCGAGGTCGGCCATGGCGAGACGGGCGGTGATCTCAGCGCTCCCGATATGCGGGAGGAGGATGCAGTTGTCCAGTTCCCGCAGCGGGTCGGTGGGAGGAAGCGGCTCCTCTTCGTAGACGTCGAGACCGGCCGCGAAGATCCGCTGCTCGCGCAACGCCTCTGCCAAGGCAGCTTGATCGACGACCGCGCCGCGGCTGGTGTTGACGAGCACGGCGGTCGGCTTCATCAGCGCCAGCTCTCTTGCGCCGATCAGGTGGCGGGTGGCCGGGGTGAGGGGAACGTGCAGGCTGACGATATCGCTATCGCGGAGCAGTTCATCAAGCGAACTGCACCAGGCGAGCCCCAGCGCCTTCTCGGTCTCCGGCCGGCGCCGGCCAGCGTAGAGGATCTCCATGCCGAAACCGCGCGCGCGCCGGGCGACGGCTTGGCCGATCTTGCCGAGCCCGACAATCCCGAGGATGCGCCGCGAGAACGGCTGGCCGAGCAGGAGCGTCGGGCTCCACGAGCCCCACCGGTTTTCGCGGAGAAGCCGCTCCGCCTCCCACCATCGGCGGCAGGCGGCGATCATCAGGCCGATGGCGATATCGGCGGTCGCGTCGGTCAAGACATCCGGCGTGTTGCAGACGGGGATGCGGCGCGCGGTTGCAGCTGCGATATCGATGTTGTCGACGCCGACACCGTAGTTCGAGATAACGCGGAGCCGCGGCGCGTGGGCGAGGACGTTCTCGCCGATCCGGTCGGCAACGGTGCAGAGCAGCCCGTCGGCCGCCGCGACTTCGGCGTGCAGCAGGTCGGGCGGGATCGGACGGTCTTCGGGCCACACCCGTATGTCGGCGATGGACTCCAGCCGCGTGAGGGCGTTGCCGGGGAGCGCTCGAGTTACGAATACGCGCATCACTCACCTTGGGGGCGCACCAGAAGCGCGCCAAGCACGATCAGCGCGCCGCCGACGACCGTGGAGGTGCGGACCGGCTCGCCGAGCAGCGCCCATGCGAGCACGGCGGCGCTGAGCGGCTCGAGCAGGCCAAGCACCCCCGCAGTTTGGACAGGCACGCGCTGTAAGGCTCGATAGTACAGCGTGAAGGCGAGCGCGGTGTGGGCGATGCCGAGCGTGGCGAGGAGGGTGAGGTCACGGAGGGGGAGAGCGACCCCGCTGGCGAGCGCAACGGGGAGGAGGGCGAGGCTGGCGACAGCCGTCTGGACGCTCACGATCGTTGCCGGCCGGCTCGTCTGCCCGAGGTGCTTCCCGGCAATCGGGATCAGCGCGCCGAGGAGCGCCGCCAGCAAGCCAAGCGCGACCCCCTGCACGCGCACCTCGCTCGGGTCGCCCAACCCGGTGAGGACCGCGACGCCGCCGATCCCAAGCCCAGTGGCGATGAGCGCGCCGCCCGCCGGCCGCTCATTGAGCAGCAGCGGCCCAAGGACGGCGAGGAAAATAGGAGAACTGGTCGTCGCAAGGACTGCGCTCGCGACCGACGTCTCGCGCAGCGCTTGGAAGAAGCAGAGCCAGTGGAGGGCGAGCGCGAGGCCCATCCCCACAGCGGCAGGGCGCCGGACCAGCTGCCACCACTGTGCGGCGCCTCCGGTGGCGCCCAGTCCCACGCCGAGCGCAACCCCGGCGAAGAGGACGCGGTAGAACACTGCGACGACGCTCGGCGCGTTCACCAGCCGAACGATGATCGCGACGGTCCCCCACCCACATGCGAGCGCCGCGATCAGGAAGTACGCTCCTTTGCCGGTCATCAGGAGCGGAGTGTTGTCGCGACCCAGTCGGCGATCGGACGCAGTCCCAGCGGGTCAAGCTGGCTGTTCGCGAACTGGATCCAGCTCCAGAAGATCACGATCCATCCAGCGAGAAGGAGCGTCACGACAAGCAGGCGCAGAGCGCGGCGGCTACTCAGCTGCGTCTCCCACTGGTCGCCTGCTGGAACGCGATGAAGAAGGCGGGTGCAGAGCGCCGCCCACCAGAGCGAGACAATGATGGCCGGCAGAACGAAAACGAAGAGGGTCAAGGCAGCGAGGAGCTTCGCCATGCTGAGATGCAGCCACGCCGAGGCCGGCTAGGGACGGACTACCGGCCGGTCTGCAGGAACTCAATTGCGCGGCGAAGCTGGAGATCGTTGCCGCTCCGCCAATCCTCTTCCGACATCGGCACAATGATATCCGGCACAATGCCCTGACGCTCAATCTGGCGGCCGCTCGGCGTATACCAGTGCGAAATCGAGACGTAGACCGCACCGCCGTTCGAGAGCTCCTTCCAGGTGTTGACGGTGCCTTTGCCGAACGTGCGCTCGCCAATGATGGTGGCGCGCTTGGCGTCCTGGAAGGCGCCAGAGATCACTTCTGCCGCCGAGGCCGACCCCCTGTTCACGAGGACTACCAGCGGTAGCTCTGTCAGCTGGCCGCCGGGCTTGACGCGGTACGTTTGGCGCTTACCGTCGCCATTGACGTCCTCGAGAATAATGCCTTCCTTAAGGAATTGGCTGGCAACTTCGATTGTCGCCGTGAGCGAGCCTCCCGGGTTGGAGCGCAGGTCGAGGATGATCCCCTTGGGATGGTGCTTCTTGATCTCAGGGATGGCGTTGCTCAGCTCTTCGCCGGTCCGCTGCGTCACCTGGGTAATCTGAATGTAAGCGAAGCCTTCGGGCAGCAGCCGATAGTGGACGGTGATCTCCGGGATCGGGCCGCGGACGATCTCGACGTCGAAGGGGTTTTCGCCTTCGCGCTTGATAGTGAGGCGCACTTTGGTGCCGCGCGGGCCGCGGATCTTCTGCACTGCCTCGCTGACGGTCATCTTAGTCGTATCTTCGCCGTTAGCCGCCATGATCCAGTCGCCCGGGCGCAGCCCGGCGAGGGCGGCCGGTGAGCCGGCGATCGGCGAGATGATGATGAGGCGATTGTTCTCATCCATATTGACCGTCGCCCCGATCCCGTCGAAGGCGATCCCCTGATTGTTGCGGCGCGCTTCTTGGTACTGCTCCGGAGTGAGGTAGCTCTGGCTCGGGTCGCCCGCCGCTTCGATCATCCCGCGGATCGCCCCTTCTGCCAGTTTGGAGAGATCAAGCTTGTCGCGGTCGACAAAGTCGGTGCGGAGGATGCGCAGCACCTCGTTCAGAATGCCGAAGCCGTCTGCGGTCGGTGCCGGACCCGCAGCGATCGCCGGCGGAATGCCGTGGACGACGGTCGGCGAGTAGCGGCCGACGCCGACCCCGGCGCCGAACGAGACGATGACTAGCATCGCCACCAAGAAGGTGATGACCGAAAGTCGAGCGAAGCGCCGCATTGGCTCTGTCTCCCCGCGCCGGCGTGAACGGCGCATTTCATTCTACCACCGGAGGGGGCTGTCGCCCTATTGCTGGAAGGTCCCGGCGCCGTCTTCCCCGGCGTCGGGAGCGGCTACAATCCGGCCGTGACTGTCTCGGCGCTCTCTCCGGCCGCAGCCCGCGCTCTTCTCATTGCGGCGGGGTTGCTGGCCGTCGTCGGCGGCGCCGCGCTTGGCGTGCGCGTCCATCCTGTTGCCGGCTTCGCCCTCGTTCTCGGCATCGCCGCCGGGATCGGCATTCTCGTTCAGCCGCTGGTCGGCTTCGTCGCCTTCATTCTCACCGTGACGCTTCTTCCCTTCGCGGTTATTCCGATCCCGATCGGCGGCGTTCGGCTGACCTTCGTTGATGCCATTCTTGCCAGTTTGCTGCTGCTCTGGATCCTTCGCCTGCTGCTCCGCCGCCAAGAGACGGTTCAGACGACCCCGCTCGACGGGCCGATCCTCGTCTTCATCGGCTTGGCGATCGCATCGTTTATCTTCGGGATTCAGTCGACAACGGCGGAGCTGACGCGCTTCTTTCTGAAGACGATCAACGGCATTCTCTTCTTTTTCACCGTCGTCAACATGGTCGACGACCGGCCGGCGCTGCGGCGGCTTGCGCAGACGTTCATCGTCGGCGCGACGGGAGCATCGCTTATCGGCATAGTCCTGTACTTCCTTGATCAGGACCTCGCGACTCGGATCCTCCTCAGCTTGCGCGCGATCGGCTACTACCCCTCGGGGTCGATCGTCACCCGCACAATCGCGGAGTCGCAGCTGCTGCGGGCGGTCGGCACGAGCGTCGACCCGAATGTGCTGGCAGGAACGCTCCTCCTGACCGCACCCTATACCGCAACCCAACTGTTCAGCCCGAAGCCGGTCCTGCCGCGCGTCTGGCTGTTCCCCGCGTTTGCGGCGATGCTCCTCTGCTTGGTGCTCACCTTCAGCCGGAGTTCATGGGCAGGCGCAATGGCGGCGGGCGCGCTCCTCGCGACGCTCCGCTACCGCCGGATTTGGCTGGTTGCGCTTCTCGTCGCCGCAACGATCGCAGTCACGCCGTGGGGCGACCTCGTGGTCGATCGGTTCCAGTCGGGGATCGAGTTCGAGGATCGCGCCGCCCAGATGCGGCTTGGGGAATACCGGGACGCGCTTCGCCTCATTCAGGCCTACCCCTGGTTCGGCGTCGGCTTCGGCGCCGCGCCCGACCTCGAACTGTACATCGCCGCCAGTTCGGTCTACCTCCTGATTGCGGAGCAGATGGGACTGGTGGGCCTGAGCAGCTTCCTAATCGTCATTGTGACATTTTATGTCACGTCACTGCGCGCTTGGCGTCAGCTCGTTGCCCCGGAGGATGAAGCGGTGCTGCTCGGCGCGATCGGGGCGCTCACCGGTGCCCTCGTCGCTGGGGTCTTTGACCACTATTTCTTCAACCTGCATTTCCCGCAGACGATCGCGCTCTTCTGGATGAATGTCGGGATCGCAATGGTCGCCCGGCGCCTTGGCCGTGCCTCTGGTGTGGCAGCGGTGCCCCGCGCCTACGAAGATGCAAGCGCGCGGACGCGCGTCCAGTCCTCGACGATGTAATCGCGCAGTTCCTTGCCGAAGTCGCTGACGATCTCGAGGCGGGCGGGGTCGAGCGGCACGGCGAGATACTGCAGCCGCAGGACGTCGCCGTCCTTAGCGAAATAGGGGCCGAGACCGCTGAAAAAGAACCCCGCGCGCTCGGCGTAGTCGCAGAGCGCCGGCGTGCTCGGGTGGGAGAGCGGCAGTTCGAGGTAGATAACCTCGGCGCTGCCGGTCTCGACGAGAACCCGCTGGGCCTGCCGAATCTCGGCCGGCGTGTCAGCTCCGATCGCGTGAACGCTGATGCGGCCGCGCCGCAGCCCTCGGTCGAAGCTGACATCGACTTGCCCGAAACCAAAGAGCGCCGCGCCGCGAGCGAAGCGGGGCGCGACGCCGAATTGGGCATAGATCCGCTGCAGCATCGCCGCGTGGCGAGGCGGGGCGTACCGCTCTTCTCCGCTGAGCGGCCGGAGCGGCGTGAAGTACAGCATCGTGGAGACGCGCTGTTCCAGCGTCTCATCGATCGCTTTGAACTGCATGGAAGCGGGAGCGAGACCGAGCGAGATGCCGCACACCTTCGCTCCGAACCGCTCGTTGACGCGCTGGCTGAACGGATGGTTGGTGACGGGCTGGCTGTAGATGCCGGCCAGCCCGAGCCGCTTCGCCTCCTCGACGAGGAAGGCGCGCATCCGCTCCATGAGGTTCCGTCCTCGATGCGCGGGCACGACCACAGCTTGGCCGCTCTCGGCGAGGGGACCAAGACCCGGCCGTTCGAGGGCGTAATGCCCCACGAGTTCGCCGCTCATCGTCACGGCAACGACGGAGACGAGTTCGCCCCGCTCATTCTGCTCGACAATCCGGTCGGGGTAATAGAGGTCTTCATTCGGATAGGTGTAGCCGTAGGTGCGGAAGATGCACTGGGCGACCCCGATCGCCTCGTCCGGCCGCATGCGCCGGATCGCATACTCTTGGGGCGGCGCGGCGACGACGTCCTCACTCCACGGGGTAAGCGCCGCCGCCGGCAGCCGTTGGGTGATGTCGGCGGTCGGCAGTCGCTTGCTCAGTCGGAGCTCCATCCCTCGCGGACCGAGGTTGACCCAGCGTGCCTCGTCGAAAAACTGCCGGATCAGCCGGGAGGCGTGGCGACGCTCGGGGTTCTCTTCGAGAGGACGAAAGCGGGGCGGGGTGAGGGTAACGTTCTGCTCCGGATCGAACGGCAACCCCAAGTCGGAGATCGTCAGCCGGATTGTCGTCGCCGTCACTTCGCTGCTCAGTTTGATTGAGCCGGGCGCAGCAGGGTCAAGCCGGTCGAGCACGAGCGTCAGCGCTGCGGCCCCTACCTCGCCCGCCTGCTGCGCGTCGGCGGCCGAGCATCCCGCGCCGCGGAAGAGGTGCTCGACATAGGCGCGGGCGAGAGGAAGCGAGGACGGCTGACCCGGGATCGTCAGCTCGGTCCGCTCGGCAGCAGCCATCGGCCTCCCTCCGGCGAAGTGTGCCTGCTCGGCGGAGTATTGTCATCCGCAGTCAGGTCGGTCAAGCGAGGAGAGAGCGGCGACGAACTTGCCGAGCCGCTGCTGTTCGGCTAAATGCGCGCCGGCAGTTCGGTGCCGACGCGGGTTGGCGCGCCTTGCTTCAATTCGCCCCGTTCAGCTTTGTATTTGATCATCCGGTAGATACGGGCGTAGAGCGAGTCAACCGGGCGCAGCCGCTCGGTGTATTTGCGGTACAGCTCCCGCGACTCTTGCATCGACCAGCGCTCATCGTAGTGGACAAACTGCCGGCCGGTATAGAGGGCATAGGGCCGAAGCTTGCCCGGGGGCAAGATGCTGCCGTCCTCATCGAGGGGGATCAGCCCCGGCCAGCCCTTCTCGGGGTTCGGCCAGTTGATCGTCGCCGGCAAGGGCGTCAGCAGGTTGGCCGTTTGGTAGCGGCTGACGCTGCGCACCCAATCGGCCATCTCCATGATCGACTCTTCGGTGTCGCCCGGCAGCCCGATGATGGTCATCGCCACCACAATGAAGCCGCGGCGGTTCAGTTCCGTCAGGTCGCGATGCACTTGGCCGGGCTCCTGCCGTTTCCGGATCAGCTTGAGCGCCTCGGCGTTCGAGGACTCGACCCCCAGATAGAGCATCTCCATCCCCGCCTCGAGATACGCTTCCATCATCTCGGGGCTCTGGCCGAGCTCGGCACGGTTTTGGCTGATCAGGAACATGCCTTTCGTGTGATCTTTCCAGGTGCGGATCCGCGCCAAGCGCTCCTGGTAGAACTTCGTCGCCCGCAGCGGCGGCGCATGGAGGTCGTCGGAGACGAAGACCGCAAAGCGGCCGTCCAGCGGCGACCGGAAGATAAGCCCGCGGTCGGCGAGGTCCTGCAGCTGCGCGATGCGGGCGAGCTCGACCTCGCGGCTGACCATCCGATAGCCCTTGAACTGCTGGATAACCTCGCAGAACGAACAGTTCTCAGTGCAGCCCCGCACCGTCTCGAGGACGCCGGCGGCCATCGGGTTCTTCGGGGTCAGGTCGAGGATCGAGTCGTAGTCCGGCAGCTTGACGAAATCCGCCGGGATCGCGGGGCGGTGCGGCCGCGTCTCGACGACTTTGCCCTCGTCGAGAAAGGCGATGCCGCCGATTTTCTTCAGTTCGCGGACGAGATCGGCTCCCTCATAGGTGAGCAGCAGGTCGCAGATCGGCCCAATGACATCTTCGCCTTCGCGCTGGACGACGACGTCGACCTTGCCGTGCTCGATCGCCTCGGCAGGAAGCGGCCCCATTTGCGGCCCGCCGCCGATGATCTTGATCGTCGGGTGGTAGAGCTTGGCCAGCCGCCCGATCTCGTACGCGCGCGGCGCCTCATTGATCAGGCAGGTGAGACAGAGAATATCAACCCCTTCGAGGTCTTTCCCGGGGTCGATCGGGCCGCTGCGGTCTTCCATCCAAATCGACCGCTCGTAGTGATAGGCGCCGTCATAATCGCGCAAGGCACCAGAGAGAAAGAGCATACCTTGGCGAAAGATCGCCACGTATTCGAAATTTCCTCCGGTCGAACGCGGCTGAACGAACATAACGCGCCGCGTCGGCTTGTTCTGCAGGTTCAGGTTCGGAACAACCGGCGCCTTCCTCGGGGTGAACATGGGAAGGAGCGTCGTCGCCATATCCCCTCTCAGTTGATGAGCAGAGTGACAGGTTCTGTCATCTCTAGAACACCGCTCTTTCGCAAACGATACGGCAGCGCTTCCGGAGGTGCCACGGCACGGCGTAGGACTGCCCGCGGCGGGGGGAAGCGTGAGGAGAGGGTGAGCCGTCCTGACAGGCGGCTAGCGCTCCTCCTCCGAGTCGCTCGTGGCGGTTGCGCCTTCTTCGAGGTAGGGGGTCAGCCAGCGGCGCAGCTCACTTCGCAGCAGCTTGCCTGCAGCGTTGCGCGGCAAGTCCGCGACGGCAATGAACTGACGCGGCGTCTTGTAGCCAGCGAGGCGGGAGCGGCAGAACGCCTCGAGGTCGGGCTGGGAGTCGCCGGCGAGAACCACAAACGCGACCGCGCGCTGTCCCCATATCGGGTCTGGCGCGCCGACCACACCCGCATCGATCACGGCAGGGTGCTCCCGGAGGACCGCTTCGACCTCCGCCGGCGAGATGTTTTCGCCTCCGCTGATAATGAGGTCGTCCCGGCGGTCGAGCACGGTGAGGTAGCCATCGGCATCGAGCTGGCCGATGTCGCCGGTCCGAAACCAGCCGTCGGGGCGCACGGCGGAATGCCCGACGTAGCCCGGGCTGACGGTGAGCCCCCGGATGGCGATCTCGCCCGGCACGCCGGCGGGCAGAGGCGACCCGTCCGGGGCGAGGATGCGGATTTCGGTGGGGAAGAGCGGCATTCCCGCAGCGCCGAGCCGCGTGACGGCTTCCTCCGGCGCGAGCGTGGTCACCTGCGAAGCGGCCTCAGTCAGCCCATACGTTTGGACGACCGGCATGCCCGCCGCGACGGCGCGTCGCAGCAGGTTGTGGGGAAGCGGTCCGCCGCCGACCAGAACACAGCGCAGCGTTGGCGGGTAGGGGCGGCCGGCGCGGTCGTCAAGAAGACGCTGCAGCATCACCGCCACAAGCGAGACGATCGTCGCTCCCCCGTCAATCGCGCGGTTCACCGCCGCCGGGACGAAGCTGCGATGGAGATCAACCGCGCTGCCGACGAGCGCCGCTCGGATTAGGATCGACAATCCTCCGACGTGGAAGAGAGGAAGGCAGGCGATCCACCGGTCTTGGGCAGAGAGCCCAAGGCGGAGCGCTGCGCCGACCGCGCTCCACAGGTGATTCCCGTAGGTGAGCAGCGCCCCTTTTGGCCGTCCGGTTGTCCCCGAGGTGTAGATGATGGTGTGGACAGTCTCACTCCGGACCCATCGTACCTCAGGCTGAGGCGAGGGCCGGTCGGGAGCGCACAGGGCGACGAGGTCGAGGGGCGCCGCTCTCCCGGCCGCGGCCGCCGCCGCCGCGCCGCGCTGGTAGTGCGCCGCGTCCGCAATCACGATCGAGGCCGCGCAGTCGCTTATCTGCCAGGCGAGTTCGTCCACGGTCAGCCGAGTATTGAGCGGAACGAGAACCGCCCCGGCGCGCGGCACGCCATGGACGGCGGCCGCATACTCCGGGCTGCTGTCGGCGAGGAGAGCAACCCGCTCTCCCGCCCGCACCCCGCACTCCGCAAGATGGGCGGCGACAAGACTGGCTCGCGCGTCGAGGTCGCGATAGCTCCACGCAACTGCTTCGCATTGCACGGCGAGCCGGTCGGGGGTCAGCCGGGCGCGCTGGCTCAGCCATTCGGGGATCTGCTCGCTCATTCTTCCAGGCTCTCTCGGACGGCAAAGCGGGCAAGCTCGCGCTCATCTAGCGGCGCGCCGAGCCCGTGGCCGCCCGGCAGGTACATCGTCCCGCGGCACAGCGGCAGCGGTTGGGCCAGAAGATCGCTTGCAAGGAGCGGCCCAGTCGCAAGGCCGCACGCCGGCACTGCGCCCGGCAGCGCAGCTGCCAGCTGCGCTGCTGCAGCTGTCGCGATGCCGCTCTCAATGGTGGTGGTGACAAAACAGCGCACCCCGCGGTCGAAGGCTCGAACGGCGAGGTCGAGCGCAGCGCGGAGGCCGCCGAGGATCATCGGCTTCAGCACGAGCAGGTCGACGGCATCGGCGGCGAGGAGCTGCCCCGCCGCTTCGAGCGACGCAACGTCCTCATCTGCCGCAATCGGGACCTCGCTCTGCTCACGCAGCCGACGGAGGAGCGCAGGCTGCCCCGGGGCAACCGGCTGCTCCACAAGTTCAAGCCCGAGTGGGCGAAAGGCGCGGAGCGCAGCGAGGGCGGCCGACGCATCCCACGCGCCGTTGGCATCGATGCGCAGTCGGACGGTCGGCCCCACCGCCGCTCGGATGCGCTCGAGCCGGCGGAGGTCATCGGCGAGCGGGCGGCCGCCCACCTTCACTTTGATCGTTCCGAACCCGGCCGCGACCGCTGCTGTTGCTTCGGCGACTACCTCGTCGTCTGCGGCTGCGCCGAGGACCGCGTTGACCGGAAAAGCCTGTCGCTTCTTCCCAAGCAGCTCGGCGAGCGATCGCCCGGTCAGCTGTCCCTGCAGATCGAGCTGCGCGGTCTCGAGGGCGAAGCGCACCGCTGCTTCAGTCGCGGTTGTTCCCCGTGGAAGGGGAAGGCAGTCGAGAGCGGCGGGGAGTGCCTGGCGGACGGCATCGAGCAGCCTCGCGACAGGAGGTCCCGCCGCGAGCCCGTGGCCGAGGAGAGGAGCGGCTTCCCCCGTTCCGGTCAGGCCCTCGCGGCTGTCGAGGCGGACGATCCAGATATCGCGCGCCCGAAGAACCTCGCGCGCCGTGACGAAGGGCCGACGGAGCGGCACCCGGACGTGCGTCGCGCGCAGGCGGTCGATGATCACGGAAAGCGCGGGAATTTCGAGAAGTCGGGCTTCCGCTTCTCGATAAAGGCGTTGCGCCCTTCTTTTGCCTCATCGGTGAGGTAGTAGAGGAGAGTTGCGTCGCCCGCAAGCTGCTGGATGCCGGCCAGCCCGTCGGTGTCGGCGTTGAACGAGGCCTTGAGCAGCCGAATGGCCGTCGGGCTCTTTTCGAGGATCTCCTTCGCCCACTTCACCGTCTCTTCCTCAAGCCGCTCGAGCGGCACCACAGCGTTGACCAATCCCATCTCGAGCGCTTCTTGCGCGGTGTATTGCCGGCAGAGATACCAGATCTCCCGCGCCTTTTTGTGGCCGACGATCCGCGCCAGCATCAGCGCCCCATAGCCGCCGTCGAAGCTGCCGACTTTCGGGCCGGTCTGCCCAAAGCGCGCGTTGTCGGCGGCGATCGTCAGGTCGCAAATGACATGCAGCACATGGCCCCCGCCGATCGCGTAGCCGGCGACCATGGCGATAACCGGCTTCGGCAGCAGCCGGATCTGGCGCTGCAGCTCCAGCACGTTCAGCCGGGGCACGCCTTCCTCGTCCACATAGCCGCCGTGGCCGCGCACTTTTTGGTCGCCCCCGGAGCAGAAGGCTTCTGTTCCTGCGCCGGTCAGGATGACGACGCCGACGCTGTTGTCGGCATGGGCACGGCGGAACGCATCCTGCAGCTCGACGATGGTCTTGGGACGAAAGGCGTTGCGAACGTGGGGACGGTTGATCGTGATCTTTGCCATCCCCTCGGCGGTCTCGTAGATGATGTCTTCATACTCTCCTTGCTTTTGCCACGCAACTGGCATTTCGCACCTCCTTCAGGAGCTTCAGCGGACAGGCGGCTCGAGCGGAAAGGCCGAGCGGAGGAAGCGGTCGACGACAGCAGCGAACTGAGCCGGCTGCTCGAGATGGGTGGCATGCCCGGCCCCGGGCAGGATCGCGATGTCGCTCTTCGGCAGCCGGTCTGCCATCGCCTGAGCGAGCGCGACGTATTTCGGGTCCTCGGCGCCGGCAATGAGGAGAACGGGCATGGCGAAGGTGACGAGGCAGTCCAGAACCGGCTCCTCAGCGCCGGCGCCCATCCCGCGCAGGCTGAGGGCGAGCCCCTCTGCCGAGCAGGCCAGCCGCTGCTGGCGGAGCCGTGCCCGCACTGCCGGCGGCAGCCGTGCTTGGCTGGCCCACAGCGGCAGCGCTTCCCACTGCTCGACGAAGGCGGCGATGCCGTCGCGCTCCAGCAGACGGGCTCGCTGCTCATCGGCGGCAAGCCGCTCCTGCCGTTCCTGAGCAGAGGCGATCCCCGGGGAGGCGCTTTCGAGGATAAGGGCGCTGACCCGGTGAGGAAACGCGAGCGCAAAGCGGAGCGCGAGACGTCCGCCCATCGAGTAGCCGAGGACCGCCGCGCGCGCAATCCCGAGCGCGTCGAGGAGAGCGGCGAGATCGCGGACGCTCGAAGCCATCGTCGCGCGCTCCGGGTCACGCGGCAGTGTGGTTCGGCCGTGGCCGATGAGGTCGATCGCGATCAGCTGCCGGCCTCGCCACGCCTTCCGGAATGGCCGCCACGTCTCGACGCTGCCCGTGAAGCCGTGGAGCAGCACGAGCGGAGGGCCAGCGCCCCAGCGCGCAACGTGGTAGCGAACTCCCCGGACAGCGACGCTCGTCATGGCGAACGCAGCTCCACGCCGCGAAGCGCTGCCGAGACCGCCGCCATCAAGCGCCGGTGGACGGCGACGTTCTCGTCACGACGAGTGCGGACCTCGAGAACAGTGACCCCCGGCGCTTCGAGCGAGGCGGCTACGAGGCCGCGCAGATGGTCGGCTCCTTCCACGCGGCGGTAGGTCAGCCCGTACAGGTCGGCCGCCGGCGTGAAATCGAGCCCATGCGGGGTGCCGAACAGCTCTTCGAAATGGTCTGCCTGCTCGGCCTGCGGCAAGAAGGAGAAGATGCCGCCCCCGTCATTGTTGATCACGATGATCGTCGCGCTCAGGCGATAGCGCTTGGCGGCGAGCAGGCCGTTGAGATCGTGGTAGAAGGAGAGGTCCCCAAGGACGAGAACGACGGGCTGGCGAAGGGCGGCGACCCCAAGCGCGGTCGAGACCACCCCGTCGATCCCGCTCGCGCCGCGATTGGCGAGCATGCGGACGCGCCGCCCGAGGACCGGGAGAACAGTCTCGGCGTCGCGGATCGGCATGCTGTTGCCGAGCACAAGCGTTGCGCCTGCTGGCAGCGCATGCGCGAGGGCGGCGAACACGGCCGGCTCCGACAGCGCTCGCTCCGCCGCGAGTGCTTCTTCGAAGGCGCGCCGCGCCTCAGTCTCGAGCGCCTGCCAGCGCACCAGCCAGCCGGGGTCTGCCGCACTGGCGCCGACTTGCTCGGCAAGGGCAGCGCACAGCGCGGTGGGGCTCGCCCAGATAATGTCGGTCGCCGTCACGGCAGGGTCGGGCCATCCTCCCGGGTCAATGACAACTTGGCGTGCCGTCGACTGCTCGAGATAGCTCTGCAGCGCCTTTGACACCGGTGTCGCGCCGAAGCGAACGATGCAGTCGGCGGCAAGCGCCTGCGTAACTGCCGGCTCGCGCAGGAACAGGTCGTAGGCGGCGAGCACCGTATCTGCTCCGCACTCGCTGCCGCGCAGCTGCGAGAGCACATCGGCGAGCACGGGCCATCTCAACGCGGCCCCGAGGCGCGCTGCGGCGGCGGGAAAGGCCGGGTCGTCTTGTGGCCCGCAGACGATGACCCCGCGCCGCGCTCTCGCCAGCGAGGCTGCGAGGTCGGCGATGGCGCCGGGAGGGAGGACGCGGTCACCTTCGATGATCGTCGGCGCCGGCGCAGCGGGCGGCAGGCCGGGCGCAGGGAGAAGCGGCTCGCGGACGGGCACGTTGATATGAACCGGGCCGGGGCGATCTCCCTTGGCGAGCGCGACGGCGCGGGCGGCGACCATCCGCGCCTGCCGCGCCGCTCGTGGGCCGGGCTCGGGAAGAAGCAGCTCCTGAAACCACTTGACCTGCCCGCCATACAGCCGCACTTGGTCGATCGTTTGGAGGGCGCCCACTTCGCGCAGCTCGGGAGGCCGGTCGGCGGTGAGCACAAGGAGCGGCGCCCGGCCGTAATACGCTTCGATGACGGCAGGGAAGAAATTGGCGGTCGCTGTTCCTGAGGTCGCGACGACGGCGACGGGATTGCGCTCCGCTTTCGCAAGCCCAAGCGCGAAGAAGGCGGCGGAGCGCTCATCGAGAAGGACCCACGTCCGGATGCGGGGATGGCGCCGGAGCAGCAGCGCGAGCGGCGTTGAGCGCGAGCCCGGGCAGATCACTGCCTCGCGGACGCCCGCAGCGGCGAGGGCGTCGACGAAGGCGCCGATGAAGCTCCGCAGCGTCTCGGCATGGCTCATGGCCCGCTCACCTGCAATGCTTCGCGCATCGGCTGCAGCTTCAACTCTGTCTCCTGCAGTTCCCGCTCGGGATCAGAGCCGGCGACGATCCCGCAGCCGGCGTACAGTCTCGCTTCCTCTCCGGTGACCAGCGCCGACCGGAGGGCGACGACGAACTCCCCGTCCGTCGGCGTGAGCCAACCGAGCGGGGCGGCGAACCAGCCGCGGTCAAACGGTTCGTGCCGGCGGATCGCCGGGAAGGCAGCCGACGGGGGAGCCGCGCCGACGGCAGGAGTAGGATGAAGACGGTCAACCACGGCGAAGATTGTCTCCTCGCCCCGGAGCTGACCGGTGACCGAGGTCTTCAGGTGGTGAAGGTTCGGTAGACTGACGACGGTCGGCTGCGCGGGGATGTCCAATCTGCTGCAAAGCGGGGTAAGCGCCTCGCGCATCGCGGCGACGACGAAGTGGTGCTCTCGTCGCTCCTTCGGGTCCCCAAGCAGGGAGAGCGCGAGACGCGCATCGGTCTCGGCGGTGGCGCCGCGCGGCGCAGAGCCGGCGAGACACATCGTCTGGAGCGTGCTGCCAGTCAAGCGGACCAGTCGCTCGGGCGTTGCGCCGAGGAAGACGCGCTCCCCGCGGGCAACAGCGAATGTGGCGCATCCGGGGTAGGCGGCGCGCAGGCGGTCGAGCGCGGAGAGAACAGGAAACGGCGCCGCGTTGCGGTAGATCACTTCGCGGGCGAGCACCAGCTTCTCGAACGCGCCGCGCGCAATCTCAGCGACGACCTGCTCGACAGCGCGCCGAAAAGAAAGGGCGCCGTCGGAAAGGCAGAAAGCTGCGGGTGCTGCCGGCGCGAGGCGGAGGTCGGCTGCCTCGCCGTCGAGAGCGCGGAGGGGAGAGGCGACGGACCCGCAGTCGACCCGCCATGCGGAGCCGAACTCGACGACGACAGCGACGGCCGGGATAAAGAACCAAGCGCTGCCGAAGGGATCCCAGTGCGGGGCAAGGGGGCGATGAGGGTCGAAGGCGACCCCGCCGACGCAGAGAGGCGCTGCTGGGGCATCGGCGGGGGCGTCGACCTCGCTCGCCTCCACCAGCGCTCGCCACCACGCGTCCGCGCGCTCGAGGCGATCCGGTCCCGCAGCGCGGAAAACAGCCGCCGCGCCGACGCCGGCGAAGGCGCGGCCGGTCGCCGGATGCGCCCAGAAGAAAGCGTCTTCCTGACCGCGCTCGGCAAACAGCGCGAGGGGGTCAGCGCCGGCGAGCCGCGAAACCGTCACCCGAAGGCGGGGCGGGCGGAGAGAGGCGGCAGCTTCGCGGGCGGCAATCGTCATGGCTGCTCCGATGAGCGCTCAGGATCGAGCCCGACCCCGCGCAGGAAAAGGCGGCGCAATGTCCAATACGCCTCGCGCAGCGAAGCGGGGGGCTCGGCGTGCGACCAGGCGGTCACGACCTCGTTCAGGGCGCCGAACCACGCTTGGGCAACAAGGGCGGTATCGATCGGGGCGATTGCGCCGGCGGCGACAGCGTCGTCGAGCTGGTCGCGGATCAGCGAGGTGAATTCGTCATGGAGCGCTCGCAGCCGCTGCCGAATGGGCTGTCCGGCGGCGACCCCCTCGACGAGGAAGAGGCGGGCGAGGTCGCGATGAGAGGCAAAAGCGTCGAGAACAGCCCCCAGCGCGGCCTCGATTTTGGCGACGGGGTCCGGGGCTGCCGCGATCGCCGTCTCAACGCGGGCGCGAAGCTGGGCAGCGGCGCGGTCGAGCAGGAGGAGAAAGAGCCGCTCCTTGCTCGGGAAATGGAAGTAGATCCCGCCCTTGGAGGTGCGCGCTTCGCGGGCGATCTCATCGACACTGGCGAGGTGATACCCTGCCCGGGCGAACACCCGCAGCGCTGCATCGAGAATTCCATCGCGCCGGTCGCGCGCTCGCACCTGATTCATGTTTCACTCTTTTCTAAACCGACTGACAAGTCGGTTGGAGCTATGGTAGCATGCCGGCGCGCGCTTGACAACTGCGCGGCCGCGAACCGCGAAGAAGGGGTGAAGGAACCTGCTATACTTCGTGCTGGAAGGAAGAACGAGAACGTACGAACCAGTGCCCAATCGGGGCGCCGCGAGGACGCCCGACGCGCGGCGCAGAGTGAGAGAAAGGGGAACGCGGGCGTGCTAAGTAAAGAGCGAACGCAGCAGATTATCGAGCAGTTCCGAACGCATCCTACCGATACCGGCTCGCCTGAGGTCCAAGTTGCGCTCCTGACCGAACGGATTAATGCCCTAACCAACCACCTGCGCGAGCACAAGCACGATCACCATTCCCGGCGCGGCTTGCTGATGATGGTCGGCCAGCGCCGCCGGCTGCTGGCGTATCTCGCGCGGGAAGACGTCAACCGCTACCGCGCCCTGATCGCGCGGCTTGGGCTGCGCAAATAACCAAGGTGACGTCGTCTCTCGTGCGGCTGCGCCCCTCTCCCCGTTCAAGCCGCCCGCAGGCGGCTTGGCTGCGGTGACCTGGGCCGTTCTCGCCTGCCCTCCCTTCCTTCACAAGGTTCGAGACGTCTGGCGCGATGCTGCGTCGGGCGGGGAAGTGGAAGATGATTCATCGCGTCGAGCGTGAGATTGGGGGACGGGCCCTCATCCTCGAAGCAGGCCGCTTCGCCGAGCAGGCCAACGGCGCCGTGACAGTCCAGTATGGCGACACTGTCGTTCTGGTCACGGCTGTCATGAGCAAGAGTGCCCGGGAAGGCATCGACTTCTTCCCGCTGACCGTTGACTACGAAGAGCGCCAATATGCTGCGGGTCGAATTCCTGGAAGCTTTCTGCGGCGCGAAGGCCGCCCAAGTCAGGACGCGATCCTTGCGGCGCGCCTAACCGACCGACCGCTTCGTCCCCTTTTCGATAAACGGATGCGCAACGAAGTGCAGATCGTGACGACCGTCTTGTCCGCCGACCGAGAAAATCAGCCGGACATCCTTTCGATCATCGGCGCCTCTGCTGCCCTCAGCATCTCGGATATTCCCTTTGACGGCCCGGTCGGCGGGGTTCGCGTTGGCCTTGTCGACAACATGCTCGTCCTCAACCCGACGAGCAGCGAACTGCTGCGGTCGAAGCTTGACCTCACCGTCGCTGGCACCCGCAACGCCATCCTCATGGTTGAATGCGGCGCGAATGAGGTGCCGGAGCGGGCGATGATCGAGGCGATCCGGTTTGGGCATGATGCCAACCAAGCAGTGATCGAACTGCAGGAGGAGCTGGTACGCGCCTGCGGCAAGCCGAAGATGCAAGTTCCGCTCGCCGAGGAGCCGGCGGGGCTTGCAGAGGACGTGAAGCGGGTGCTCGGAGGACGGCTTGCCGATGCGCTTCATCACGCGGTCAAAGCGGAGCGCGAGGCAGCTACCAACGCCCTGCGGCAGGAAGTGCTCGAAGCGCTCGCTGACCGCTACGAGCCGAAGCTGATTCACGCCGCCTTCGATGCCGCGATCGAGGCGCAGCTCACCCGCGACATCCTCGACCATGGCCGCCGGCCTGACGGCCGCACCACGACGCAAATCCGCCCGATCAGCTGCGAGGTGCGGCTCCTCCCGCGCGTCCACGGGTCGGGGCTCTTCACGCGCGGACAGACGCAGGTGCTCTCAACAGTGACGCTCGGCTCGATCAGCGAACAGCAGGAGATCGAGGGGTTTGGGCTGGAAGATTATCGCCGGTTTATGCACCACTACAACTTCCCGCCCTACTCGACCGGCGAAACGGGCCGGATCGGAGCGCCTCGCCGTCGCGAGATCGGTCACGGCGCCTTGGTGGAGCGGGCTCTTGAAGGGGTCATCCCCGACCAGGAGGAATTCCCCTACACCATCCGAGTGGTGAGCGAGGTACTCAGCTCCAACGGCTCGACATCGATGGCGAGCGTCTGTGCAAGCACTCTCGCCCTCCTCGATGCCGGGGTGCCGATCAAGCGGCCAGTCGCCGGTGTGGCGATGGGCTTGATCATGGGCGAGGAAGGCAAGTACGCCATTCTTACCGATATCCAAGGCGTCGAGGATGCCTTCGGCGACATGGACTTCAAGGTCGCCGGCACCGAGAAGGGCATCACCGCTCTCCAGATGGATATCAAAATCAAAGGCCTCCCGATCGAAGTGATGGAGCGCGCGCTTGCCCAAGCCCGCGACGGACGCCTGTTCATTCTGAACAAGATGCGCGAGACGATCGCTGCGCCGCGCGCAGAAGTGAGCCCCTTTGCTCCTCGCATGATCGTGCTCCAGATCAATCCGGAGAAAATCCGCTACCTGATTGGACCGGGAGGAAGAACGATCCGCGGCCTGATCGACAAGTACAAGGTGAAGATCGACGTCGATGACGACGGCAAAGTCGTCATCAGCTCGACGAATGAGGCGAATGCTGCCGCTGCTATCCGCGAGATTGAGGCGCTGACCCGCGACGTGGTCGTCGGCGATATCTACCACGGCAAGGTAACGCGGCTGGCGAGTTTTGGCGCCTTTGTTGAGATCCTCCCGGGCAAGGAAGGACTAGTCCACATCAGCGAGCTTGCTCCCTATCGGGTGAACAGTGTCGACGAAGTCGTCAAAGAAGGCGACGAGGTCGTGGTGAAGGTGACCGAGATCGACCGCCTCGGGCGGATCAACCTCTCGCGACGGGCAGCGCTGCTTGCAGGCGGGAAAGACGGCCGTCTCGGCTTCGAAGAAGGCGAGACAGTTGACCGGCCGGAGCGACGCCCTGAGCGCGGTCGCGGCGGCACGAGCAGCAGCGCTGGCGGCGCGAGCGGCAGTAAATCTCGGCGCCTCTAATCGCGCTTCTGCCGCGTCGTCTCGGCGAATGACGGCCGCCCCTGCAAGCCGGCAGTTCGCTTGCGCACTGGTGGGGGAAGGTGCCGGGAGCCTCCCGCGCCAGGAAGCCCGCGCGGAGGCAGCGCGTCGACCGAGGGCTGCGGGCCGTCGACGGGAGGCATCGTCAAACGCGACCCGGAACACCGCCGCGCGGGAAAGGGCGTAACGTGTTTCGCAAACTGTTCATTGCGAACCGCGGAGAGATTGCCGTTCGCATCATCCGCGCCTGCCGCGACCTCGGGATCCGCTCGGTAGTCGGCTATTCTGAGGCCGATCGCGACAGCCTCGCAGTTCAGTTGGCCGACGAGTCGATTTGCATCGGTCCGGGGCCGAGCGCGAAGAGCTACCTGAACATCCCGAACATCATCACGGCGGCACTGCTGACCAACTGCGACGCGGTCCACCCCGGCTACGGTTTTCTTTCGGAGAATCCCTACCTTCCTGAGATTTGCGAGCATTGTGGCCTAGTTTTCGTTGGGCCGCCGGCAGAAGCGATCCGCGAGATGGGCGATAAAGCGCGGGCGCGGGCGCGGATGGCGGCAGTCGGCGTACCGACGGTGCCGGGAACAGACCGCCCGCTGCGCAATGTGGCCGAGGCGCGGGACCGTGCTGCTGCGATTGGATATCCGGTCATTCTGAAGGCGGCGCTCGGCGGCGGCGGACGCGGCATGCGCGTTGCCCGCGATGAAGCGGAGCTGATCCACTGCTACCCGCTCGCTGAGGCCGAAGCGGAGACAGCGTTTGGGCGGGCGGACCTTTATCTTGAGAAATATCTCGAGAGCCCCCGCCATGTCGAAGTGCAGGTACTGGCCGATCGTTTCGGGACGACGATCGCGCTTGGCACGCGCGACTGCTCGACCCAGCGGCGGTATCAGAAAATCATTGAAGAAGCGCCGGCGCCGGCGCTTCCTCCGGAAACGCTGCGCGCAATGGCTGACGACGCGGTGCGCGGCGCAGCGGCAATCGGCTATGTCAATGCAGGGACAGTAGAATTTCTCGTCGACCGGGAAGGACGGTACTACTTCATCGAGATGAACACGCGGCTTCAGGTGGAGCATCCGGTCACTGAGGAGCTGACCGGCGTCGACCTCGTGCGGGAACAGCTGCGGATTGCGGCGGGCGAGCGGATCGCGCCGCTCGCGAGCGAAGCCGATGGGCATGTCATCGAGTGCCGGGTCACCGCCGAAGACCCGGAGCGCGATTTCCGCCCCGTCGTCGGGACGGTCACCGCCTATCGCCCGCCGGGCGGCCCGGGGATCCGGGTCGATAGCCATCTGATGGCGGGGTACACTATTCCGCCATACTATGATTCGCTGCTCGCGAAGATCATCGCTCGCGGGCGGACGCGCGACGAGGCGATTGCCCGCTTGGACCGGGCGCTTGCCGAAACGGTGATCGAAGGGGTGGTCACAACGGTGCCGTTCTTACGCCGAGTGCTCGCCAGCCCGGCCTTCCGCAACCGCCATCTGCATACTGAGGTGGTGCAGTCGATCCTCGCGGAGGCGCGATGACCCCGCCGGCTCGCTATCCGGTCGAAGGAACCGTCCGGGTCAGCCCTGCGGTTATCCGGTCTGTCGCCGCGCTGACGGCGATGCAAGTGCCGGGCGTCGTGGCGGTCGGCAAGCGGCGCTCGCCGCCGCGGGGCAAGCCGTTTCCTGCTGGGTATCACGACGGCGTCCGGGCCGAGGTTGAGAACGAGACCGCCTACGTAGATATCGATTTGACCGTGGATGCGAGCGCGAACCTTGTCGAGGTGGGACGCCGGGTTCAGCGCGAGGTCGCCTCGGCGATCGAGACAATGATCGGGCTGCGGGCGCCGGTCGTGAACGTGCGCATTCAAGATGTCGTCTGACCGGCGCGCGCTCACGGCGATGCGCCGGCGAGCCCGCGTCGCTGCCTTCGAGGCGCTCTACGAGTATGACACCGCCGGCCACGATCCGGAGGCTGCATTGCGGCGGCGGCTGGAGAGCGTCGCTGCCCTTCCCGCGGATGACCGCGCCGCTGCCGCGCCGCCGCGGGAGGGAGTGCCGGTCGATACGGCCTATGCGTTCCGTCTCGTGCGCGGCGTGGCGCAGCATCTCCCGGCCATCGACCGCGCCCTCGCCGCGGCCGCGAGCGCTTGGCCCCTCGAGCAGATGGCAAAGGTGGACAAAGCGATCTTGCGTCTTGCAATTTACGAAATCCTCTTTGATAATGGCGTGCCGATCCGAGCGGCGATCAACGAAGCTGTCGAGCTTGCGAAGCTGTATGGCGGCGAGAGTTCTCCGCGGTTCGTCAATGGCGTGTTGGGGACCATCGCCGCCCAAGCATCTCGCGACTAGGGAACGCCTGGAGAACAGAGATGGCTACCGTTTTCGAGCGCATCCGAAGGATCACCGTTGAACAGCTTGGCGTCGATGAGGAGAAGGTGACTCCCAACGCCTCGTTCATCGAAGATCTCAATGCCGACTCGCTGGATCTCGTCGAGCTGATCATGAGCATTGAAGAGGAGTTCAAGAAGGACGGCGTCGAGATCGAGATCTCCGACGAGGATGCGGAGAAGATCCGGACGGTTCAGGACGCGGTCGACTATCTCAAAGACCTCGGTATCGAGGACGACGAAGACGAATAAGCGCTAAGGATAAGGAGCGCCTGCCCGCTCGCCGGGAGGGGGCGGGCTTTTTTTGTCTCCTCCACCGGGTAGAATTGGCGAGGAGCGCCCAGCCCGATGGCGATACTGCACCGCGTCGACGACAACCCCGAGCGCCGCATGACCATTGTGGAGCACCTCGCGGAGCTCCGCACGCGCATTCTCTGGTCTCTCGGCTCCCTAGTCGCAGCGACCGCAGTCGCCGCTCTCCTCGTCAGCCAGATCCTCGACGTGCTGCGCCGGCCCCTCGGCGACTTGCTCGCCGCGCAGACAGCGAACGGCCAGCCGGCGGTTGTCCTGATCACCACCGAGCCGACCGAGGCCTTCGCCGTGTACATCAAGGTCGCCTTGCTGAGCGGCTTGGTCCTCTCCTTCCCGATGCATGTCTACCAGACAGTGATGTTCGTCGCGCCGGGGCTGCTCCCGCATGAGAAGCGGCTTCTCTACACCTTCCTCCCCTTCGCGACCCTCAGCTTCCTTGCGGGCGTCATCTTCGGCTATTTCGTTCTCCTTCCTCCCGCGATCCAGTTTCTCTTGACCTTCGGCGTCGACTATCAGATCGGGCAGCCCTACATTAAAGTGTCGAGCTACATCGACCTCGTGGTCCGCCTGCTGCTCTGGATCGGCTTTTCCTTCGAGACCCCGATCTTCATGCTGATCCTCGGGCGTCTCGGCATCATCCGCTATTCCCAGATCAGCCGCCTTCGCAAGTACGCCATCGTCGGCGCCTGGGTGGTTGCCGCGCTCATCACCCCAACGTTCGACCCCGTAAACCAGACCCTCGTGGCGCTGCCGCTGATGGTGCTGTTCGAAGTCGGCGCTCAGCTCGTCCGCATATTCGGCAGACGTTAACGCTCGGTTTGCGCTTGGCGAACTGCCTCGCGAAGGGGTCGTGGGCTACTTGGTCCCATGCTATCCTCAAAAAGGGCGGTCCAAGGGGGACGACGCCGATGTTGCGATGGCCAGAGTTCTTGACGCGGTTCGGTCCAGCGCGACGGGAGGACGAGCCGCCGGCGGGCGAGCCGAGCGCAGCAACGCTCGACACCTGTCCTTCCTGTGGGGCGAACTTGACAAGCGATATCGAATATCGGCGGCTGCGCGTCTGCGCATCGTGCCGGCACCACTTCGCCCTCTCCGCCCGCGAACGCGTTGATCTGCTGGCCGACCCGAACACCTTCCGCGAGATCAACCGCGGACTGCGCAGCGGCGATCCGCTCGCCTTCTCCGATAAGCTGCCGTATCGAGAGCGGCTGGTTGACGCGCAGCGCCGGACCGGCTTAGCAGAAGCCGTTCTCACCGGCGTCTGCCGGATTGCCGGCCACGCGGTGGTCCTCGGCGCGCTCGACTTCGATTTTCTCGGCGGCTCGATGGGCGCCGCGACGGGCGAAAAAATCGCCCGCGCCTTCGAGCAGGCGACCCGCGAGAAGCTGCCGATCGTTCTCATCGTCACGAGCGGCGGCGCGCGGATGCAGGAAGGCATTCTCTCGCTGATGCAGATGGCCAAGACGGTCGCGGCGGCCAAACGCCACCACAGCGCCGGCTTGCCGTTCATTAGCGTCCTGACCGACCCGACGATGGGCGGGATTTACGCCTCCTTCGCCAGCCTCGGCGACATTACGCTTGCCGAACCGGGAGCGCTGATCGGTTTTGCCGGGCCTCGCGTCATCGAAAGCACCATCGGGCAGCGCTTGCCGCCGGGCGCGCAGCGGCCGGAGTTTCTCCTCCGTCATGGCCAGCTTGACCAGATCGTCGACCGCGCCAAGCTTCGCGGGCTGGTAGCGCAGCTCCTCAACCTTGTTGACTCCCCCTATCGCCTCACGGCGACAGAAGAGGCGGCGCTCTCGACAGTCGCGCCGAGAGCCGGCGAGACGGCCTGGGAGACGGTGCAGCTCGCACGGCATAATCGCCGACCGACCACGCTCGACTACATCCGGCTGATGACGACGGGGTTCGTCGAACTGCACGGCGACCGGGTTTTCGGCGACGATCCTGCGATCGTCGGCGGGCTTGCGGAACTGGCAGGTCAGCCGGTGGTCATCGTCGGACACGAACGGGGCCATCCGGGCGATCCAGTCGACCGCAATGAGGGCCGCGCTCGCCCCGAGGGCTACCGGAAGGCGCGTCGGCTGATGCTGCTTGCCGCCAAGCTCCGGCTGCCGCTGGTCACCCTGATCGATACGCCCGGCGCCTACCCCGGCCTCGAATCCGAAGAGCGCGGGCTGGCCGGGGCGCTCGCTCTCTGTCTCGCCACGATGGTCGAACTGCCCACCCCCATCGTCTCCGCAATCATCGGCGAGGGTGGCAGCGGGGGAGCGCTCGCCCTCGGAGTGGCCGACCGCGTCCTGATGCAGGAGAATGCGATCTATTCGGTGATCGCTCCGGAAGGCGCCGCAGCCATCCTCTATCACGATCCTTCCCGTGCCGAAGAGCTGGCGAGCGCGCTCCGGATTACGGCGCGTGACTGCCGCGCGTTCGGCGTCGTTGATGCGCTCGTCTCCGAGCCGGTTGGGGGCGCCCATCACGACCCGGAAGCGGCTGCTCATCTCCTCAAGAGCGCCCTCGTCCACGAGTTGGTCGAACTGCAGCGCCAGCCGATCGACAAACTGCTGGCGCGTCGCTACAAGAAGTTCCGGACCATGGGCGAGGCGGCATCGTCTCTTCCTCGGAGCGAGAGCGCCCCGCGAGGGGAGTGAGCGCCCCGTTGGCTGTGCCTGTCATCTGCTAGGATCGTCGCGGGAGCGGATGGGGCCCGGTGGTCCTCGCGGTCTTCAAAACCGTTGCCCGGCGGCCCGCGTCGTCGGGGGAGGGTTCGACTCCCTCGCGCTCTCGGTTCTCTCTCCGTTCTTCCCGCAGCCGGCGCTCTCAGGCCGAGCAAGCGGGAGCCCGCACCGCTGATGCCGCAGCCGACGCCGGCCGATGCTGCAGCGCTCGGCCGCCAGCCGACCCGATGCCCTAGCGTGCGCTGCGCTCGTCGGCAGCGGATGCGGGCAGCAAGAGCGGCCGTCGCTCACAAGTAGAGAGACGGTCGCACCTCTCGCCGCGCCGGGGGGCTCCTCGACGCGGTGAGGTTGCAGCAGTGCAGCGTAGCAGGCCAAGCGCGAGAGGGGTGGTCCGGCGCGAGCGCGCTCCGCGGCCGGCAGCGTCCTCGCCTGCTAGCGCTGCTGCGACAGCTGCTTCGCGGCGAAGGCGGCGGCTTGGGAACGCCGCGTCAGGCCAAGCTTGCTCAAGATCGACGAGACGTAGTTTTTCACGGTTTTGTCGGAGAGGATAAGCTCGTTGGCGATCTCTTTATTGGTCTTGCCCTGCGCGATGAGCGGAAGAATGCGGCGCTCCTGTTCCGTCAGCGTCTCGAGCTGACGCTCCTCCGGAGTGCGCTCGCCGGCGGCGACGGCCCGGATCCGCTGCAGCGCGCGCTCGGCGACGCCGGGGTCGAGGAGCGAGCCGCCCGTTGCTACTGTCTCGATCGCGCTTACCAGTTCGCGAGCGCGGGTCTGCTTCAGCAGGTACCCGGACGCTCCCGCCATGAGCGAGGCGAAGACGGCCTCCTCATCGGCGTAGGAGGTGAGCATGAGCACCTTCGTCCCCGGCCGCTCGGCGCGGATCTCGCGGCAGGCTTCGACGCCCGTCCCATCGGGAAGACGAACATCCATCACAATGACATCCGGTTCTGTCCGGAGCGCCTCGCGCACTGCCTCCTGAACGCTGCCCGCCTCGGCGACGACGGCGAGACGCTCCCGCCGTTCGAGGAGCGTCTTCAGGCCTTGGCGGACAACTTCATGGTCGTCAACGATCATGATCCGGATCGGCGCCGTGTTCTCGGTCACGCTCGCACTCCTTGGGCAATCGGTATGGTCACCACGAGTCGGGTCCCCGCTCCCGGGGCGCTCTCGATCTGCAGGGCTCCCCCGACGGCGGCGGCGCGCTCGCGCATATTGCGCAGGCCATTCCCCACCCGGTTCGGCGCGGCAGGGTCGAAACCGCGGCCATCGTCCTCGATCACGATGGTCATCGCATCGTCTCGGCGCGCGAGGCGGATCGCCACCCGCTTCGCGTCGGCATGGCGGGCGATGTTGGAGAGCGCTTCGCGCACCAGTTGCAGCACATGCCAAGGAGCATCGGAGTCGAGCGGAAGCTGCCCTTCTGCCGAGAACTGAATGTCGACCCCCGTTGTGCGCCGATGGCTGGCGACAAGGTCCGCGATCATCTCAGTGAGGCTGCTTGGCTCCAGCATCGAGCGGAGATTGTGAATGTAGCCGCGAATCTCGAGGATTATCGCATTCAGCGCCTCGATCGCTTCGTCAAGCCGAGCGGAAGCAGCCGCCGGGTCGCTTCTGAGCAGGTCCTGTGCATCCTCGAGGACGAGATTGACGCCATAGATCGACTGGATCGTCCCGTCGTGCAGTTCGCGAGCGATGCGGTTCCGCTCTTCGGAGGCGGCGAGGCGCTGTACCTGCTGGTGAAGGCGAGCGTTTTCGATCGCGACCGCGGCGTGAGCGGCGAGCAGGACGATGAGGCGCTCGTCGTCGTCGGTAAACTCGCTGCCGTCGACCTTATCGGCGAGATAGAGGTTGCCGATAACCGTGCTCCCGCTGACGATCGGCACGCCCATCAGCTTCGACATCGGCGGATGATTCGGCGGAAACCCTGTTCGTCGCGGCTCTGCGGCAAGGTTGGGGACCCGGACCGGCTGCCCCTCGCGCAGCATCGTTCCAAGGATGCCATGGTTCCGGGGAAGCGACCCGATCGCGGCGCGCTCGGCTGGCGTCAAGCCGGAGGTGATCAAGTCTGTCAGAAAACCGTCGGGGCCAAGAATGCCGAGAGCAGCGTAGCGCGCGCCCGACAGTTCGCGGACGATGTCGACAATCCGCTGGAGCACGCGCTCCAGTGAAAGCTCCGACGCGATCACGATGCTCGCTTCGTCAAGGGCGGCCAGCTGCCGGTTCTGGGTGATAATCCGCTGCTGCGAAGCGTCGAGCCGCTTCATGATGATGCCGTTGAACGTAACGACCCCGACCCCAGCAATGGCAAGCGTGAGCAGGAGGGAGAGCCAGCCGGGAATCCACGGCGCGATCACGAATCGGTCAGCGGCGATGAGGCCCGCGACAAAGGCGATCGGGAGGACGACAGTAGTCAACTGACGGAACCGCGCGTCCACGCCGCCATCCCCTCCGGCGAAGCAGGTGTTCGCTCGATTGTACGCGGCAGCAGGCGCTTATGCCGAGGGTGTCGGTTCGCGGTTGAGGATCGAGCGCACGGTCACTTGGAGAACAGCGGGCGCGGCGGGGAAAACCGCAACGACGTGCCGATCGCGCGAGGCGAGGCGGGCCACCCACCGCGGCGCTTGGTCCGCGTCGCCCGTCACGATCAGCCATCCCTGCGGCGATGCTCGTCGAATTGAGGCGATCAGAGCATGGTCGTGAGCGGGATCCTGATTGACGATATAGATCGTCAGCGGCGCGCGGCTGTCAAGGCAGCGGGTCACTTGGTGCTCACGGCTCAGCCACCAATCGACACGGTCACCTAATTCGTTCGCCGGAGGAAGCACGGCTATAGTCGTCATCTGCCTCCTCTCGCCCTCTTGAGTGGCAGCGTGTCGGCAATCGATCTCTTTGTGCAGAACCGTACCGAAAGCGAGCGGTTCCTGCTGGTGCCGATGCGACTGGCGCCGATAGGCCAACTGGCCTGTTCTTGGCGCGCAGCGATCCGGCGGCACTGTTTTTCCCGAGCGCCAGTGGTGCCAACGCAGGGAAGGCGGTTATCCTTGATCCCTTCTCCATTTTCACTGTGGGAGAAACAGCATGCCCAATTCGGCTGCCGAACGCTATCGCACCAACTATCTTGAAGAGCGCGAGGCAGCAGCGCTCTATCGTCAGCTTGCTGAGGCGGAGAAAGACCCTAATCTTGCCTCGGTTTATCGGCAACTGGCGGAGATGGAAGACCGCCACGCCGCCGTCTGGGAAGCGCGCCTGCGCGAGCTTGGTGAACCGCTTCCGCCGCCGGGGATGCGCTGGCGCGCGCGGCTGATCGCTTGGTTGGCGAAGCGCTTCGGCGCGGGCGCCGTGGTGCCGATGTTGCTCACATCGGAGCAGGATGCCGGCAGGAGCTATCTTCATCAGCCTGAGGCGCGCGCTGCCGGTATGCCGGCGCAGGAACGAACGCATTTCCACGTGTTTCGGACGCTGACAGCGCCGGGCGGGCTCGGCGGTCCGGCGGTGGCGCTGCTGGAAGGGCGGCACCGCTCCGCCGGCGGGAACGCCCTCCGCGCTGCGGTTCTCGGCGCGAACGATGGGCTGGTCTCGAACTTCAGTCTCGTTATGGGGGTTGCCGGCGCGACGCTCGAGTCATCCTCGGTCTTGGTCGCCGGCTTTGCCGGCCTTCTTGCCGGGGCGCTGTCGATGGCACTCGGCGAATGGCTCTCCGTCCAGAGCGCGCGCGAACTGTATTCCCGCCAGATCGCCATCGAGCGGGAAGAACTGGAGGTTTCTCCTGAGGAAGAAGCTGCTGAACTGGCGTTGATCTACCAGGCAAAAGGCATCCCGCGCGAGCAGGCGGAGCGGCTTGCGCAGTCGATCGTTGCCGCACCGGAAACGGCGCTGGAGACCCTTTCGCGAGAGGAGCTGGGCATCGACCCAGAAGAGCTGGGAGGATCGGCGTGGGTGGCGGCCGGCGCTTCGTTCTTGTTGTTCGCCATCGGCGCGGTGATCCCGCTCTTTGGGTTCCTCTTCGCGAATGGCCTCACCGCGGTCGCGCTGAGCGCTATAGCGAGCGCTGTCGGCCTGTTTGTCATCGGCGCTGGGATCACGCTGTTTACGGGGCGCAGTATTTGGTATTCGGGGCTGCGCCAAGTACTGTTTGGCGCTGTGGCGGCGGCGATCACATTCGGGATCGGCTCACTGGTCGGTGTGGGGCTCGGGCTGTGAGGGGGCGAGCGGCCGGGCGAGAAAGTCCAGCACCGCCCCGGCAAACCCCACGGGGTTCTCGAAGATAAGCTGCTGTCCGCCGGGAATGAATTGGAGCTGCGCTCGCCTAAAGAGCGGGCGAAGGGTCTCAATCCGATCGAGAAAGTAATCCCGCTCGCCATAGAGCAGGAGGGTCGGCGCTTCGATCGCAGGGATGCGCGTTTTGGGGTCGTAGCGAAAAACGGCGCGATGTGCCTCTTCGTTGCGCGGCCCAGGGCGCAGAATCCCGAGGTGCATTCGGTGGATGACCGCAGTCGGAAGCGCCGGATTTGTTGCGCGCAGGAACCGCCAGAGCTCGGTCGTTTGGCTGCCGTCAGGTCTCATGGGGGTCCACTTCAGGGCGGCGAGCTTCGCCTGCCGGGTCTCCTCGTCATAGTCCGGCAGGCCAGAGAGCACCAGCCGCTGGATCCGTTCCGGCGCAGCAGCGGCCACCTCCACGGCAACCGAACAGCCTGTCAGGCGGCCGACGAGGTGGGCCCGCTGCCATCCGAGGGCGTCGAGCGCCTCGATCACGGCGCGCGCATAGTCGGGGATCCCCCAGCCGCCAGGCGGCGGCGGGTCGGATTCGCCGTAGCCCGGCGTGTCGATCGCGACGACGCAGTAGCGCTCCGCGAACAGCGGAAGGAGGTGGTCGTAGACCGCGCTCGACAGCGGCGTCTGGTGGAGCAGGAGAAGACGCTCTTCTCCGCTGCCGGCTGTGCGGTAGTGGATCAGTCCGCTTGAGGTCGCGAGATAGCCGCGCCGCACCTATTTCTTGCCGAGACGCCGCGCCAGGCGGCGGGTCTTGTGGGGGCGCATCGCCAGCCGGCGGCGACGCTTGATCTTGGCGGCAAGGAGGTTGCGGCCGCGGTCCTTCGGCAATCCGGTCATGGTTCCTCTTTCGCGCTGCCCGTGTTCTTCCTGCGGAAGGCGAAGCCCGCCGCACGGGCGCTCGTGACGCTGGTCCTTGCGGCAGAAGTATACCGAATGGCTTCTTCTGCCGGCTCTACTCGAATTGCGGGATGAAGTATTCCTCAACGCGATCTTGATGACGAGAGTCGAGCACGACCCCATTGATCATCAGCTGCAGGGTGCATTGCAGAAACTGGGCTGCCGACCGGCTCAGCACCATTCGATCGAGGAAGATTTCGAAGAAATCCATGATCGACACCATCGTTGTATCGACGGTCAAGTCGAGCTTGATCACGCGCCGGACAGGGTCCACGTCGATCGCGTTGCGCGTAACCGCGTAGTTGACCCGGTCGTGGATATCAAACGTGCGGGGATCGGGATTGCGGACCCGGGAGCGATGCACATCGGCTTTATCCGCGATGATGACGGCTGCAGAGATCTCGCTCACGGGCGCGCCGTCGTCTTCATGGTGACCAACTGCCGTTACCACTTCCACGATTTCGTCGACCGGCATCCCAAGCCGGCGCAGGATGTCGTAGACAAGCAGTCCCGTGGAATGGCCGTGGTCTCGCCGATTGACGACATTCCCGAGGTCGTGGAGATAGCCCGCGATCGCGGCCAGCTCCGCGGTCCGTTCGGGATAGCCGAGGCGAAGGAGGAGGTTCTGCGCGCTCGCCGCTACCGTGGAGGCGTGGCGCTGTCCGTGCTCGGTGTAGCCGAGGACGCCGAGCGCGCGGTTCGCGCCGGTGATCAGCGCGTCGATTTCGAGAGAAGCGGCGACATCGCGAACGGTGATCCGAGGACGCTCCATGGGACCTCCTAGGGGCGCGGCGTCGGAGACGCCGGAACGGGGAGAATGGGGATGAGCGGGGTGACGGTCGCGGTCGGCGGGGCGACTGTCCGAGTTGGCTGCGGGATCGGCGTCGAGGTTGGGATCGCATTGCCGTTCGGGGGCGTCGCGGGCAGGCGCGGCGTCGTAGGAACAGGCGTGAAAGTCGCGTTCGCTGGAGGAACGGTGGGCGTGGTTCCTCCTCCTGCTGGCGGGAAGGGAGGGATCGCGCTGGTCGGAACGCCCGGCGGCAAGGCTGGTGTTGAGAGCGGAGTGGAGAAAGGAAGAGGCGGAAGGCCGGGCAGCGTGGCGCGGGGGGTCGGCGTGGCGGTGGGAAGCAGCGGCGTGGGGGTGGGGTCGGGGTCCTCGGGAAGGACCCGCGGCGTGGCGGTCGGCAGGAGAATGATCGGCACGCCGAAAGTGGGGGTCGGCCCGACCGGCTCAGCCGGGCTGGGCGTCAGCCCCACGATGAAAGGGGTCGCAGTCGCGGTTGGGGTGCTTGTTGGCGCGATCGCCAGCGCCGGCGGCTGCAGCGCCGGCGTCAGCACGACGGCGCTCACGCCAAGACAGTAGAGAAACGTGCTGACGACGAAGACGAGGAATGAGCCGAAGTAAAACCGCCGGTCGTTGCGGCTGAGCCCGTTCCACCAGCGGCTGAGCGGTCCTTCGCGGGCGATTTCAAGCAGCTCCCCATCTTCATCGACAACATAGCGGTCGGAGAGCTGGTAGGGCGGCGCGATGATGTCGCCCGAAAGCGGCAGGGTCTCGGACGGCTGGGCGGGGTCGAAGATAGTCCACTCGGACGGCGACGGCTCAGCGGAGGGCGTCGAGAGCAGCGAAGAGGAACTGCTCGGCGCCGGCCACGAGGCGGCGAGGGGCACCGTTTGCTCTGGCTCGCTGAGCGGGGCGGGTTCGGCGGCGGAAAGGAGCGGCGCCGCCTGCTCGGTTGGGCTGAGGGGCGCCGGCTGGTCGTCCGGCGAACGGGTTTCGTCGATCACAAGCTCACGACGACCGCGTCGTCGATCCCATCGAGGGCGCGCACCTCGTTCAGCACCTCGTCGGAGATCGGCTCATCGACCCCAACGATCATCAGGGCGCGGCCGCGCGGATGGTCACGGGCGACGCTCATGAACGCGATATTGATGTCGCGCTGGCCGAGCAAGGTGCCAACTCGACCGATCACCCCCGGGCGATCGGTGTTGTGGCAGAGGAGCATCGTTCCCGCCGGAGCGATATCCATCTGGTCATGGTCGTTGATCTGGACAACGCGCGGCTCGCCGCGCAAGACGGTGCCCGCCACAACCGTCTTCTCCCCTTGGCGGTCGATAGCGATACGAATGAGACTGGTGTAGTTCTCAGAGTCGGTCGTCTTCTGCTCGGTGAGCCGCAGTCCGCGCTCCCGCGCCACAAAGGCGGCATTGACCAGATTGATCTGGTCCTCGCTCGAGGCGCGGAACAGCCCCTTGATCACGGCTGCTTTCAGGAGGGCAGTGTCGTGCTGGGCGATCTCGCCCTCATACGTCACCATAACGCTGCTCACTTGGCCGCGCGCCAGCTGCGCGGCCATCGCCCCGAGCGCTTCGGCAAGAGGAAGGTACGGCTGCAGCGCTTTCAAGGTCTCCGCAGGAACGTGCGGCAGGTTGACGGCGTAGCGTGCTGGCCGGCCATGCAGGACGTCGACGATCTGCTCGGCGACATCGACCGCCACTTGCACTTGGGCCTCTTCCGTTGAAGCGCCAAGGTGGGGCGTGACGATGATCTTGTCGCTCTTGAAGAGGATGTTGTCCGTCGTCGGCTCGTGGGAGAAGACGTCGACAGCGGCGCCCGCAATGCGGCCGTCTTCCACCGCACGGAAGAGCGCGTCTTCATCGATGATGCCGCCCCGCGCCACGTTGATCACGCGCGCTGTCGGCTTCATCTTGGCGAGCTGCGCCTCGCCGATCAGCGAGCGGGTCTCGTTTGAGAGGGGGATATGGACCGTGAGAAAGTCGGCGACCCGCAGCACGGTGTCGAAATCAGCGAACTCGACCCCGATGTTGCGGGCGTGATCTTCACTCACGAACGGGTCGTAGCCGACAACCCGCATCTGGAGGCCGAGAGCGCGCCGGGCGACCTCGGAGCCGATCTTGCCGAGACCGATGATGCCGAGCACCTTATTCCGCACCTCGACCCCCGTAAACTTGGCGCGCTCCCAGCGGCCGGCTTTCAGCGCCATGTGCGCTTGGGGCACATTGCGGGCAAGAGCGAGGAGCAGCGCGATCGTATGCTCGGTCGCCGCGATCGTATTGCCGGTCGGCGCGTTGACGACGGTGATCCCTTTGCGCGTTGCCGCCTCCACATCGATATTGTCGACGCCGACACCGGCGCGGCCGATCGCGCGCAGCCGAACGCCGGCGTCGATGACAGGGGCGGTCACTTTCGTCTCGCTGCGCACAACGAGGGCGTCGTACGCCGCAATGCGGCGGATCAGCTCCTCGGGCGTCTGCTTTGTGATGACGTCGACCTCAGCGACGCTCCGGAGGATAGCGATGCCTTCTTCGGCAATCGGGTCGGCAACCAGAATGCGCACGCGTTTCTCCCGCAGATATGGCTTGCTCCTCGCCGTCGCGCGCCTTCCCCCGTAGCGGAGGCACCGCCTCCCGGCGAATGCGCGGTTCGACCTAGGCGGTTGCTGCCGCGGCGGAGTAGCCTACTTTCGGCAGCACCTCGCGCAGGGCGTGCAGCGTCTCCTCGATATCGGCATCACGCACGTAGCCAAGATGCCCGATCCGGAAAATCTTGCCGTCGAGCGCGCCCTGCCCTCCAGCGACGACCACGCCTCGCTCGCGCAGCGCCGCTCGCAGCGCTTTCACCTCAACGCCGTCGGGCGCCCAGACGGCGGTGACGCTGTTGGAGGCGTAGCGTTCATCCTTCGCCAGCAGCCGCAGCCCGAGTTCTTTCACCCCCGCCCGAGTTCGTTCGGCGACCCGGCGGTGCCGCTCGAAGATCGCGGGCAGCCCTTCGGCGAGCATGAGATCGAGTGCGACATCGAGGGCATAAAACACCGAAATTGCCGGCGTCCACGGGGTCTGGCCCTTGTCGAGCGATTTCTTCGCCTCGCGAACGTCGAGATAAAAGCGCGGCATCTTGGCGTTGGCGTTGGCTTCCCAGCCGCGCTCGCTGACCGAGAGAAAGGTGAGCCCCGGCGGCACCATCCAGCCTTTCTGCGAGCCAGAGACCACAACATCGAGGCCGAGCGCGTCGACTGGCAAGTCGATGGCGGTCAAGCTCGAGACGGCGTCGACGAGGATCAGCTTGTCGGCCGCTTTCACCACCTTCGCGATGGCGGCGAGGTCGTTCGTGACGCCGGTCGAGGTCTCGTTGTGCGTCACCGTCACCGCCCGGATCGACGGGTCAGCAGCCAAGGCCGCCGCGATCTGGTCGGGGTCCGCGGCTTCCCCATCTTCGAACCGCAGCCGCTTGACTGTCGCGCCGTAAGTCTCCGCAATCTTGGCGAAACGGTCGCCGAACACCCCGATCGACACCGCCAGCACCGTCTCGCCAGGAGAGAGGAAATTGACGATGGCAGCTTCGAGCCCGCCGGTGCCGGCAGCCGTCAGCGTCACCACATCGTTCTTCGTTTGAAAGAAGGTCTTCAAGCGCTCCGTAACCCGCAGAAGGATGTCCTTGAACTCGGGACCCCGGTGGTCGACCATCTGCTTGGTCATCGCCATCAGCACTTCTTCGGGACACGGCGTTGGCCCAGGGATGCGTAAATTCACAGGACAGTCCTCCAATTCGTCGAGCGGGGGTCGGCGACTTCGTTCACGCAGTGATCTCGCGCCGCCAGCGCGCCGGCGGCAAGAGAAGTCTACTTCCGCCTGAATGCTCGATCAAGGAAGGAACGCAGGCGCGCGATCAGGAAGGAGGCCTCCGGCGCGCCGAGCAGCAGCAGTGTCCCGAGATAGACGGCTCCTCCCGCCGCTCCCGCCACGACCACGGCGGGGACGAGCAGCAGGGCATCCGCCGGCAGCACCCACCCCGCGAGCCACCACGTCAGCCCGGCGGCGCTCCCCGCCAGCCCGATCCGCCCAAGCGCCACGATGCTCGCGCGGAGGGGGAGGGCGCGCAGCATCAGCGCCGTCAGGAGCGCCATCATGAGAAGATGCCCAATCCACTGCGCCGAGTTGGCGAGGGTCAGCCCCACCATGCCGAATGGCTGGACGAGCGCCAGCGCGACGGCAAGATAGATCCCCACCGAGGCAACCCCAACGAGAACGGGGCGAATGGTGTCCTGGCGGGCGTAGAAGGCGAAGATCAGGATTTGATCCAATGCGGCCGCGGGGGTCCCCGGCGCATACGCGAGGTAGGCGAGTGCGGTGCGCGCCGTGTCGCTGCTGGTAAAGGCGCCGCGCTCGAACAGCAGTCGGATCACCGGCTCGCGGAGGACGGCAAGCGCAATGACCAGCGGCACAGCGAGCAGCAGGACAGCGCGCAGCGCTTCTCCCAAGGCGGCGCGGTACTGGGGCGAGGCGGCCGGCATGCGCGACAGTTCGGGAAGATAGGCGGTCCCGATCGAGACGGCGACCACCCCTAACGTCAGCTGCGTTAAGGTGGTGGCATAGCGCATCGCGGTCAGGTCGCCCGGCGGAAGGCTCGACGCCAGAATAGTGTCGATGTACACCCCCGTGTTCGTCACGATCAGCCCGAGCAGCACGGGGAGATAGAGCGCGCCGATCCGGCGGAGCTGCGGGGTCCGCCAGTCGAAGGAAAGCTGCAGCCGGACCGAGCGGAGGGCAGCGGCTTGAAGGACAAGCTGGGCGACCGAGCCAGCGAGAAGGGCGAGCGCCAGCGCCTCGACCCCGTGGTCGCGCAAGGCCCAAGCGGCAACGATGAACCCGAGGTTAAAGACTGCGGCCCCAAAGGCCGGCGCGCCGAACTGCCGGCGCGCCTGCAAGATACCGATCGCCACCCCCGACATTCCGAGAAAAAAGAGGCTCGGCGTCATCAGCCGCAGCAGGTGCAGCGTCGTCGCTTGGGTCTCTGCATCAAAAAACGGGGTCAGGACGGCGACAATCGGCGCTGAGAAGAGAAGGACCAGCGCGACAGCCGCAGCCAAGAGCGCGCCGAAGAAGGAGAGCAGTAGTCCCGCAAGGCGCTGGAACGCTCGTTCATCGCGCTCCGCTTCGCTCGAGAGAACAGGAACGAAGGCGGCAGAGATCATCCCGCCGACGAGTAGGTCGTAGGTCGTCGTTGGGATGCGGCTTGCTGCAGTGAAGGCATCGGTGGCAGCGCTGCGGCCGAACAGGGCGGCGATCGTCTGCTCGCGCCCCAACCCCAGCAGCCGGCTGACTGCTCCGCCAACCGACACGGTGAGCGCCGCTCGCGCCAGCCGGCCAACCCGCGAGGGGGACGGCTCTGTCATCGCCGGGATTGTAAAACGCCGCTTTCCGGCGGCGCGCCTCGGCGCGGTTAGGGGGCGGAGCGGTGTGCCGTCACGAAGGGCAGGTAGACCGCGCCCAGAACGATAACCTGCCCTCGCATCGCGGGATGCGGAATGCAGTAGTAGTCGTACCGCCCGGGCAGCGTGAACGTGATTTGATCGCTTTCTCCTCTGGCGAGAAACCGGCCGTCGTAGCCGAGCGCCGGGATCGAAACGTTATGCACATCGTCGGGGTCGCGGTTGACCCACTCCACGGTCTCTCCCGCCTGAATGACGAGCGAGGACGGCCGGTATGCCCAGCGGTCGCGTCCCGTGACGACAATCTCAACAGTGCGCACAGCGGGCTCGCTCGCGGCTGGAGGTGGGGGCACGGCCAGCAGGCCCGCCAGTGCCGCGCAGAGCAGGAGGAGGCTGAACTGGCGGCTCATGCGAGGAACGGCACGGGAGCGAACGTGCCGCCGAGCACGGCAACGGGGTCGCCCCCAAGCCAGTCTCGGATGATGGTGGCGTAGACCGAGCGGAAATCGATCTGGAAGCGAATGTCGCGGCTTTGGTCGAGCGCGGTGAAGTCGGGATCGGTCCCATAGAGCCCGCCCTTCACCGGCGCGCCGATGACGAAGAGCGGCGCCGCCGCGCCGTGGTCAGTGCCGAGGCTGTCGTTGTCGTGAAGCCGCCGTCCGAACTCGGAGAAGGTCAGGATGACGACATCCTGCAGCCGGCCAAGGTGCTCGAGCTCGCGCAGGAACGCTTCGACCGAGTCGGCAAAGTTGGCGAGAAGGTCGGCGTGAGCGCCGGCCGTCGGCACCGGCACGCCGCCGCTCGCCGCCACCTGATTGGCGTGCGTGTCAAATCCGCCGCTCTGGACATAGAAAATGCGCGCGCCAAGATCGGCGCGGATCAGTTGGCACACCGTTCGGAGCGGCGGGCCGAACCCGCGGCTCGGAAATGTCTCCTTCGGGGTATAGCTACCGGCGATCGCCTGCAGCTTTTCGGCGGTCGTCATCGCGTCTTTGAAGATGGTGCGTGTCAGCGCCTCATAGGCGCGGGGGCTGGTCGTGGTCGCGCTTTCGAGGATGCTCTTCAGCGTTGTTGTGCGCAGGGTCCGTTCGGCCGGCGGCGCGGCGCCGTCCGTTTGGAAGCTGAAACTCGCGACCGACGAGATCGTCGGGACGATGACATGGCGCACCCAGAGCGCCAGCGGCAGCGTTGAGCCAACGCTCCACGCCTTCACTTCCGGCTCGGAGGCAGGAACGCCGGTGCCGCTGCAGCAGTTGGCGAGGTAGCTGCCGAGCCATCCTTGGCTTGCTGGTCGGTCAGGCTCGGCGGTATGCCAGATATCCATCGAGCGAAAGTGGGAGCGGTTCGGGTTGGGATAGCCCACATTCTGGATGATCGCCACTTGGCGCTGTTCGTAGCGCGCCTTGACCTTGGCCAGACTAGGATGCCAGCCGAGCGTGGCCGTGAGCGGCAGCGTTGCGGCCGCGGGAATAGCGAGCCGGGGTCGGGCAGCATAGTAGGCGGGGTAGCCGATAGGGACGATGGTGTTCAGGCCGTCGTTGCCGCCCGACCACTGCATCACGACGAGGATCCGTCGCGCGGCGAGGGGGCTCGTAGCCGCTTCCACGAACTCGGCGGTGCGGGTAAGAAAAGCAGGTGCGGTCAAGCCGATCGAGACGAGCGACGCCCCGCCCTTGAGAACATCGCGCCGGCTAAACGGCAGCATCCCATCCCCCTAGTTCAACTGGTAATTGGGTGAGGCGAGCAGGAGGTAGAGCATCCCTCGCACCTTCACGCCTTGCCCATTCCAGACATTGACGGGCGGCGGCTCGCTCTCCGGCGGTTGGACGGCGAGGGCACTTCCGGTTACTGCAACCGGCACAAAGACGCGCTGCGCCGCAGCCGCAGCAGCTGTGCGCTGCCCGAGATAAGAAACGAGTGCGTCGCGGAACGAAGGCGAAATGTCGCCGTCCACCAGCCGATTGGCCAGTTCAGTGACCAGCCCCTCGGCCGTTGACTGCCCGGTGGCATTGCAGAACGCGACGGCGTCGAAATAGGTCGGCCCTTGGTTCGTTTGGGCAGTGAGCACCGTGTTCACTTGGTTCGCGCGGAGCAGGAGCGGCGTTGTGCCCAGCCACTCCACGCCCTCGGGCCATCCCTTCACTGAAGGGGGGTCGTAGAGGTCCACGCCGAGAGCGCGCAGCTGCTGCACGACGAACGGATAGGGAAGCCAAGGCTGGCCCTTCTTGTCGACGAGGTTCAGCTGTTTCACGAGACCGAGCAGGAATTCAAGCGGCGTCTTCACTTGGCAGCGGTACGCTCCGTCTGAGAGAAAGACGGGGCTTGTGAACAGCGTTTCGAGCATCGCCCGAACCGAGTAGCCGCTCGCGTAGTAGGCTGCCGCGACCGCTGCGACTGTTGGCTCATCAATACTGTCCGAGATGAAAAAGCGAAACAGCTTGCGCGCGAGAAAGTCGCCGGTGTTCGGATGCTGAAGGAGCAGGTCGAGGAACCGCTCCCCTTGGTCAGCGCTGTACGGGAATGGCTTGCCGAAGATCGTCTTCGGCGTGGTGTCTTGCTGTCGCGTGTCGAGATAGAAGTCCCCTTTCTTCCACCGGCCTGCGGGGTCGTCGCTCGTCCGGAACCGCCATCCCGTGAAGGTTTTCGCCGCCTGCTTGACGTCCTCCTCGGTGTAGCCGTTGCCCTCCCCAAGGGTGTACAGCTCCATCACTTCCCGGGCGAAGTTCTCGTTCGGCGCGTTCTTGGAGTTGAGCCGCGTGTCGAGAAAGATCATCATCGCCGGGTCTTTGGCGATCCCATGAAGGAGGGTGCGGAAGCTGCCTAAAGCGTTCGCCCGCAGGAACTCGATCTGCCGGGTCATGAACCCCAGGTCATCGACGACTTCGATCGAGGTGGCGAAATGGCTGTGCCAGAAGAAGGTCATCTTCTCGCGCAGCTGCTGCGGGCTGAAGGCCATGCGGTAGAGCCACGCTTGGCGGAGGTGATCGAGCCGTGTCGGGTCGAACGCTGTGCCCAGCCCTCCGGTTGGGTCGAGGGCGCTTGACACCGTATCGTCATAGAGCAGCCGCTGGAGGGTGGCGGAGAAGCCATCGGCCCGAGCGCGAAGAAACTCGGCGCGCGACGGGCCAAAGCCCGTCCGACGCAGCAGGTGGGCAAGCGCTTGGTCATTCGTCAACGGCATCGCAGCAGTCCCTCGCGAGGGGAAGGGTGCCGCATTCTCGCCTCCGGCAGAAAACAGCTTCCGCGAGGCCGAGGAGGGCGGTCCTTCCGGCGCAATCGAGGATGGTCACCACCTGAGGAGACGAGTGAACTCAGATGATCGTTTCGGCCTAAGAGTCCTGCCTCTGAAGTCCTGGGGCGCCGCGCCGCGCGGAGACGCGGCGGCGCTCGCGCAGCTCATCGCCGCGGTGCAGGAGTGTCGCCGCTGCTGGACAATGGCAGAACGCCGCCGCGTCTTCTCCGCCGCGAACGGCTCCGCCGGCGCAGCCGTCCTCTTCGTTGCAGAAGCGCCCGGCCGGCTCGGCGCGGAACGAACTGGCGTGCCGCTCTTCGGTGACCGGACAGGACGCGCGTTTCGCCAGCTTCTCCTCGCTGCCGGCTTGAGCGACGAGGAGGTGTTTGTCACGAACGCCGTTCTCTGTAACCCGCGTCAGGGGGAGAAGAACCGGCCGCCCATGCGCTGGGAGCTCGCGAATTGCCGCGACCACCTCCGGCGCGCGCTCGACGCCGTCGACCCGCTCGTGGTTGCTGCGCTCGGCGGGGTTGCCCTGCGCGCCCTCGCCGCGATCCAGCCGCACTCGGCGACGCTGCAGACGGTGGGGCAGCCGGTCCCTTGGTTCGGACGTTGGCTTATCCCGCTCTATCATCCCGGCCCGCGTGCGCAGCTTCGGCGCTCCTTCGACCAGCAGCGAGAGGACTTCGCCCGGCTTGGGGCATTCATCCGCGAGCAGGCCCGGCTGACCCTTCTCGGGGAGCGCGGGGCAGCGGCGGGAGGTCGATGAGCGTGCCCGCTCAGCTGCTGGCGACGGCGATCTCCTCAACCCGCTGGAGATGCGCCTTATTGACGGCGACAAAATCGAACTGACCGGCTGCGCCTGCTGGCCAGCGGACCGTTGCGCCCACAACCGGCAGAAACTCGCGCTCGTCGTTGAGGACATCGAGCGTCCGCTTCCCGGCGAGGCAGACGATCGCGCCGGTGAGCCCGATCTGGCCGGTGAGCAGCGCCCGGATCGCGACGCGGCGGAGGTTCGCGCGGCTGATCGCCGTCTCGACTGATGAAACGCCGCCGCTGCGCTCTCCGAGAAGAAGAAGATGCGCCTTATTCAGCGCGACGAACGGAGAGGCGACGGTATCGCCGCCGGCAAGCGGGTGGATCGTGACGCTGGTCAGGGGAAGGAAGCGGGAGCGCGGCCCTTTGAGGGCAGAGGAGAGAATATCGTTGACAACGTCGCTCAGCCGCTGGCCTTCGAGGCGGTGGGCAGTGCCGCGGTAGGCCTCGGTGGCGGTGAAGGCCCAAATCTCGACGGGCTCTTTTCGGATCCATTTTCCGCTGCGCGATGGCGCGGCGCTGACCTGCTCCATCCTCCCCTCCGATCACTTCCCGTACCATACTCGATCGAGCATCTCGAGGGGGAGGACACGATGGCCGAGACGGCGGAGGAATTGCGAATCCGGCTCGCCAACTACGAAACGCTGCTCAAAGCCACCCAGGAGCGCCGGCAGCAGGCGCTCGCGCAAGGCAACCGCGAAATAGCAGGCAAGATCCACCAAGGCGAGCGGGAATGGAAACGCCGGATCGAAGAGATTAAGCGCAAGCTCGCCGCGCTTGAAGGAGGCAGCTAGGGCCTGCTTAGGCGGGTGCGAACTGGGGCAGCAGACTTGCAATGAGGCAGGCGACCATGCCGAGGAGGATCGCGACGTAGAGGTAGCGGAGCAGTCGGCCGGGACGGGAGCGGGGCGGCACGAGCGAGCGGCTGACGGTCGGGCGGCGGCGCTTCGAACGGGCCATCGGTCACCGTGACGGCGGAATGCGGAGTGTCTGTCCGAGCCGAATTAATTCGCGGTCCCCAAGGTTGTTCAACTGGACGATCGCCTCGATGCTGACATTGTACTGGCGGGCGATCGAGGTGAGGGTGTCGCCCTCAACAACGGTATGGATGCGTTCGGCCGCGGGCGGAGTAGCGGTCGGCGGAGCGGCAGCGGCCGCCGTCGGTGTCGCCGGAGGAGGAGCCGCCGTCGGGGTTGGGATCAGCCGCGCCTGGTTGGGCCCTCCCCGCGCCACCCAGTTCCAGCTGTCCCAAGCGATGAGGGCGATCAGGAGGGCGAGCACGCCAATCGCTGAGCGATAGAGCAGCGAAGAAGGCACTCCGCGCAAGGGGATCCGCAGTTCGAGGTTGCCGCCGGCGCGCCGGCAGTCGAGGCAGAGCCGATTGCCGTGATCTTTGCAGAAGGGGCGGCGGCACTGAGGGCATTGGCTGTCCGGCGGCGCGCCGCAGCGGTAGCATCGGATGACGACGAGCTTGCCGGTCGTCATCGCGCCGCGGCTAACGTCCACGCCACTCCCGCCAGGCACGGGCGTAATAGTCAAGGATCTCCTGCCGATCGAGGGTGCTCGCCGCGACCGGGAGGGGGGCGATATCCGGCTCGAACACCACTGCCCGCGCCATCGCCTCCGCAGTCAAAAACCGGACCGCCGTTCGCGGCCGATAGGAATGATGAGGGATAGCGAGGTCGGATGCGAGATAGAACCCCCACTCGCCAAAGGTCGGGACGAGGACATGATACGGCAGCACCTGCAGCCCCGCCGCTTCAAGGGAGGCGCCAATCGACCAGTACGCTTCTCGCGCATGGTACGGCGAGGTCGCCTGAACAGCGAGCATACCCCCGCGCGCGAGATGGCGCGCGGCCAAGCGATAGAACTCGACTGAGTAGAGCTTGCCCAGGTCGGGAGTGCGCGGGTCGGGAAGATCGATCACGATGATCGGAAAAAGCCGCGTTGTCCTTTCGAGCCAGGAGAATGCATCCTCATGCACCACCTCGACCCGAGGGTCGGCGAGCGCGCCCTGGTTAAGGGCAACGAGCGGCCCAAAGGTTCGCGCCAGGTGCGTGACCGCCGGGTCGAGGTCGACCAGCGTCACCCGCTCGACGTCCGGGTCGCGCAGCACCTCGCGCAGCGCAAGCCCGTCGCCGCCGCCAAGGATCAGAACATCGCTTCGCCAGGGCGCAAGAGAGAGCGCCGGCTGAACGAGCGCCTCATGGTAGCGATATTCATCAAGGGAACTGAATTGCAGATTGCCGTCCAAGTAGAGCCGAAGGTCATCCTTCCACTTCGTGAGCACGATGCGCTGATAAGGCGAATGGGCGGCGTAGATGATCTCGTCGCGGAACAGCCGCTGCTCGAGCAGCGATGTCGCGTGCGTTGCGAGGAGAAACCCGCCGGCAAGCGCGCAGGAGCTGGCCAGTCCGAGAGGTCCGAACAGTCGCAGGTCGACTGCGTGACGAAACACCGCGAGGCAGGTCAGCGCGACCGCGAGATTGATCAGGCCGGCCACCAGACCGGTGCGGACAAGGCCAAGGAGCGGCAGCAGGGCGAGGGGGAAGGCAATGGCGGCCGCCAGCGCGCCGAGATAGTCCAGACTGAGCGCGCCCGCGATCGCCTCGCGCAGGGTTGAGCGCTCGCGAATAAGGCGGGTAAGGAGCGGCAGCTCTAGTCCGCACAGTCCGCCAACCACGGCAACTGCGCTGAACAGCGCCCAGGAGTACAGCCGGCCGTCGAAGGCGAAGACGGCATACAGGATCAGCGCCGCAAAGCCGCCGGCGAGCGCGACCCCGATTTCCACGACGAGAAACCAGGTCAGAACATGCTCCCGAATGAACCGCGAGAGGAACGCTCCCCCGCCGAGCGCCGCCATGAAGGCGCCAATCGTCACGGAGTAGTGGTACACGCTGTTGCCGAGCAGATAGGCGGCTTGGGTGCTGAGGAGCAGCTCGTAGATGAAGGTGCAGGCTGCGACAATGCCGGCAGCGCCGAGCAGCGTGACTGCCGGGTCGATATCGAAAAAGGCGGTCAGCCACGCGCGTCGTCGCCACGGCCCTGGGAGCGCGCGCATCTCGCTACTTCCCGCCGCCGCCACCGCCGCTGCGAGAGCTGCCCCCGCTCCCGCTGCGGGTTCCTCCTCCGCTTCGGCTTGTCCCCCCGAAACCGCTGCCGGCGCCCGGAGAGGCTCCGGCGAACGGCACGAACGCAATATCAACGCTGCCGTCTTCGCGCTCATCGATCGTGATGGATGAGGCGAGGCAGCCGCAGACGCAGATAAAAACGATGACGGCCAGCACGAGAGCGGAGAGGAGACTGGGACGTCCGCTGCCGAAAACGACTTGATCGGGGCGAAGAAGGGGGAGGCCAAACGCCTGCCGGACAGCATTCGCCGGCAACTTCTCGCCGCGAAAGAATTCGATCTCGCTGGGGGTCCACTCGATAGCGGCCTTGGTCTGGCCGAGCTGCGCGTCGAGGTAGCGCACTTGGTCGCCGCGGGTCGCCTTCCACGTCAGCTCGCCTTCGAGGTAGTCGATGGTGCCGATGCCGCGTGCCCGAACCGGATAGCGGGTCCCATCGAGGGTGAGGGTCAAGCCGACTGTTTCCGGGTCGGTCGGCTCGCGGGGAACGATGGGGTCGTACAGGGTGAACCCCTCTTCGCCCTCTGTCAGCCAGAGAAGTTCTCCCTCCTCGGTCATCAGCAGCCACTCGTCCCAAAAGGCGCCTTCCTCGCGGTAACGGACCCGGCCGATCACCTGCCACTGCTTTCCCCGGAACTGTCCCCACATGCCGAGGCTGATGGGGGTACGCGGAGTTGCTCGGACATTGGTGAGATTTGCGACGACCTGCAGCGCGGGGTCGGTCAGGTCGAGCTGCGAGCCGCAGCTCCGGCAGACGAGGGTCTTCGTCCGGCGCGCGTTCAGGACCTCGAGCGACGCTCCGCAGCGAGGGCAGGAGAGTTTCCGGATCTCGAGCGGCATCGGTTATGTCACAGCGATATCGTGGAACGCGTAGGGGTCGCCGACGCCGAACGTGATGCCATTCTCAGTGAAGACAAGAACGAGCAGGCGCCCGCCCGCATTCCCATCGACGTACTGGAATGTCGCGCCCGGCGGGGCGGTCATTGCCAGTTCGCCTTCTGCGCCGAGCACATGGCCCGTTCCCTTCTCGGTGACAAACATGCGGTGGGGCGGGATCTCCACCGTCGCTCCGACCCGGATCTTGTCCCAGCTCGGCACCGGCGCAGTCAGTCGCCGCTTCCCATACAGAACGTATTCGCCCTCGTCTTCGCTCAGCCAGGCAGGCTGGCCGTCATCGAAGCGGAGGAACCATTCATCCCAAATCCCTCTCTCATAGCGGTAGCGCACGCGGCCGAGGGTCTCGAACCGTCGGCCGGCGATCGTTCCGCTGCTGCCGACGCGCAGACGCGAGAGCGGCTCTGCGAGCTTCGCGGTCTTGCCGGTCGGGTCGAGCGCCGTGTCGCGCACTACCAGGGTCTGGCCGCAATAGGCGCAGACGACAAGAGAGGTGAACCGACTTGCGACACTGACCGGTCCGCCGCAGGCGGGACAGGAGAGGGAGCGACGTTCCACCTCGTCACCCGTGGATTGCGGCGGCGATGATGAGGGCGATCGCAAGCACGAAGAACCCGGTCATCACAGCGGCAGCCGTGTTGCGCTCTTGAAAGATCTCTTTGCCGAGCTGCGCCGGGGTGAACATGTCGAAGACCCAAAACGCGATCAGCAGCAAGACAAGACCGACGACAGCGTAGAAGAGCGAGAGGATGAAGACCCGAATGTCCGGCGCAAGGTCCACGGCACTTCCCCGAGCCGAAATTGCTCAGAGTATTCTTGACCGGCACACGGGTGTCAAGGGAAGGAGGCAGCCCCGAGCGCCGCTCCGCGCCGGGCGTACTCCTGCCTGCGCAAGCGAAAAGCGAAGCGCACAGGCATACGCCTCGGCGGTGAGCCGGGTCTCGTCACGGGGCCGGCGGGACAACCGGCGCAGCTAGCGCTTCTTTGCCTTGCCCTTCTGGGGCGGTGGGGCTGCCTCGGCGGCTGGAGCCGCCGCAGCAGACGCGCTGCTCGCCGCCGCGGCACGCTGCAGCTGGTGGAGCCGGCGCATCAGGCGCGACTTGCGGCGCGCGGCGGCGTTTTTGTGGATCACGCCTTTGAAGGCTGCCCGGTCAAGCGCCGAGACGGCTTTCAGAACCGCCTCCTGCGCATTGGCGTTTCCAGTCTCGATCGCGAGGCGCGCCTCTTTTACCGCGGTCCGGGTACGCGTCCGGATCGGCTTGTTGATCGCGCGGCGGCGCTCTGCTCGCCGCATCGCCTTCGCGGCGGACTTCGTATTCGGCACGGTTGCTCACCTTTCTCGAAGCATCGAACCTCTCAATCGTAGCTGAGCCACCTGGCTGCTGTCTACCTGCCGCAGCGCCTCTCCGCCCAGCGCGCGCCCTCTCTGCCGCTCGGGGACACGATCCGCTCGCGATCGATAAGTGCTCGGTCGGGCGAGGAGGAAGCAGGTCCTGCGCGGGGCAAGATCGTGTTCCCAAGGAGAGGGAGTTGCGCTATGATTTAGACGCATCAAAACTCTTTTCTTGGCGAAGAGAAATGTTGATCAGGGGCCGTTCTGCGCCGCTCCTGCGGCGCGGCCACGCCGCAGAAGGAGGGCATCTCCTCGGGAGAGCGGCAGCGCTTCTTGTCGTCTTGCTCGCCGCCTGTGCGCCGCTCTCTGCGCAGCCGACTGATGGCGAGGCGAGCCGCCCGCTGCGCATCGTCGCGACGACGGGCATCGTCGCCGACCTCGTGAGGAATATCGGCGGTGAGCGGGTCGAAGTCACCGCGCTGATGGGCCCCGGGGTCGACCCGCACCTGTACCGGCCGACTGCGGGCGATGTCCGCCGGCTCGAAACGGCCGATGCGCTCTTCTACCACGGTCTGGAACTCGAAGGGCGGATGAGCGACCTCTTCGCGAGGCTCGCGCGCAGCGGGCGGCCGACCTTCGCGGTGACAGCAGAGGTCCCCCGCGCCCTGCTCCGCCCCGCCGCCGAGGTCGAGGGCGCGTTCGACCCGCATCTCTGGCACGATGTCGCGCTGTGGCGCATCGTTGCGAAGACGGTCGCCCGTCAGCTCTCCACCCTTGACCCCGGCGCCGCCGAACTCTATGCGCGGAATCATGCCGCCTATGACGCGCAGCTCGAGGAACTCGACCGCTACGTTGCGGCGCAAGCGGCGACACTCCCTCCGCGGAGCCGTGTTCTTGTCACCGCTCACGATGCATTCGGCTATTTCGGCGCCCGCTATGGGTTCGAAGTGCGCGCCCTCCAAGGGATCAGCACCGTCACCGAGGCGAGCGCTGCCGACGTTCGCGAATTGGCCGGCTTCCTCTGCGAGCGGGGCGTGAAGGCGGTCTTTCTCGAGACGACGGTCGCGCCGGCGACCATTGAGGCGGTGCGGCGGGCGGCGATGGCGAACGGCTGCCTTGTCACTCTGGGAGGAAGCCTCTACTCTGACGCGCTCGGCGGGGCAGAGACGCCGGCGTCCACGTATATCGGGATGGTGCGCGCGAATATCGACACGATCGTTCGGGCACTGCAATGAGCGCAGCGCTGGAGGTGACCGACCTGACCGTGGTCTACCGCGACACGCCGGCGCTCGACGGCGTCACCCTGACAGTGCCGCCAGGGACGCTCGCGGCTATCGTCGGACCAAACGGCGCCGGGAAATCGACCCTGCTCAAGGCAGTGCAGGGGATTGTCCCGCGGGTGCGCGGCGAAATTCGGGTCTTCGGCGTTCCCGCGCGCCAAGCCCGGCTGCGCATTGGGTATGTTCCGCAGCGCACCGCCGTCGACTGGAACTTTCCGACAGACGTCCTCGACGTCGTGCTGATGGGCACCTATGGGCGCCTCGGCTGGCTGCGCCGGCCTGGCCGGCGGGAGCACGCGATCGCGCTTGAGGCGCTTGACCGGGTCGGGCTGCGCTCCCTCGCTCACCGCCAGATCGGGCAGCTTTCCGGCGGGCAGCAGCAGCGGGTCTTCTTAGCGCGGGCGCTCGCCCAGCAGGCAGACCTGTATCTGATGGATGAGCCGTTTGCGGGGATCGACGCTGCGACCGAACAGGCGATCGTCGAGGTCTTGCGCGAACTGCGCGCGGCGGGAAAAACGGTCGTGTGTGTCCATCACGATTTGGAGACGGTGGCGGAGTATTTTGACTGGGCGGCACTCCTCAACGTGCGCCTCTTCGCCGCGGGGACAGTCGAGGAAGCGCTGGCGCCAGAGCACCTTGCGGCAGCCTATGGCGGCCGGTTCGGGCGGCTGCTGCGGGCGGGGCAGCAATGACGGCCGTCCTGACCGACTATACGCTGCGGAATGTCATCCTCGGGGCGGCGCTCCTCGGGGCGGTGAGCGGCGTCCTCGGCACCTTCGCAGTCCTGCGGCGGCAAGGGCTGCTCGGCGACGTTCTCGCTCACGCCGCCCTGCCGGGGATCTGTCTCGCCTTTCTCCTCTCCGGCTCGAAGGCCATGGGCGTGCTGCTCTTCGGAGCGGGAATAACCGCGTGGGTGGGCGCGCTCCTCCTCCTCTGGATGGTGCGCCGAACCAAGCTTGGGGAAGACGCCGCGCTTGGGATCGTTCTTGCCGTCTTCTTTGGCATCGGGCTGACGCTGCTCACGGCCGCAAGCCGCCGTCCGGATGCCACGCAGGCCGGGTTAGACCGCTATCTCTTCGGCCAAGCCGCGGCGCTGGTGACCGACCATGTCGTGACGATGGCGATCCTCGCCGCGGCGGCGCTCGTCACAACGGCTTTGCTGTTCAAAGAGCTGAAACTGCTCGCCTTCGACCCGGAGTTTTTGGCGAGCCTTGGCTTCGGCGTCGGCCGGCTGAATGTCCTCCTGACTACCCTGATCGTGATCGCGATTGTGATCGGCCTTCAGACGGTCGGCGTGGTGCTGATGGCGGCGATGCTGGTCGGCCCGGCGGTCGCCGCCCGCCATTGGACGAATCGCCTCGGGCGGATGATTGCCCTCTCGGCGGTGTTTGGGGTCGCTGCCGGCGTGGCGGGCGCGCTGGTCAGTGCCAGCGGCTCGCGGATCCCGACGGGCCCGGTCATTGTGCTGGCGCTGACGGGGATCGTCGTTCTCTCGATCCTTTTCGGGCCGGCCCGCGGCGTGGTGCCGCACTGGTGGCGCGCTCAGCGCGCGCGAGCGGAGGGGGGACCCTGAGTTCGCTGCTGGTCATCCTGCTCACAGGCGCCCTTGTTGCTGCTGCCTGCGCCCTGCTCGGCTCGTTCTTGCTCCTGCGCAAGATGGCCATGATGGTGGACGCGATCAGCCACGCCATTCTGCCCGGGATTGTCGCCGCCTATTTCCTCGCCCAAGGGCCCAATCTCTTGGCCGGGTTTGTCGGTGCGGCAGCAGCCGGCCTCCTAACCGTGACCCTCGTCGAAGCAGTTCAGCGCGGCCGAACGGTCACGCATGACGCCGCGATGGGGATTGTCTTCTCGGGCCTCTTCGCGCTGGGGGTCTTTGTGACGTCGCGCTTCTTCGCGGAGGTCCATCTCGACGCCGACGCCGTGCTGTACGGCACTCTCGAGTTTGCCGCGCAGGACCTGCTCATCATCGGCGACCGCTCCTTCGGCCCGCAGGCGCTGTGGGTAATGGGAGGGCTGCTTGGCATCAACCTGCTCGTCGTTACGCTCCTCTATAAAGAATTGAAGCTGGCAACGTTTGACCCGCTCCTCGCCGCCTCTCTCGGCTTCTCGCCCGGCTGGCTGCAGTATGCTCTGATGACGATGGTGTCGGTCACCGCGGTCGGCGGCTTCACGGCGGTGGGGGCAGTGCTGGTCGTCGCGCTCTTCATCGTCCCGCCGGCCACTGCCTTTCTGCTTACCGAGCGGCTTGCCCGCATGATCGCGCTTGCCGTGGCGCTTGGGATGAGCGCCGCGCTCGTCGGGACGCTGCTCGCCTTCATCACCGACACCTCGATCGCGGGCGCCATCGCGTCGGTGGCCGGCCTGCAGTTCGGCCTTGCGCTCCTCGCCGCGACGTTGCGCAACGCGCTCCGGCGACTGCGAGAGGCGCGCCGTCTCTCCCGCGCTGCCTGATGCCGGGAACGGTCCGCCGAGGAGAAGGAGAGCAAAGATGACGGAAGCGTGGGGAGCGCTGGAGGAGGATGCGCTGCGCGCCCTCGCCCGCTATGCGGCGAGCCTGCGCCTAGAGGACGTACCGGCGCGCGCGGTCGCGCTCGCAAAGCTGGCGCTGCTCAACCTCCTCGGCGGCATTGCCGCCGGCAGCGATCCGGCGCTCAACCCTGCGCGGGCGGCGCTGCTCGACTACGTTGAGCGCTTCGCTGCGGTGCCGGCGGCTACCGTCCTCTTCGCGCGCCGCCGCACCCATCCCCAGCTTGCGGCGTTGGTGAGCGCGGGGACCGCGATGGCGAGCCACACCGACGATTTCAGCCCGCGGGCGCGGACGCACGCGAGCGCCGTGCTCGGCGCGGCGGCGCTTGCGGTGGGCGAGGAGCGGCGCGTGCATGGCCGAGAACTGCTCGCTGCCTTCATCGCCGGGTGGGAAGTTGCGGCCCGTCTCGGCGACGCAATCCGGCCCGGGGTGGAGGGTGCTGCGAAGGCGTTTGTCTCGCCGACCCACACTCCAGCTGCCGCCGCGGTTGCGGCTCGGCTCGCCGGGCTGGACGAACGCGGGATCGCCGAGGCGATCGCGCTCGCGTGCGACATGGGCGCCGGTCTCATCGCCCAAGCGCCGGCGCCGGTTTCGACCCTGCGCACGCCGCTCGGCGCCTCGCTCGCCGTCTTCTGCGCCGAACTGGCTGCGCGTGGAATGCAGGCGTCGCCGCGCGCTGTGGCGGCATGGTGTCAGGCGTACGGCGGCGTTGCGGACATCACCCCGCTGACGAGCGGCCTCGGTGAGGGCTGCATCCTTGCCGAAGACGGCTTTCAGCTGAAGCAGTACCAGTTTTCGAGCGGTCTCTCTGGGCTGATCCGGGGGCTGCAGCAGGCGCAGCGCGCTGCGGGCTTCACCGCAGCGGAGGTCGAGGCGGTCGACTGCTGGGTCAGCCCGGCAATGGAGGCCGTCTACGGTGTTGTCGTGCCGCGCTCGCCGAGCGAAGCGCACTTCAGCATCGGCCGAGCGTGTGCCCTCGCCTTGACCCGTGAGCAGTGGGATCTCGCCGATGTCGCGACGGTGCCGCACCCTGACCCTGCGGTGCAGCGGCTGACTGCCGCCGTCCGTCTCCACCGCCTGCCCGGCAGCGAGCGCCTGACGGCGTTGACGGCGGCAGCGACGCGCGTTGAGGCGGTTGTGCGTCTGCGCGACGGCCAGGCGATCCCCGCTCTGAGCGCCCCCCTTCCGCCAATCACCGACCCCGAGCGCGAAGGCGAAACCGTGCGCCTGCTCTACCGCCGGCGCGCTCAGCCGATCCTTGGCGCGGAGCGCGCGCGCCAGCTTGAAGAAGCGGTCGACCGTCTCGACCGCCTCGCGGATATCGGGCTGCTCACTGAGCTGCTTGCCTGACCGCTCAGATCGTCAAGCCGCCATCGACCGGGATGACGGCGCCGTTGATGAAGCTGGCGTCATCGGAAGCAAGAAAGGCGTAGACCGCCGCGATCTCCTCAGGCCTTCCGAGCCGGCGCAGCGGTGTCCGCTCGCGGAAGGCATCGACCACCTTCTCGGGGATCGTGGCGACCATGTCGGTCGCGACGAGGCCGGGCGCGACAGCGTTGACGCGGATGCCGCTCGGCCCAAGTTCGCGCGCAAGGGTTTTGGTCATCGCAATCACTCCGGCCTTCGTGGCGGCGTAGTTTGCCTGGCCGAAGTTTCCCGCGCTCGCGACGATCGAGCTGGCATTGATGATGGCGCCGGATCCCTGCGCGATCATGTGCGGGGCAACTGCGCGGCAGCAGAGCCAGACGCCTTTGAGGTTGACCTTCACGACGGCGTCGAACTGATCTTCTGTCATCTTGATGGCGCGGGCGTCGCGGGTGATGCCGGCGTTGTTAATCAAGATGTCAATCCGTCGGCAGCGCTCGATGACGGCTGCGACGCAGGATTCGACGGAAGCCGCTTCTCCCACATCGAGAGGGAGCGCGAACGCGCTGCTGCCGAGTGCAGCGGCGACTTGCTCTGCCTTGGCATAGTTGATGTCGGCGACGACTACGGTCGCGCCTTCGCGAGCGAAGCGCTCTGCAGTCGCGCGCCCGATCCCTTGGCCGGCACCCGTGATGAGTGCGACCTTGTCCTGTAGACGCATGAACGAGGCTCTCCTTGGGCCGGCGCAGTCCCGGCGACGAGATACAGTGTGGGCGCGAGCTAGTCGGAGCGGGGAGCAAGCCACTCATCAATCTGAGGCCAAGTGCGTTTGCGGGCGTTGCTCCCAGCCATGATCCCGATATGCCCGCCCTGAACGGCGAGCAGCTTTTTGTCGGTGCTGCCGACCCGCTCCATGATCGAGAGCGACTGGGCGTTCGGCACGATATGGTCGGCGGTCGCGATGACGTTGAGCAGGGGCACCGTGATCTTCGAGACGTCCACCGTCTGCCCTTTCATCTGGAGCGTGCCGTTCATCAACCGGTTCTCGCGGTAAAACCAGACGACCCACTCTCGGAATGCGGCGCCGGCGAAGGGGGTGAGGTCGGTCACCCAGGCATTCATCGCCTGCCACGACTCAACAGCGCTCGGATTGTCGAGGTTTTCCCAGAGCCGGACGTAGTTTCCGACGAAATTCTCGTACGGCTTGAGCATCTTATTGCCCCAGTCGATCATCTCGCCGGGCATGTTATCGACTGCACTCAGCAAGCCGTCGATGTCGAAATATTCGCTGTCGAGCCAGATGCTGTAGGGCACTGCGGACCGGTCTGAGAAGTCGAGCGGGGCGGTCAGGAGAATAAGGTTTTTCAGTCCCTCGTGCTGGCGGAGCGCCGCGTAAATGGTGACGAGAGTGGCGCCGATGCACCACCCGAGCAGCGTGAACTCTTTCGAGCCGGAATGCGCCTTCAGCTTGCGGATCGCGCGCGGCAAGAGATCGAGCGCATAGTCCTCGAGGCGCAGGTCTTTATCTTCGGGCCCAGCGGTGCCCCAGTCGAGAAGGTAGACGTTGTAGCCCTGCTGGAGCATGAACTCAACAAAGCTGTTTCCCGGCCGGAGGTCGAAGATATACGGCCGGTTGATCAGCGCGAAGACGAGCAGCAGGGGGACACGGTGGCGCTTCTCCGCGGGTGCCTGCGGGTAGTAGTGATAGAGCGTCGTCTTATTCAGCCGCCAGATCGCCTCTTTCGGCGTCTGCGCGATCTTGGGGCGGAGCTTCCCTGTCGCCAACTGCGCGCCCCGCTCCATCCCGCGGGCAAGCCGTTCGATCTCGGCGCGGAACCGTTCGAGCGCTTCAGCGCTGAACGGAGGCTGTGGGTTGATGGTCATTCGCCGGTCTCCTTCGCTGATCGCCGTGCCGATCGGCGGGGCGGCGAGGACGGCTGCTCCTCCGGCGCTGCGCCGGGCTGGGCGGTGAGCAGACGCGCAAGCGCCGCGTCGAGGTTGTCGAGCTTCGCCTCAAGCTCGTCCAACCGCGCATCAAGGTCGTCGAGCCGCGTCTCAACGTTGGTGAGCCGCCGCGCCACGCCCAAGACATCTTCTCGGCTCGGCATGTTCAGCTGCGCGAGCGTTGCCTCCATATACTCCCCGATCGCCTTCTGAAGCGGCGCTGCGGTCGCGAGGTAGGCATCGATCGAGGCGCCGAGCGTGCGCGCAAACGCTTCGCTTCCGACGAGCTCGGTCATCGCCTTCGCCCAGCGCTCGGTTGCGGCGTCGCGCATGGCGCGCCACGCCTGCAGCGGATCGGGAGGGGGAGAAGAAGTGTCGGCCACGCCGTGCCTCCTTCGTGATCGGCGCTCCGCAAAGTACGGGTCATCTTGATTCTACCCGGCAAGCACGTCGCGCACGACCCTGCGCGCTCGCAGCGCCGGTGCCGGTTGCGGCCCGACGCGCTCGTCTCATCTTCGCGCTCTGCTTCATCATACCGCACGCAGGGGGCGCCGCTTCCCGCAGCCGGCCAAGAGAAGGGAACCATGATCGCGGTCGTCGCACGCGAACTCGGGGTCATCGCCGCGAGCTGGCCGCTCGCCTTCGGTCTGCTTGTCATTGTCGTCGAGCTTGCGCGCGGCCGAGCCGACCTCCGCCTCATCGGCTCGGCGCTGCTCCTCGGCCTCCTGTTCTCTGCCAGCGGCGCGGTCATCGGTGATGTCGGCACGACGCTCCGCCGCGTGCGTGCCCGTTCTCGGGCCGACTGGGTCGCCGCTTGGACAACCGACCTCGCCGCGATCGTCGTTGCGGTTGCGGTCATGGCGCTCACCCCTTGGAACACGCTGCCGGCGCTCGCCCTTGCGGGGAGCGCGCTGTTCCTCGGCGTCGCCACGCTGCCGCTGGCGCTGCGGCCACGCCGCGCGCGTGACACGCTCCTCGTCATGAGCGCCATCGCGCTGCTGGCCCTCTGCGGCGGCATCGTCATTGGGGCAGGAACGCTCGCCGCAGTTGCCCGGGCGGGGCCCAGCGTAGTTTCGACCGACCTCCCGAAACCTCCATCCCGCTGAGGCGCTATTACAAAGCGGACGCAAAACCTCACGCCCTTGCGTCGGGTAGGCTACACTTTCCCTACGCCGCGCCCGCTTCGGAGGGAAAATGGTCGCCCTCGCCTCTTCGCCAAGTCGTCGTCTCGACCCCGAGCGAGAACGGCTGCTTCTCTTCGTCGGCGTGCTGCGAGCGCGGCTGTGGGGCAAGCGGGCCCTCGAGCGCGCGCTGCGCACGGTCGCGGCAGTGGCGGGGCTGCTGCTGATCGCGCGCTGGTTCGCTTCCCTCGGCGCGTTCGGCGCGGCCGATGCGCTTCTGCTCCTTGCAGGCATGACGGCTGTCGGCGGCGTTATCGCTGCCGTTCGGAGCCGTCCTTCCCCTGCCGATGCTGCGCGCGCGGCAGACCGCTCGTTGAAGCTGCAAGAGCGGCTCGGGACGGCGCTCGAACTCGTGGAGGGGGCACACCGCGGAGAGTTGGCGGAGCTTCAGATCGCCGACACGGGCGCGCTGCTTGCCAATCGGCGTCCAGCAGAGGCGGTCGGCCCGCTCGTCTCCCGGCGCGATCTCGCCGTTGCCGTCGCTGCGGTGCTCGTAGCGCTGGTCACGTGGGTGACGCTGCCCGACCTCTCCGCCCTCGTCCGCGCTCCCTTCGGGGGCGGAGCCGGGCCCGAGCCGGCGGCAGCGCCGGTCACCAGCGACCTCCGCGAGAACAATGTCAACGACATCCTCGGCAGCATCGAGGAGACCCGCCGGCGCGCCCAAGAGCGCCAGATCGACCCGGCCGAGGCGCAGCGGCAACTGAACGAGGCGGCTGCCCGCCTGAACGCTCGCATCGAGGCGAGCACTCGCCAGCAGCAGAACTTGCAGGCGCTCGCCGACCAGCTGCGCCAAACCACGACGGCCCAGGATGTTGCCGGAGCGATCGATCGGGGCGAGTATAGCCTTGCGGGCGACCTGCTCAACCAGTTGGCGCGCGAATCCGACCAGCTTTCGCCGCAGGCACGGCGCGAGTTGGCCCAAGCCCTTGAGCGAGCGGCGCAGCAGACCCAGCAGAACCCTGCCCTGCGCGACGCTCTCCGTCGCGCTGCGCAAGCGTTGAACCGCGGGGACTATCAGGAGATCGACCGCGCCATGCGCAACCTCAGCGATCAGGTGGGGATGGCCGGCCGGGACGTCGTGTCGCAAAGTGAGCTCGGCCGGGCGCAAAGCCGGCTCGACCAAGCGCGTCGGGAGCTTGGGCTGAACGACAGCCAAGCGGGTGGCGACCGCGGGGGAATGGAGGCCCAAGGAGGGCAGCTCTCCGCCAGCGGGCAGCAGTCGGGCGACTCCTCGGCGCGCGGGTCCCAACCCGGAACGATGCCCGGCCAGAACCGCCCCGGCTCCGGAGGCCAAGAAGCGCTCCCGGGGCAGCGGGCACCCCAGCAGCAAGGGGTCGGCAACCAGCGCTCGGGCGAACTGCCGCAGTTTGAGGGGAGAAGCGACGACCGGCTTGGCGTCAGCGGGCGGCTGCTGCAGCTCGAGTCGCCGGACGCGGGAGGCGAGCTTCGGCCGTCGGACGGCGAGGGCGAGCAGCGAGGCAGTATTCTCACCACGGTTCGCCCGGCGGCGGGGGTTGGGGTGGCGCAGCCGACCGAGCCGGTGGTCAGTCCGGCGGATACAACGCTCGTCTCTCCGGAGCGCCGCGTTTCGGTGCGCTCCTACTTCACTTCAGTGGGCCGGTGACCACTCCAGCGCCGACCGTTCGGCGGTCCGACAGCGTCGACAGCCAGCGGACGCTGCTGGGCGACGAGGGGTTTCTGCGCTCGCTCGAGCAGCTTGCCCTCCTTGTTCGCCGCGTCGCTCGGCCCGGCCTGAGCGGGGAACACCGCGGCCTGACCCGCTCGAACTCCGTCGAGTTCGCCGATTATCGGCCCTACGCTCCCGGCGATGATTTTCGCCGCATCGACTGGAACCTCTATGGGCGAATGGATGCCCTCTTTGTGCGGCTGTCGGAAGCGCGGGAAGATGTCGACGTCCACCTCCTCCTCGATGCCAGCCGCTCGATGGAGTACGGCCAGCCGAACAAGCTGGGGTATGCCAAGCGGCTCGTGGCAGCGCTCGGCTACATTGCGCTCAGCCGCCTCGATCGCGTCTCGCTCAGCGCGCTGACGTATGACGTGGTCGAGCGTGCTGGTCCGCTCCGCGGCAAGGACCGCATTCATCGTCTCCTCAGCTTCCTCGATGCGATGAACGCGGCCGGAACGACTGACTTGAACGCTGCGCTCCGTCGCTACGCTCAGCTCGGCCAGCCGCATGGGGTCGCCATTCTCGTTTCGGACTTGCTCTCCCCATCCGGCTTTCGCGCCGGCATTGAGCGGCTGCGCGCCGACCGGGTGGAGGTCATCGTCCTGCAGGTGCTCGCGCCCCAAGAACTCCAGCCAACGCCGACAGGTGATGTCGAACTTATCGACCGGGAGACCGGAGAGATCGTCGAGGTAACGCTGAGCGAGGCGGTGGTGCGCGAATACCAGCGCCGGCTGGCAGCGTGGACCGCGGAGATAGCGCAGGTCTGTGCTGAACTCGGCGTCTCCTTCTCCCAGGTGAGCACCGCAACGCCGCTCGAGACCCTAGTCGTCACCGAGCTCCGGAAGCGGAGGATCCTCCTGTGACGCTGCTCGCGCCGGCGCTGCTCGCCTTTCTTGGGCTCATCCCGCTCATCATCCTCCTCTACCTGATCCGGGCCCACCGTCGGCGCGAACCGGTCAGCAGCGTTCTGCTCTGGCGGAACTTGGCGCAAGACCTCGAGATGCGGACGCGCCTTCGCCGGCCGCCCCTCACGGTCCTGCTTCTGCTCCAGCTGCTGATCGTGCTGGTTGGGACGCTCGCCCTCGCGCGGCCGTTCTGGGAGAGGACAACGCCTCCTTCCCGCCTCCTCGTTTTGGTCGTCGACGCCTCGGCCTCGATGAACGCCACCGATGGAGCCCCCTCTCGGCTTGCCGAAGCAAAGGCCCGCGCCCGCGAGCGCGCCGCCAGCGCCGGCCCGGAAACGATGATCGCGGTCATTCGCGCCGGCCCGCGGGCGTCGCTTGAAGTGATGACGCGGGAGTCCGGCGCGGCTCAGGCAGCGATCGAGGCGATCCCGCCGTCGGATGGCGCTGCTGACCTGCGCACGGCGTGGCTCCTCGCGGGCGCGATTGCCGCCTCGTGGCCGGCCGCCACGGCATCGGTCGTCCTGTTCAGCGATGGCGCCTTTTCCGGTCCGCTGCCCGCGATCCCGGCCTCAAGCTCGGTTGTCCTCGTCGGGAGCAGCGGCGAGAACCAGGCGATCGTCCAGATCGGCGTCCGCCGGCCGCTGGGCGGCGCTGCCCGCTCGGCGGTCTTCGTCCGCGTGGCGAACTTCGCTTCTCGTCCGGTGGAGCGAACGGTTCGGGCCGTCGGCGATGGACTCCTCGTCCGGGAGCAGGTCGTTCGTCTTGGCGCCCGCGGAACGGTAGACCTCATCTTTGATCCTCCCGTCGGTACGCGCGTTTTCAGCGTTCAGCTGCTGGGGAGCGATCTTCTCGCCGCTGATGACCGGGCGGAGGTGGTGATTGCCCAGCCCGGCGAGTACGAGGCGCTTCTAGTCTCGGCTGCGCCCGAACTGATGCGGCGGGCGCTGCGCGCGCTTCCGCAGTTGACGCTGCGGGAACGCGCCCCAGACCAGTACAGCGGGCCCGGCAACGCGGCGATCGTCGTCTTCGACGGCTACCTCCCGCCGGCTTTGCCTGCGACGCCCGTGCTGATTGTCAACCCGCCGGTTGGCTCGTGGCTTGCCGAGGCGCGCTTCAGTTCCCCATCTTTCGCGGTCGGCGTCGACCCTGCGAGTGCCATCGTGGCGGGAGTTGACTTGGGTCCTGCGGAATTCGGCCGCGTAGCGCAGCTTACCGTTCCGCCGTGGGCGGCGCCAGTGGTGCGAGGGATGGACGGTCCGCTCATCTTGGAAGGCGAACGGGAGGGACGGCGCGTCGTCATCCTCGGGTTTGACCCGGCAGCGTCGAACTTGCCCAAGCTGGTCGCCTTTCCGGCGCTGATTGCGAATGCGGTCGATTGGCTGCTCTCGGCGCCTGCCGAATCGGTGGAGCCGGGGACAGCCGTCCGGCTGCCGAGCGGCTTGCAGGGCGACCTTGTCGGTCCGGATGGCCGTCGCCAGCCGGCCGCCGATCTCGCGCTCACCGACGCGACGGAACGCGCCGGGCTCTATCAGCTCCGCCGACTCGGCGCGGATCCTCTCGCGCTGTTCGCAGTCAATGTCGCCAGCGAGAGTGAGTCCGACATCGCGCCGCGCCAAGTGAGCGTGGAGCCGCCGCTGCCGTCGGCCGCGCTCCCCGTTGGCCGCCTCAGCGAAGAGGGGATTGAGTTCTGGCCGTATCTTGTTGCCGGCGTCCTCTTCCTCCTCCTCGTTGAATGGGCGCTCTATCTCCGGAGGCGAGCGACATGACGGTTGGTCCTCTCCAGGTCGGCGCTCCGTGGGCGCTGCTGCTCCTGCTCGCGCTGGTGCCGATGATCTGGCTGGGCTACCGGCGGCTCACGTTCACCTCAGTCGGGCGCCGCTTTCTGGTGCTGGCGCTGCGCTCAGTCGTGGTGGCGCTGGTTGTTCTCGCGCTGGCAGACCTGCAGTGGCGTGCGCCGGGGGGACCGAAAGCGACGATTTTTCTCATCGATAGCTCCGCCTCGACAGCAGGGTTCCAAGCGGCGGCGTCGGCATGGGTGCGCCAAGCGCTCGAACGGATGGGACCAGAGGACCAAGCGGGCGTTGTCGCTTTCGGCCGCGAGCCGGTTGTTCTCCAGCCGCTCGGCAAGGCGCGCGATTTCCGCGTTGCCGCCCTCCCGCGCGACGACCGGACCGACCTCGCGGCCGCGCTGCGCCTCGGGCAAGCGATGCTCCCCGCGGGCGGCGTTCGCCGGCTGGTTGTGCTTTCCGACGGCTGGGAGAACCTCGGCTCGGCCGAGCAAGTGATGGCCGGGCTGGCAGCGAACGGCATCGTTGTTGATGTAGTCAAGCCGACGCTCCCCGCAAGCGGGCTTGTGATCCGCCAAGTTGAAGCCCCCGCGCTGCTGCGGGAGGGGGATCCGTTCGATGTCTCGGTCCAGATTGAGTCGGCGGCGGCGGGCGATGGCCGGCTTGCGCTCTTGCTCGATGGCCGCCTTGTCGCTGATCAGCCAGTGCGGCTCCGCGCTGGAACGACGCAGTATGTCATTCCCCTTGTCGCAGAAGGGCTCGGTTTCCACCGCCTTGAGGCGCGGGTTTCCCAGGGGGCAGCCCAAGCGCTCGCGGCGGCAGGGTTCTATGCGGTCAAGCCGCCAGGGAGTGTCCTCCTCTACGAAGACCGGCCCGGCGAGGCGGCGCGGCTGAACGAAATGCTGCGGGCGGACGGACTGCAGACCGAGGTGCGCCTTTCGACGACGGTGCCGCCGAACGTTGCTCCCCTCCGCCAGTTCGACGCGATCGCGCTCGTCAACGTCGCGGCGACTTCCCTGACGCTCGACCAGCAACGGACGATCCAAGCGTTCGTGCGCGACCTCGGCAAGGGTCTTGTCATTGTGGGCGGCCCCAATAGCTTTGCCCTCGGGGACTATGGGTCGCACCTGCTGGGCGAACTGCTCCCGATGCACGCCGACATCCCTCCGAAGCCGGAAGAAGGCACCTTTGGGCTGGCACTGGTTATCGATAAGTCGGGCAGTATGGACTTGCGGAGTGACGGCGTCACCAAGATGCAGATGGCTAAAGAAGCGGCCCTGCTTGCGGTCGATATGCTCCGCGATGACGACATCATCGCGATCGTCGTCTTCGACTCCAACCACCGCTGGCTTGTGCCGCCGCAGCGGGTGTCCGACAACCGGGGGGTGCCCGCGATCCAGGCGCGCATCACCAGCATCCAAGCAGATGGCGGGACCGAGATCTTCCCCGCGCTTGAACGCGCCGTTCACGGCATTCGCGCTACCGAGGCGCGCTACAAGCATGTGCTGCTGCTCTCGGATGGGCAGGCGCCTTCGGGCGACTACGACCGGCTGCTGCGCGAGGCGCGGGCGGCGAAGATCACGATCTCTGCCGTTGCTGTCGGCGCGGACTCCGATACCGAACTGATGAGCCGCCTTGGTCGGGAGGGCGGCGGCCGGTATTACTTCACCGAGCGCGTGCGCGACATCCCTCGGATTGTCGCGAAGGAGACGTCGATCGCCATGGGCGCGACGACCGCCCAAGGACGAATCCAGCCGCAGTATGTCGCTCCGAGCCCGGCGCTCCGGTCGTTTGTGCCTGCTCAGCTGCCGACGCTCGCGACCTACGCGGTGACAACGCCGCGCGATGCCGCAGAGACGGTGCTCATCTCGCCCTCCGGCGACCCGCTGCTTGCGCATTGGCAGTATGGCAACGGCCGAACTATCGCTTGGACATCCGGGCTGCAGGACGACTGGGCAGGCGAGTTTGCGACGTGGCCAGAACGAGCGCGCTTCTGGGGCCAGATTGTGCGCTACGCGATGGGGGTGCCCGCGGAGCTCGGGGTGAGCGTGCGCGCGGAGACCGAAGCGCTGCACGTCACGCTGACGGTGGATGCGCTCACCGACGATGGCCAGTTCGTCGACCTCGCTGATGTCGAGGCGACCGTCATCGCCCCCTCGGGAACGGCTCGTCTCTTCCTGCTGCGGCAGGAGGCGCCGGGGCGGTATCGGGTCCAGTTCACCGCTGAGGAAGCGGGCGCCCATGAGGTGCGCGTCCGCATTGCCCGCGCCGGCCTGCCCGAGCGGAATGAACTCGCCGGCTTTGTTGCGGTCGCGGACCCCGAGGCCCGCTCGCTCGCGCCGAATGATCGCCTGCTGAACCGGCTGAGCGGCGTGACCGGAGGCCGGCAGATTGCGGACCCCGCGATGGCGTTTGCCGACACCGGGCGCCCGCCCGGGCTGCGGTGGATGCCGCTCTGGCCGTGGCTGCTCGGGGGTGCGCTCGTCCTCTTCGTCTTCGACATCGCCGCCCGGCGGCTCCGCGGGATTGGGCTGCCTCGCGGCCGCGCCCGGAAATAACGACGGGGCGGCAGTATCGCCGCCCCGTCGGGAAAGGGGGAGGAGGGGGAAACGCGCGCCAGCTCGGCTGGCGTCTGAGAACTAGCTTTCCGCCTGCTTCTGGGATGCCTCCGCAGCGGCCGACATCTGCGAGGTAACATAGGCCTGGACAGTGTTCGCGTATCCCTGCCAGACCTGCATCATCTCCTTCGCGAGGCGCTGCTGGGTTCGGACCGCATCCTCGATCGCCTGCTCGGCAGAGGCGCGCAGGCTGCGGCTGTAATCCCAGTTCTTGAGCGCAACGTCGAACGCCATGTCGGTCGTCGTGAAGACGAGGTCGTTCCACGCCCGTGCCGAACGGATGGCCCACTCGGTCGCGAGTTCGATTTGCTTCTGGGCTTGCTGTTGGGCTCGGGTTGCTTCAGTTGTCATCGTGGTGCTCCAATGGTTGCGCCGGTGAATGCCGGCTGGTGTAGTGCTTCGACAGCCTCATGGTAGAGGAACCAGTTACAGGCGAGTTTCACCCCGTCGTGCTCAGCCGGACGGCCATCCCCCGCTGGCGCGAGCGATGGCTGCGTCGTCCCCGCCTCGACCAGCTGCTCGCGGTCGCAGGGGAGGTCCGGCTCACTGTTCTGGTCGCTCCCGCAGGCTATGGGAAGACCATCGCCCTCGCCGGCCTGGCTGAGCGGGGCGGCTGGCCAGTGGTCTGGTGCCGGGCGGCTGCAGAGCCAGCCGAGACGTTGCTCGCTCACCTCGCCCAAGCATTCGCCGCGCTTGTGCCGAGCGCCGCAGAAGCGCGCTCTCCGTCTGCTCTCGCCAACGCGCTTGCCCGTGCGCTGGAGGACGAGACGCTCCTCATCCTCGATGACGCTCATCTGCTCAGCGCTGCCGCCGCACGGCTCGTCGAGGAACTCATCGCGTGGCTGCCGGAGCAGGTCCATTTCATCCTCGCTGCTCGCCGCTGGCCGCTTCCTGCCGCAGGAGCGTCTCTCCTTGCGCGCGGCGATGCGGTCCGGATTGGTCCGGCTGACCTCGCGTTTACTGACGAGGAAGCCCGGCAGCTGCGCGCCCTCTGTCGCCAGCAGCTGACTGGCGGAGCCGCGCTGGAGGCGGCGGAAGGATGGCCGATTGCCGTTGACCTTGCGCTCAGGAGCAGCTCGCGCGAGGAAGCGGAGGCGCTGCTGGCCGCTTATGTCGAGCGCGAGATCGTGGCGCCTCTTGACGAGGCCGACCGGCGGGCGCTCTTTGCCCTTGCTGCGGTCGACGAGCCGAGCGCGCTTCCGGCCGTTTCGGCAGTGCTCGGCCGAGCCCTCGAGGAGACGACGCTCGATTCTCTCGGGGCGCCGCGCACGGGGCCGCTGCTTCTTCCGATTGTGCGTCAGGCGGTCCGTGACCTTGCCCGTCGGGAGAGGGGATGGTGGCAGCAGTGCAATCGGGCGGTTGCGGAGCGGCTGGGCGACAACCCGGCGGCCCTCGGCCACTGGCTGCTCGCTGAGGATGCAGAGACGGCGCGTGCGCTCTTCGATCGCTGCGCGGAGGCGTGGCTCGCGCTCGACCCCGCGGCAGTTGCCGGCTGGTTCGAGCGGCTGTACGGAGAAGACGCCCCCGCGCGGGCGGCGCTCGCCGCAGCGCGGGCGCATCGCGCGGCAGGAAGGATTCCTCGAGCGCGGGCGCTTGCGAAGCGAGCGTGCGCGGCAGCGGCGGATGACGCCGCAATGGCAGTGAGCGCGCTTCATCTGCTCGCCTCCCTTGCGCTCGATACGGTCGAGCCGAACCAGGCACGAGCAGCCCTGCGCGCCGCTCGCCGCCTCTTGTCGCGGGACGATCCGCGGTGGGCGGAGCATCTCGACCTCGTCGCGCAGCATTGGATCGACGTGGGAAGGCCGAGGCAGGCGCTGCGGGTGCTTGCCGCGAAACGGTCGCTCGGCGCCGCGCCGATGGAGGAGGCGCCGCCGCGGCTTCTGCTGCGGACTGGGCGGCTCGCAGAAGCGCGGGCGAATGTCGAGCGCGAGATCGAGATCGGCTCACCGGGCGGTGTGCCGGCGGCTCACCGCGAGCCGGCGCTCCTCCTCGCCTACCTCGATGCCGCGATGGGCAGCGGCGCGCGCGCCCTCGCGATGGCCCAGCGCGGGATCCTCGAGGCCCAGCGCGCCGGCCATCTCTTGACCGAAGCGGTGTCATGGATCCGGCTCGGTCATGCCTATCAGGTCGCCGCCCCGCTCGATCCGGCGGCCGCGATCCGCGCCTACGAGACCGCGATCGCCGTCGCCCGCGCCGCGGGCATTCAGCGAACCGAGGCCGAAGCGTATCTCGGGCTTCTCGCAGCGCATGGGCACGCCGGAGAGCTTGGGGACGCCGACGGCGCATTTGAACGGGCGACGGCGATCGCTGCCCGCGCTGGCGATCGCTGGCTCAGAGCGTGGGCGCTGGTGGCGAGGGCGGCCGTTGCCGTTGCGAACGAAGCGGCAGACAGCGCAGACGCGCTCGAGCGGGCAGAGCGCGCAGCGCGTCAGGTAGAAGACGCTTTCGGGCTCGCGGTTGTCGCGCTCTGGCGCGCTATCTTCGCTCTCCAGCGCGGCGAGGAGGCACAGGAGCCGATCGAAGCGCTGCTCGAACTTGTCACCCGCCTAGGAGTCCGGGGTCTGCTCGCGGGCCCGAGCCTCTACGGCCCGCGTGATACGGCGGCGCTGATCCCGGTGCTCCTGAAGGCGCGCGCGACGCGATACGCGGCGCTTGCGGAGGAAATCGTGCGTCAGGCGTTTCCTACCGTCGCCGCCGACCCGACGCTGACCGACTATCACCCCGGCTACACCCTTCGCGTGCAGCTGCTCGGCACCTTCCGAGTGTGGCGCGGCCGGCGCGAAGTTGCCCCCCGTGAGTGGCAGCGCGAAAAGGCCAAGCAGCTTTTCCAGCTGCTTGTTACGTGGCGCGGCCGGTGGCTGCAGCGGGAACAGATTTGCAGTCTGCTCTGGCCGGCGGTCGACCCGGCGGCTGCTGAAGGCCAGTTCAAGGTCGCGCTCAACGCCCTCAACGCGGCGATCGAGCCGCGCCGGCCGGCGCGGGTCCCGCCCTTTTTTATCCGCCGCAATGGGCTGGCGTACGCCTTTGCGCCTACGTCCGGGGTGTGGATCGACGTCGATGAGTTCGATGTTCGCGTCGAGAGCGCGGCGCGCGGGGACGATGCTTTCGCGAAGCGGGCGCTCGAAAGCGCGCTCGCCCTCTATCGCGGCGACTATCTCGTCGAAGCGCTCTACGACCCGTGGACGATTGAAGAGCGCGAGCGCCTCCTTGCGCGCTACCTCAGCGCGGCGGTCGACTTCGGCGCCCGTCTCCTCGCGGATGGCCGCCTCCCCGAGGCGGTGGCGCTCGGCGAGGCAGTGCTTCGGCGTGACCGCGCCTACGAGCGCGCCCATCAGCTGCTGATGCGCGCCCATGCGGCGGCCGGCGACCGCGAGGCGGCGGTCCGGGTGTATCGGCGCTGTCTCCGGGCACTCCGCGAGGAGCTGGGCGCCGACCCGCTGCCGGAGACTGTCGCCCTGTTCGAACGGATCCGTCGGGGATTGCCCGTCAGTTCTTGAACTGCTCGCGAAGCTGCCGCTTGAGCACCTTCTGGGCAGCGTTGCGCGGCAGTTCGTCGACAAACGCCACGCTTTTCGGCTTCTTGAAGCCGGCCAGCTTTCCTTCGGTGAAGGCGATGATCTCCTCTTCGGTCGCCTGCTCGCCGGGACGAAGCACAACAATTGCCTTCAGCGCTTCACCCCAGTAGGGGTCGGGAACCCCGATCACGGCGACATCGGCGATCTTCGGATGGCGGAAGAGCACCTCTTCAATCTCGCGCGGATAGATGTTGGTGCCGCCGGAGACGACCATATCTTTTTTGCGGTCGACGATGTAGATATGGCCTTCGTCATCGCGGACAGCGAGATCGCCGGCGCTGAAAAATTCGCCTCGGAAGGCAGCGGCCGTCTCTTCAGGACGATTGAGATAGCCGTTGAAGAGATACGGGCTCCGCGAGAACAGTTCGCCGACGGTGTTGTTCCCGACCTCGTTGCCGTCGTCGTCGAGGAGGATGACTTCGGTGAGCGGAAAGGGATGCCCAACGCATTGGATCTTCCGAAGCTGATCCTCCGGTCGGAGGGCGGTAACGATGCCTCCCTCGGTTGAGCCGTAGAGCTCAAAAAGGCGCGTGTGCGGCCATTCGGCGACGATCAGTTCCTTTGTCGCTTGGGGCAGCGCGGCGGCGTTCGACATCCAGACGCGGAAGCGGCTGAGGTCGTATTTGTCGCGGGTCGCTTTCGGGAGGCCGAAGATGGCGTGGAACATCGTCGGCACCATAAAGGCGTTGGTGACCCCTTCGGTGGCGATCCGGTGGAGCATTTCTTCTGGACGGAACTGCTTCATCACCGAGAGGGTGCCGCCGAAGTAGACCGTTGCCAAGGAGAACGCCATTCCTGCGCCGTGATAGATCGGCGCGGTGCCAAGCCCGATGTCATCGGGGGAATAGCAGCCGAATTCCGCTGCCATGGCGAAGAAAGTGAGCGCGCGCGAGCGGTGAGAGACAACCGCGCCCTTCGGAAGTCCGGTCGTGCCCGAGGTGTAGTAGATGCAGAAGGGGGTCGTCTCGTCGACCGGAACGTAGGTATCGCTCGTAGAGGCGCTCGCGAGCAGGTCCTCGTAGTTCATCGTGCCGGCGCGAGGAGACGCGCCCAGCCGGACCCAGTGGCGCACATCCTTCGCCTCGGTACGCGCCGCTTCGATCGCGCCGTCGTATTCGTCGGCGAAGATGCACGCGACTGCGCCCGAGTCGTTCAAGTGATAGGCGATCTCTGAGCCAATCAGGCGATAGCTGATCGGCACCATGACAAAGCCGGCGCGGGCGAGCCCAAAGCAGATCTCGATGTATTCCGGGATGTTGGCAAGGACAATCCCGATCCGATCGCCCTGCTGGAGGCCGAGACCTCGGAACGCATTGCCGACCCGGTTCGCGCGCTCGTTCAGCTCGCGAAAGGTGAGGCGCTTCTCGCCTTGGAAGACAGCAACTTTGTTCGGCGTTCGGTAGGCACTGACGCGCAGGCCGTCTGCGATATTGAGCGGCACCGAAACCCACGGTTTCGTCAGTTGGGTCATGCCTTCTCCTCCACACCGAGCGTGCCGGGAAGATGATCGCCGCCAATCGGAAGCCCGCCCGGATGGACAATCCCCGGGCCGCGGCGCGTGATCGCGGGCTCAAGCGAGATCGGGTTGAGCACTGTTCCCGCCTTTGTTCGGTCATCGACCTCGTTCAGGCTGCTGTCGGGATACAGCACCACGCCGAGGACCGCCGCTGCCCGCCGCGCCGCGCGCGTGATGTACGCTTCGGGCGCGACCCGGACGAGCCGGACCCCCTGTTCGGCAGCGCGGCGCACCTCTCGGGAGTCGATGATGCGGCCAAGAATGATGCCCATCTGCGACGGCGGAGCCCCAATGCGCGCTGCCCGTCGGCGCTGGCGGTAGGTGGGCGGGCGGCGCGAGGAGATGAGCGTCGGCGAGGGAGGGGGCGCCACGGGGGAAGGGGCTGCTGCTGCCGGCGGTTCGGCCGGCGTCGCCACCGGGATCCGCTGGACCGGCAGCACCGTCGCCGTTGCCGCGGGCTCGGCAGCAGGCGCGGACGATACCTCGCTCGGGAAGCGGATTGGGGGCGGCGAGGCAGGACGCGGGGTTGGACGCCCGATCTCCTGCACCGGGTCAGTCACGCGGCCGGCGCCGTACTGCTCGATCGGAAGCCGCGGAGGCGGGACGGGAGAAACGGGTCCGCTCTCGCGCGGCTGGCCGCCTGCACTCTGCTCGCGCAGGCGGCGCAGCACCTCGACAGGATTTGGGGCGGGCGCAAGAGGCGGGGGCGGCGGAGCGACACCGTGGGGTGAAGGTGGCGACGGGGAAGGCGCGGCTGGGGAGACCGGCGGCGGGGTGACAGGCGGCGGTGCGGCAGGAGGGGCAACAAGCACGTCGCCATTAGCGCGGACGATCCGCACTCCAAGCCGCTCGGCGAGCGCTCGCGCCTCCGGGCCGACGACGTCGCTTTCTCCGATGCGCAGGGTCCGGTCGGTGCGCCGCGCCGCGCGCTCAACATCGGTCGTGATGATGATGGTCACGGCTTGCTCACTCCCCTTCGGTGCCTGGGGTCGGCGGAAGCTCCCAGAGATCGTAGAGCCGTCGGCAGTTCTCGCGCATCAGCCACGGCATGCTCTCATCCCGGATGCCGATCTCGAGGATCTCTCGCCGCGCGCGCTCGAAGTCAATAATCGGCCAGTCGGTGCCGAAGATCACCTTCTTGCGCCCGCGCGTATTGATGAACTGGATGAACTCGGGTTCCCAGTAGCGGGGCGCATGGGCATCGGTGCCGATATAGACATGTTCATGTTTCCACGCAACCGAGATCGACTCCCCGATATAGGGCCAGCCGGTGTGGATCAAGAACAGTTTCAGTTCGGGCAGCGCGATCGCCACCATGTCAAGCGCCATCGGCCGGGCGACGGTGGGCATCCGCCGCTGCGCGGAATGCCCGACTTGGATCTGAATCGGCACTTCGAGTTCGGCGCATTTGGCGTAGTAGGGGAAATAGAGGGCGTGGTCCGGAGGCATGCCGAACCAATGGGGGTAGAGATGGGCCCCGATGAAGCCATACTCGGTGACGGCGATCTCGAGCTCCTTGACGCCGGCCATCCCGCGGTTCGGGTCGATCCCGGCGATCGGACGGAAGCGGTCGGGGTAGCGCTCGCAGACGTCATACACCCGTTTGTAGGTGATCTCCCATTCGCCGCCCCGCGCTGCTAAGAGAAAGGCGATTTCGATATTGGCGCGGTCCATCATCTCGATCATCTGCTCGATCTCAACGCCGCGCTTGAACTGCTCGTTGAGACGGATGCGCTCCCAAAATTCGTTCAGGTGGTCGGGGAAAACGGCGATGTCCTCGGCGGTCCAGAGGTTGACGACGGGGTCGATCGCCGGCAGAAGAAAACGGCGCCCATCCTCGGACACCGTCATCGGTTGGGTGGGACTCGTGGTTCCGTGCTCCATAACCAATCAGACCAATGTGGGACTCCCGCGAATGCTACGGAAGGCTGGAAAGCGTGTCAAACACGCGGGAAGAGCGCTCAGGAGTGATGCAAATTGCGCCTCAGACTGCTGATCCAGCGCGCTCCTTCCGACGAGATCGCAAGGAGGATCAGCAGCGCGAGCGGCAGGAGGAGAGCGAGCCGTCCTGACGGAGGGCGGGCAAGCCGCAGCCGCCAAGTGAGAATAAACAGGATCATCCGCAGGCCGAGCAGCACCGCCTTGAGCGGGTCGCCGGTGACGGACGATTTGCCGACACGGGCGCGATAGTGAACCGGGATCTCGATATAGCGCAGGCCGCGCGTGACGACGAGCAGCATCATCTCCAGCCCGAAATGCGAGCCGTCGACGGTGAAGCCGTCTTGGATCTTGGCGAGCGCCTCGCGGGTGAGGAGGCGCATCGTGCAGCCGACGTCAGAGAAGTGGGTGGTGTCGAAGAGGATTTCGAACAGCTTGGCGACGGCCCAGTTTCCCCACTTGAGAAACAGCCCCATGTTCGCGCCTTCGCCGATCAGCGAGCTGGTCGTGCGCGTGCCGAAGACGACGTCGAAGTCTTCCGCGTAGGCAAGCAGCTTGCGCACGTCGCGGCCGTCGAAGGTGCCGTCCGGTTCGGCGATGATCAGGTAGTCGCCTGTCGCTTCGCGCAGGCCTCGCTGAATTGCGGCGCCGTATCCTTGCCGCGGTTCGAACACTTCGCGCGCCGCCGTCTTGGCCACTTCCTCGTGCGTGCCGGGAGCGGCGTTGTTGTTGACGACGACAATCTCATCAACGACGCCGGTTGCGAAAAATTCCTCGATGGCGGCGCGGATGGAGTCTTTCTCGTTATACGTCGGAAAGATGACGCTGATTCGCTTACCGTCCCACACCCTTTGCTCCCGCTCAGACGCTGGGCGCAGAGCGATCGTAGCAGACCGGACTGCAGGAGCTTCACTCCTGTCTGCTTGCTTGCTAAGATTGCCGGCAGGGAAGCGGCGGCGATATACTTTTTGCTGCGGCCAAGGCCGGCCGCGATGAACTGTTTCGCGCATGGCGGCGCACCAGCACGACGCGACTAGGTCACACCCGAGGCCGAGCGGGTGGGAGTTCGAGATGGAGCAGTTGCAGGAAGCATGCGCCGTCTTCGGGATTTACGCCCCTGGGGAGGATGTCGCGAGGCTCACCTTTTTTGCGCTATATGCGCTTCAGCATCGGGGGCAAGAGAGTTCCGGCATCGCCGTCATCGACCGCCAGGGCGAGGTGCAGCGGCATGTCGGGATGGGGCTCGTCAACCAAGTGTTTGAAGAGGAGCATCTTGCTCTGCTGCAGGGCGACCTCGCGATCGGCCACAATCGGTATTCGACCACCGGCTCAAGCCGCTTCGTCAACGCGCAGCCGCTCGTCGTCTCCTCACCGCTCGGACCGCTGGCCCTCGCTCACAACGGCAACGTGGTCAATGCGCAGCCGCTCCGCGAGGAGCTGATGGCGCAGGGGGTGACATTCCAAAGCTCGACGGATTCCGAGGTGATCGCTCACCTGATCGCGCAAGCGCCGGGCGTTACCTGGCCAGAGAAGATTCGCCGAGCGATGGCGCGTCTCTCGGGCGCCTACAGCCTGACGCTGCTGACCCGCGAGGCGGTGTATGCCGTGCGCGACCCGCTGGGCGTTCGGCCGCTGTGTCTTGGGCAGCTCGGCAGCGGGTGGGTTGCGGCTTCCGAAAGCTGCGCGCTCGACCATATCGGCGCTACCTTCCTGCGCGAAGTGATGCCCGGAGAGATTGTCCAGCTTGGCGCGTCAGGAATTTGCAGCTTCCTCGGGCGGCTGAACGAGCGCCAGGCGACGTGCATCTTCGAATTCATCTACTTCGCCCGGCCAGACAGCGTGATCGAAGACCGGCTGCTCTATCTCGCGCGCGAGGCGATGGGAGCGGAGCTCGCTGCCGAGCATCCGGTCGAGGCGGACCTCGTGATGGCGATCCCCGACTCGGCGACTGCGGCCGGGATCGGGTATGCGCGGGCATCAGGGATCCCGTTTCGCGAGGGGCTGCTGAAGAACCGCTACGTCGGCCGCACCTTCATCCAGCCGGACCAGCGCATTCGTGATGCTGGGGTCCGCTTGAAGTTCAACCCGCTGCCGCACGTCCTCGAGGGGAAGCGGGTCGTCGTTGTCGACGACAGCATCGTTCGCGGCACGACAACGCCGCATGTGGTGGCGCTGCTGCGTCGTGCCGGCGCGACCGAGGTGCACCTCCGCGTCTGCGCGCCGCCGGTCAAACATCCGTGCTTCTTCGGGGTTGACTTGGCGACGCGCGATCAGCTGATCGCCGCGCACAAGAGCGTTGAGGAGATTCGGCAGTGGATCGGCGCCGATTCGCTCGGCTATCTCAGCATCGCCGGGCTGCACCGGGCGGTCGGGCTGCCCGCGGAGCGGTTCTGCACCGCCTGCTTCACCGGCGACTATCCGATCCCGGTCCAGTTGGAGATGGATAAGCTGGCACTGGAGACCCGCGTGAACGGCCGCGGCGTGCCGATCGTCGCCGTCCGCTCGTGAGCCGGATTGGGGTCCTCGTCTCAGGCCGAGGCTCGAACCTGCAGGCCCTCCTCAATGCCCAAGCGGCCGGCCAGCTCGGCGGCGAGATCGTGGTTGTGATCAGCAACCATGCGGGAGTGCCGGCCTTAGAGCGGGCCGCGGCGGCGGGCGTCCCGACTGTTGTCCATGAGCGGGCGGCTTTTCCCTCCCGGAAAGCGCAGCATCTCGCCATCTGCGAGACCCTTCTCTCCTATGGGGTCGAGATCGTGGTCCTTGCCGGCTTCGACCGGATCCTGCATCCCGAGGTCGTGCGCCAGTTTGCCGGCCGGATCCTCAATGTCCATCCCTCGCTGTTGCCGGCATTTGCTGGAGGGCTCCATGCCCAGGCGGATGCGCTGGAGTATGGCGTTAAGGTCACTGGCTGCACGGTCCATTTCGTGACGGAGGAAGTCGACGCCGGGCCGATCATCCTGCAGGCCGCGGTGCCGGTGTTCGATGACGACACCGTCGAGAGCCTGAGCGCCCGCATTCTCGCGGAGGAGCATCGCTTGCTGCCAGAGGCGGTCCGCCTGCTGGCCGAGGGACGGCTTCGCATCGAGGGGCGGCGCGTCCGGATTGTCGAAAAGGCGTAGCGCTCCCTTTGCGCACAAGACGCGCCCTCCCCTGCGGCAGGCGGCCGCATTGACACCCGCCTCGCCCGATTCCTATCATCACCCTCGCTGGGACGACTGGCGCGCACGTGGAACGGACCACGGGGAAGTCTCAGCGTCTTCGCCATGCAGCCGCTCGCCTGGGCTGCAGCGCCGCCTCATACCCGACGTTCACGCTACGGAGGGGAAGTCTCATGCGCGCCATTCTTAGCGTCTCCAACAAGCACGGGATTGTCGAGTTTGCCCGCGGCCTCCAGGAGCTCGGGTTCGACCTCTACTCCACGGGCGGCACCAAACGCGCGCTCAGCGACGCCGGCGTGGCGGTCCGGTCGGTCAGCGACCTTACCGGCTTCCCTGAGATCCTCGAGGGACGGGTCAAGACCCTCCATCCGAACATCCACGGCGGCCTGCTGGCGCGGCGGCGCGTCGCGAGCGACCTGGAGGAGATCGCTCGTCACGGCATTGCTCCCCTCGACCTAGTCTGCGTCAACCTGTACCCGTTCGCCGAGACCGTCGCCTCTCCCGACGTCGAGCTGGAAGCGGCGCTCGAGCAGATCGACATCGGCGGCCCCACACTGCTCCGCGCTGCCGCGAAGAATCATCCGGACGTGATTGTCGTCTGCGACCCCGCAGACTACGACCGCGTTCTCGCAGGGCTGCGTGACGGCGGGCTCGACCTCGCCGTTCGCCGTCAGCTGGCGGCGAAGGCCTTCCAGCATACGGCCGCGTACGATACCGTGATTGCGCACTACCTCCGCGGCGATGCCGAGCGCTTTCCCCAGCAGCTCACCATTGCCCTCGAAAAGGTGCGCACGCTCCGCTACGGGGAGAACCCGCATCAGCAGGCAGCGTTCTATCGCGAACTGTCGCCGGCGCCGCGCGGCCTGCGCATCACCAACGCGCGTCAGCTTCACGGAGCGGAGCTGTCGTTCAACAACATTCTCGACGCCGACGCGGCGCTGAGCGCCGTCGCCGACTTCATTGCGCCGACGGTCGCTATTGTCAAGCACACCAACCCCTGCGGCCTAGCGACGCGGCCGATCCTCGCCGAAGCCTATCAGCGCGCCTTTGAGGGGGATATGGTCTCGGCGTACGGCGGCATCGTCGCGCTCAACCGCGCGGTCGATGCCGACACGGCGCGGCTGATGGCCGAGACGTTCTACGAAGTGATTATCGCGCCCGCATTTACCCCGGAAGCGCTCGCCATCCTGAAGAAGAAGCGTAACCTGCGGCTGCTCGAAGTCGGCGATTGGCTGGTGCAGCCGCCGCCCCGGCGTCCTGTCGCGGGCGACGAGTGGCAGCGCCTCGTCGCCGAGGCGCATGAGCGTTCGCAGCCCCCCGCCGGTCATCTCCCGCTCGAGTACGACCTCCGCCGCGTCAGCGGAGGCCTGCTCGTGCAGACGCGGGATGCGGTCCCTGTCGACCCGCTCGATCTCAAAGTTGTCTCTGCGCGGCGCCCGACACTCGAGGAGCTGACCGATCTTCTCTTCGCGTGGCGGGTCTGCCGCCATATCAAGTCGAACGCCATCGTCCTTGCGAAAGACCTCATGATGGTCGGAATGGGCGCCGGCCAGCCGAACCGCGTCACCTCGGTGGCGATTGCGCTCGAGCGCGCCGGCGACCGCGCCCCCGGCTCGGTGCTCGCTTCAGACGCGTTCTTCCCCTTCCCCGACGGAGTCGAACGGGCAGCCAAAGGTGGGGTTACCGCCATCATTCAGCCGGGCGGATCGATCCGCGATGATGAGGTCATCAAGACCGTCAATCACTACGGCATGGCGATGGTGTTCACGGGCATGCGTCACTTTCGCCACTAGCATGGCGGGCTGCTTCATCGCTCTCGAGGGGCTCGACGGCGCTGGGACGACAACCCAATGCGCGCTCTTGGCCGATGCGCTTCGTCGCCGCGGCCACGCGGTGCTCGCAACGCGGGAGCCGACCGACCGGCCGATTGGCGAGCTCCTCCGCCGCTTCCTGAGCGGTTCGCTTCCGCTCGCGCCGGCGACCGTGGCGCTGCTGTTTGCGGCCGACCGGCTTGAGCATCTGCAGCGCGACATCGCCCCCGCTCTCGAAGCGGGCGCGGTTGTGGTCAGCGACCGCTCCCTGCTCTCATCGCTCGCCTACCAGAGCATCGACCTCCCCGTCGAGTGGGTCGCTGCGATCAATCGCTGGGCTGATCACCCCGCCCTCACCGTCTTTCTCGACGTGCCGCCGGAGGTCTGCCTCGCGCGGCTCCTCCAGCGGGGCCGCCCCCCCGAACAGTATGAGCGGCTCGATCGGCTACGCGCGGTGGCGCGGGCGTATCAGCGCGCCCGCGACGCCGCCCGCCTTGCCGGCGCTGCGGTGCGCGTGGTCGACGGCAGCGCTGACCCGGCGACCGTGCACCGCGCTGTGCTCACGGCGGTTGCTCCCTTCGTCTCCGCGGGAGCGAAGGGCGACCTATAATTCGGCGTCTGCTGCTGGGAGCGCAGGGAGTCTGGGTGTGGTAGCGCGATGCCCTCGGTCGAGATCGTCATTCCCGTTTACAACGAAGAGAAAGCGCTGCCGGGGAGCATCGCGCAGCTGCGGGCGTTTCTCATTGAGCGCTTTTCCTACCCGTGGCGGATCGTCATCGCGGACAACGCCTCGGTCGACCGCACCCCTGAAGTCGGCAGAGCGCTCGCCGCTGAGCACGCCGATGTTCACTACCTTCGCCTTGAGCAGAAAGGCCGCGGACGCGCTCTTCGCGCAGCATGGCTCGCGTCCACTGCCGACATCCTCTCTTATATGGATGTCGACCTCTCGACCAATCTGAACGCCTTTCCTCCGCTCATTGACGCCATCGTCACCCGCGGCTACGACCTCGCCATCGGCTCTCGGCTAATGCCGGCCTCGCGCACCACCCGCTCGCTGAAGCGCGAAGTGATCTCGCGAGGCTACAACCTGCTGATCAAGGTGCTCTTCTGGAACCACTTCTCGGATGCGCAGTGCGGCTTCAAGGCGATCACCCGGCAGGCGGCGCACGAGCTGCTGCCCCTTGTCGAAGACGAGAGCTGGTTCTTCGATACGGAGCTGCTGCTCCGCGCGGAGCAGCACGGCTACCGGATCGCAGAGGTGCCGGTCGAATGGATCGAAGATCTCGATAGCCGCGTCAACATCATCCGCACTGCGATCGACGACGTGCGGGGGCTGTTGCGCGTTCGCTTCGGCCCCGCTCCGCCGCTCCGCCGCTCCTAGCGGCGCGACGCCCTGGCAGGCCGCCACGTCTTGGAGAGGACGTAGGCGAGCACCCCCACGACAATCACCGCCATCGGGATCAGCCCCGGCCAGCGTTCACTGCCCGCCGCGCCCAGCGAGATCGCCAGTCCGCCGAGGAAGGCGGTGAGTGCGTAGAAGAGATACACCACCTGACGCTGGGTCAGCCCGAGATCGAGCAGGCGGTGGTGAAGATGCGCCCGGTCGCCGCCTTTGAACGGCGAGCGCCGCTGGAGCAGGCGGTAGAGGATCACCGAGGCGACATCCGCAATCGGCAGCCCCATCACCATCAGCGCCGCGGCGATCTTCGCTCCGCCGATGATCGAAAAGACCGCCAAGAGGAAGCCGATCAGCGTCGCTCCCGAGGTGCCGAGGATCAGCCGGGAGGGGAAAAAGTTCCAGCGCAAGAAGGCGAGGGAGGCGGCCGCGAGCGCCAGCGGCAACGCCGCAATCGAGTGCTGCCCTTGGATCACCGAGACTAGAAAGAGGGTCAAGGCTGCGATGGCGCCCACGCCGCCGGCGAGGCCGTCGACGCCGTCGGCAAAATTGACGGTGTTGATCATGCCGACGATCCAGAGCACGGTGAGGGGGACCGCGATCAGCAGGGGCAGTTCGATGCGGCGGACCATGTCGATCTGGATCGTGAACAGCACGGCGACAAGGGCCACAGCGACCTGCATCCCGAACTGGGGCCAGGGCGAGAGGCGGTAGCGGTCGTCGAGGTAGGCGACCGGCAGGATAAGAAGAGCGCCGGCGACGAGCCCGGCAAGGCGAAGCCACTCGCCCGGATAGCGCGGGAAGAGCACGATGGCGGCAAGCAGCCCGGCGAAGAACCCTGCATACAGCGCGTAGCCGCCGCTCCGCGGCAGCGGCCGCTCTTGCGCTTCCCCCGGGCGAGGAAGATCGATCATCCCTTGGGCGACCCCGAACCGGTGAGCGAGCGGGAGCGCCAACGTGCCGACAGCAAAGGCGACGGCGGCGACAATCAGGTAGCCGACGAGGGGCGGCGTGGCGATCACGCGCTCAGAACCCGGGGGAAGGCAGCACGGGAGCGACGATGAGGCGGCCGTCGGCGCGTTCGACGCGATAGAGCGCCGCGTACTGGTCCCACGAACTGGGCAGTGCTGGCCCGCGCCAAGCGGCTGCGTCAATCACCCGCGACCAGTAGGTCACCATCACCTCGCCGCGCCACTCAACCCCGCGCCGGCGCGCCTCATCGTCGAGCGCGACGAGGCGGGTCTCGACGGCGAGATGGCTGATCTCGCGGACGACCCAATCGCCGTCAGGGGCGATCCTGATCTTGGTTGTCCAAGGCGGGCGGCGGCCGACCCCGCCAAACTCGGCGCGGAACGCCGCGAGCGCCTGCTCTTCTGCTTCCCGTATCGGGCTGCTCCACCCGCAGCTGGCACAGAGCAGAAGCGCGAGCAGAGGAAGAAGCGCGCGCACGTGTTCAGCGTAGCAGACTGGTCGCGCCGAGTCGAGAACTCTCCTACGGGGGACCCTGCTTCTCGCCAAGAAGCGCAGCGAGCCGGCGCTCGGCGCGCAGCCGGAGAGCGCGGACAGCGCGCGCGCTGATCCCAAGCGCGCGCGCGATCGGTGCCGCGTCCTCGTCGTGCCAGTACGACCGGATGAGGACGTCGCGTTGGCGCGCCGACAGCCGCTGCAGCGCGATCTCCACGTCGACACGCTCGATAAGGTCAGGCGCGGCAGCGATGGCGTGCTCCGGCGCGGGCAGCGGCGTTTCCGGCCGCGTTCGCTGCCGAATGCGGCGACGGTAGTTTTTCATCCGCCAGGCGAGTTTCACCTTGATGTAGTGGCCGAAGTAAATGGAGCTGCTGGGATCGTAGTCGCGAACCAGTTCGAGAAACTGGCAGACCATCTCCTGATAGTGCTCCTCATAGTCGGGCCAGCCTCGGCAGAGCGAACGGAGAAGCGGCTGAAACCGCTCGACTAATGCTTCCTGAGCGGCGCGGTCGCCCGCCTGAGAAGCGAGGACAAGAGCGTAGAGAGGGTGGTAGCTGCAGTTCAGCGGAGCGCTCCTTCCGCCGCGATCGCCCCGCGCTCAGCGGGGGCTCATCCCGCGTTGAGAATAGAACATTTGTTCTCGTCCCGTCAAGCGTCCCAAAGCGCTCGGCTGCCGGGCGGACGGCGGCACGCGAGACCTGCTCCTGCCCGGGACGGCACCGGCGCGGCGCTCTCCTGCCGCGGGGGAGCAGCAGACGGCGTCGCGTGCTCAGCCGACCCGTACCGTCGCGATCTCGATACTCTCCGCTCCCCACGGCGTCGCAAGCCGCGCTCCTCCCTCGAGGCGGTAGAGGCCGACGAGAAGGCGGTAGTCGCCGGGCGGAAGTCCTGCCGGGAGCTGCAGCGCCCGTTGGTCGAGCACCCGTTCTCCGGGCGACCAGAGTGAGGTTGGATACGTTCCGCCCCGCGGCGCGCCGTCGGCTTGGACGACCGGGCGGTCGTCTCTGCCCGCCAGATGGACGAAGACTTGGACGTCGTCCGGCTGGACGGTCAGTGCTCGCCAATGCAGCGCGATCGTGAGATCGCAGGGGGGGCGCGCGCTCTCCAGGGCGCAGCCGCCGGGGGGGAGGTCGACCCCGTCGAGCGCGATCCGCCCCCCGAGCGCAACCCCGAGCCAGCGCTCCGGCGGCGGCGGCGGCGGCGGCGCAATCTTCGTGATGCCGAGCTCGATGGTGTCGCCGACCGGCTGTTCGCCTGCGGGGCCAGCAGCTGTCCAGGGCAGGCGCTGCAAGGTGGCGCGGGGGTAAACCCCGGCAATCAGGCGGTAGCGGCCGGGCGGAGCATCGGGGGCGACCGGCAGCGAAAACCAGCTGATGACGCGCTCGCCGCCCTGCCACTGCCAGCTCGGATACGTCACCGCGTCATGCTGGCCGCGGAGCTGTCCCGTCGCGTCGAGCAGGTGGACGAAGAAAGCGAGGTCCGGCTGCACGGTCGGGCCGCGCGGCGACCATGCGATCGCCACCTCGACCCGCCCGCCCGGCGCGATCGCGGGCGGGATGTCGCTCCTGCTCGTCACCTCGACGACCCCGCCGGCGATGAAGGCGGCCGGCTGCGGGAGGCGGGGCACGACGATCGGCGCGGTCGGCGGGAGGAAGACCAGCCAAGCGCGGGGCCGACCGTCTGCGCCGGCCGGGCCCGGCGTGATGACAGCGTCCCCGACCGCAGACTGAAGCGTGCTGCGCGCTCGCTCGTTCGAGCCGGGGAGCGCGTAGACGGTCCCGTTTGGCCCGCGGTCGTGCCGGAAGACGACCCCCTCGCCGCCGTCGAACCAGAGTGGGGCGCGTGCGGGGGCGAGGAATTCAACCGTCGGGTGCGGCACAAAGGGCGCCGAGGCGTAGGCGAGGGTTCCAGGGGGCGCGTCGCGCAGGAGGCGGGCGGCGGCGGTCACCTCTGCTTCGAAGAACTGGGCGGTCAGCGGCGAAGCAGCCCAAACTAGAAAATAGTCTCGCACGGTGAGCGCCCCGGCGATCACCAGCCAGGCCGCCGCGAGCGTCGGCGCTACCGCCGGGCGGCGGAGCAGCGACGTGAGCGCCATCCCGAGGGTGGAGGCGCCGAGCGCAACGAGCAGGAAGACAGCGGGAGCGGCGCCGAGCGTGCGCAGGGCGTGGGGGTTGTCGACGGCGAGCGCGCTTGGCAGGAGGAGCATCGCCAGCCAGAGGAGGAGAAACGCTGCCGCCCGCTCGCGGAACCGGACGATGCAGATCGCTCCGCCAAGGGCGAACAGGGCGCCGCTCGCAAGGTCAAGCACGGGCCGGCCGGGGAGATTGTGGCGGGGCTCGCTGTCGCCGCGCCAGAAGAACATCCCGACGGTGTCCCACACGCCTCTCGCCGCGATGACCGCGATCTCCGCGGGGGAAGCTGCTCCGGAGAACGGCGACAGCTGCTTGGCGCGGTCGAGAAAGGAGGCTGGTTCGACCACAAAATAGATGAGGAGAGGAAGCGCGGTGAGGATCATCCCCCCGGCAAGCAGCGCCCATCCGCTGCGGTCGGCAGCAACGCGTCGTCGGTCGACAAGGAGCAGCCAGCCGAAGAAGAGCGCAACCGCAACTGGCGCCATTCGCGCTGCGAGATAGGTATACGGCGTTACGCCGAGGGCGATCCCGGCGCCGAGCCAGTTTCCGCGGCCGCCGCGGATGAGCCCCCGCCACAGGAGCCAGAAAGCGAGGGTCAGAAAGAACGGCATAGTGTTGACGCGAAAGCCGATGCGGTTCAGGTCGAGGGTCCAGAAGGTCGTCGCGAGACCGATGGCGGCGACGCTGCCGCCCCAGCGGCCGAGGAGCAGGCGGCCGAGGAGAAATGTCAGGCCGACCGTGCCGACGCCGAAAAGCGCCGCCGTTCCCCGCACTGTCTCCACGCTCGGCCCCAGTGCGGCGAAGACCCCGGCGAGAACATAGGGGAAGAGCGGTTCTTTGTCTCCCCAGTACACCTTGAGGAGGCCCCGCTGAATGTCTTGAGCGGCGAGCGCGTAGCCTGCCTCATCGCGCCACAGCCCCGGCGGGATCGTGTCGAGGGCGGGAAGACGCAGGAGGGCGGCGACGAGGATCACCCCGCCGAAGAGAAGCCAGTCGATGCGGGTGAAGGGCGCGCTGCCGCCCGCTTCGAGCGGGAGGCGCCACCGAGAGCCGAGCACGGAGCGAAGTATAGGCGCGTTGCTCTCGAACGTCGGTGGTACAATCGCTCAGTGAGCCAGCGAACGGTCATCGAACTGAGCGCCGATCGGCCAGCGCCGGAGTCCCGCTGGCCGAAGATGTTTATCTCCCTCAGCCAACCGCAATTCCGCGCTTTTGTCCTCGGGCTGGTCTGCACCTATGTGCCGATGACGATGCAGATGGTGACGACCGGCTACCTCGCGTATCTCATCGCTGGTCGCGCGACCGACCTCGGCCTTGTCGCGGTGGCATGGGGAGTGCCCGGCCTCGTCTTGACGTTGTTCGCCGGCGTCGCCGCCGACCGCTATGACCGCCGAGCCATCATGGCGGTCACGCAGCTGCTCGTTGGCCTCCAGACCGTTGTCATTGCGCTGCTCGTGCAGACGGGCGTGATCCAGGTCTGGCATCTTGTCGTCTCTGCGCTCTGGCAAGGCACGCTGTTCGCCTTCAACATGCCCGCTCGCCAAGGTGCGCTGCCGGACGTCGTTCCGGAGCGCTTTCTTGCCAACGCCATTGCGGTGAACAACTCGTTCTTCAACTTGTCCCGCATCGTTGGGCCGGCGCTCGCGGGGATCCTCATCGCCCTGCCGGGCGTTGGGATTGCTGGGGTGTATTACCTGATGAGTGCCTGCTACTTCCTCTCGGCGCTCCCGCTGCTCCTAGTCCGGCTTCCGCGGCGGAGCGGGGCGCCACGTCGGCCGATGTTTGCAGAGATTGGCGCCGGCTTCCGCTATATTGCGGCCCAGCCTTCGCTCTGGGTGATGATCCTGACGGCTTTTGTCTTCGTCGGCATCGGCATGCCCTACGTCAATCTCTTGCCGGTCTACGCCGTCTCGGTGCTCGGCGTTGAGTCGGCCGGGCTCGGTTTCCTGATGACGATGCAGGGCCTTGGCGCGCTTGTCGGGTCGCTGGCGCTGGGAGCGTTTGCCGACTATCCCCGCAAGGCGGTGCTGCAGCTTGTGGCAGCACTCGCCTTTGGGGCGCTGCTGCTCGTCGTTGGAGCGACCAGTAGTTTCGCCGTGGCGGCGATCCTGCTGATGGGCGCCGGCGGCGTGAGCAACCTCTTCATGTCGCTCAACAACACGCTGCTGATGCTGAACTGCGACCGCGACTACCTCGGCCGCCTGATGAGCGTCTATATGTTCACGTTCTCGATGATGCCGTTGATGGTACTGCCGATTAGCGCCCTCGCCGACCTCATCGGCGTGCAGATGACGTTTGCCCTGCAGGGAGTGCTGGTTGTGGGGCTGATGGCCGCAATCGCGCTTCTTGCGCCGCCTCGGGCCGTCTTTCGCGACTCGGCGACGGAGGAGCGCTCTTAGGCGGCGCTTGGCAGAAGACCGGCAGCAGCGAGGACAGTCGCGAGGTCGTGCCGGGCGGTCTCATCAAGCGGCGTGAGTGGGGAACGGGGGGCTCCCCCCGCATAGCCGAGGAGGTCGAGTGCTGCCTTCACCCCCGCGATGCCGTAGCGGCTGGTGATGGCAGTGTTGAGCGCAAGCAGCCGCCGCTGAAGCGCTTGGGCTTTCGGCAGGTCGCCGCAGGCGATCGCGGCGTCGAGTTCGACGCATGCCTCCGGCGCGACGATGGCGAGGCTGAGAATGCCGCCCGTTGCGCCGAGCAGCCGCGCGGGAAGATAGTGGCTCCCCGAGCCGATGAGCGGCGCAAAGTGGGAGGGCGCGCTCGCTGCGACCGCCGCGATCTTGGCGACATCGCTCCCGCTCTCTTTATAGCCGATGATGTTCGGGTGCTCAGCGAGCGCAAGGAGGGTCGAGACCGCGAGGTCGACCTTGGCGAAGGCGGGCATGGAGTAGGCGAGGACCGGGATGGGGGAGGCGTCGGCGACCGCCATGAAGTGCCGGAGGTACGCTGCCTCGTCGTAGAAGGGCGAATAGAAATGCGGGGTCAGCACGAGCGCCGCGTCGGCGCCAAGCGCTGCCGCCGCCCGCGTGAGCGCGATCGTGCCGCGCGTCGACTCGGCCGCAGTTCCCGCGATGAGACGCTTGTCCGGCGGGGTCTCGTCGCGGGCGCGTTCGATCAGGGCGAGCTTCTCCCGCTCCTCCAGAAGCGCAAACTCTCCGTTCGACCCCAGCACCACGTAGCCGGCAAGACCGGTCGCGTTCCACCGCCGGAGGTTCCGAGCAAACCGCTCGAGGTCGAGCGCTCCTTCGGCGTCGAAGATTGTCGGAACAGGAGGGAAGACACCCTGCACGCTCACCATCATGTTCTCCTTTGGTCGGGCGGGGCATTAGTCGGACGGCGCCGCAGCGAGGACCTGCCGTGCCGCGGCGCTGGCCGCTCCCGGCGCGACAGGATAGCCGGCCTCGGCGAGCACAGCTTCGAGCGCGGTCAGGACGAGGAGGACATTGGCGGCCGTCGCATTCACCCCCATCAAGCCGATCCGCCACGCCTTGCCGCGCAGGGGGCCTAATCCTCCGCCGATTTCGATCCCATAGCGGTCGCGGAGCGCCGCGCGCAGTGCCGCCTCGTCCACGCCCGCTGGGGGCTGGACTGCGGTCAGGGTTGGCAGCGAGTAGGGATCGGCGGCGATGAACGGCAGGCCGAGCGCGGCGAGCCCAGCACGCAGCGCAGCGGCGTTCCGCCGATGGCGAGCATACCGCTGCTCCGGCCCTTCCTCGAGGACGAGCCGGAGCCCCTCTCGCAGGGCGTAGATCATCGCCACTGGCGGCGTGTGGTGATAGGTCCGATTGCCGAGCCAATATTCCGCCAGCAGCTTCAGGTCGAGGTACCACGACTGAGCGGGGGTCTTCCGCCGCGCGATTTTCTCCCACGCCCGTTCGCTGAGCGTGATCGGCGACAGCCCCGGCGGGCAGCTGAGCGCTTTCTGCGTGCAGCTGTAGGCAGCATCGATCCCGTTCGCGTCGATATCGACCGCCTCGCCGCCAAGGGTTGTCACACAGTCGACAAGGAGCAGCGCGCCGTACTGCCGCACAATCTCGCCGAGGCGGTCGAGCGGCTGGAGAACCCCGGTTGAGGTCTCACCGTGGACAACGGCGACGAGGCTCACCCCTGGGTTCTCCTTGAGGGCGATCCGAACGCGCTCAGGGTCGACCGGCTGCCCCCACGGAGCGCGCAGGGGGAGGACCTCCGCGCCGGCCCGCAGGGCGATCTGGTGCAGTCGGTCGCCGAAATAGCCGTTCACGCCGATGATCGCTTTGTCGCCCGGCTCGAGGAGGTTGTACAGCAGCGCTTCCATCCCCGCGGTGCCTGTCCCCGAAATGGGGAAGGTGACGCGGTTCTCGGTGCCGTACACCCGGCGAAGCAGCGCAACGGTCTCGTCCATGACGGTGAACCAAGCGGGGTCGAGATAGCCGAGCACCGGCGCGGCGAGCGCGCGGCTCACCCGCGGGTGAACGTTGCTGGGACCGGGACCGAGCAGGAGCCGGCTTGGCGGGTCGAGTTCGTGGGCGATATCGGGCACGGCGGGTCTCTCCTGCGGTCTTCTCGCTACTCGCGCTCGAGGTCGACCTCGGGAAATTGGCGCAACACGTCTTTGACAAGCGCGACGATAGCGCGCAGTCGCTCCGGGCTTCGCGCTTCGTAGCGGGCGGTGAGAGCGGGCTCGGTGTTCGAAGCGCGGACAAGCGCCCAGCCGTCGGGGAAGATGATCCGGACGCCGTCGATATCGATAGTGTCGTATTCCTGCTTGAATCGCCGGCGCACTTCCTCGACGACGCGCTGCTTGGCGGCCTCATTGCAGGCGTAGCGCTCTTCGGGAGTGGCCGCATACTGGGTGAGGCTGCGCATCTGCGCCGAGAGCGGCTGCTCTTGGGCGGCAAGCCAGTGCAGCAGCATGCCGGCGGCAAAGGTCCCATCGTCGAAATCGATGACGGGGTCGTCGAAAAACAGGTGGCCCGAGAATTCGCCCGCGATCACCGCTCCGACCTCGCGCCGTTTGCGGGCGATATTCGTGTAGCCCGTGCGGGTCATGATGGGGGTCCCGCCAGCGCGCTCGATCTCCTCGATCAGCGCCATCGAACATTTCACGTCGAACACCACGGGACCGCGGCGAGCGGCGAGCGCGTGGCGGGCGAGAAAGATGAGATACTGGTCCGGCCAGAGGATGGCCCCGTTGTCGGCGACAATGCCGAGCCGGTCGCCGTCGCCGTCGAGAGCGACCCCGATCTCGGCACCGGTGTGCTGCACCTCCTTGATGAGCGACTGCAGGTTCTCGGGCTTGAGGGGATTTGGCAGATGGTTCGGGAAGGTGCCGTCCGGCTCTGTGAAAAGGCCGCACACCTCGGCGCCGATCCGGCGAAGCGCCTCGAGCGCTGTCGGTCCCGTCGCGCCGTTGCCAGTGTCGAGGACGACCCGCACTGGGCGGCTGAGGCGAAGGCGCTGCGCGAGGTAGTCCAGATAGGGGGTCACGGCATCGCCGTTTTCGAGCGTGCCGGCGCCATCGGCAAAGTGCTCCGTTTCAGCAAGGCGCCGGATCTCTTGGATCTCCTCGCTCGTCAGCGGCTCGCCGCTCTGCCCCGGCCGTTTGCGCAGCTTCAGGCCGTTGAATCGGGGGGGATTATGGCTTGCGGTAACGCACAGCCCTCCTTCCACCCCCAGGGTGTTGACGGCAAAGTAGAGCACTGGTGTCGGGACCATACCGATCGCGACCACATCGCAGCCGGCGGCGAGGAGGCCGTCGATGGCGGCGGCAGCGTAGCTGGGCGACGTAAGCCGGGCATCGTGGCCGACGGCGACGCGCGGCCGCTCGCTGCTGCGGCGCAGGAACGTCCCGAAGGCGCGCCCCAATTGCGCGACAATCCGCTCATCAAGATCAGTGCCGACAACACCGCGAATGTCGTAGTCGCGAAAGATCGTCGGGTTGATCGCTGGCTGCGTCACGGGCAAACTCCAAGCAGGGTGCAGCCGCATCTTGGCATCGCCTTCGGCCGCCGTCAAGCCCGGCAGTGCCGGGGCGCAGGAGAGACTATGGACGAGATCGAACGGCTCGAGGCACGACTGCGGGCGCTGGATGAGGAGATCGCCCGCCTTCGCCACGAATTGATCTGGCGCAAACGCGAGGTTCGGCCCGGCTATGAGCCGGCGGGCATACCGGAAGCAGAGGCGCGCTATCTCCAGTTGAGCGCGGAGTTCACCGAGACGTGGGAGCGGTGGCGTGCTGCGAACGAGGCGGCCGATGCGGCGTGGAGCGAGCAGTCCGCCTTCTCACCGCCCAGCCAGGGGCGTGAGGGCCCGAACTCTTAAGCGTTCATCGGGACGGAGAAGCGGATCGTCGTGCCCGCGCCCGGTTCGCTCAGGATCTCGCACTCGCCCCCGGCGAGATGCACGCGCTCGATGATGGAATGGAGCCCGATGCTTCCGCGTGCCAAACTGTCGCGCAGCGCCTCCTCGACCACGAAGCCACGGCCGTTATCCTGCACCGTCACCTGAATTCGATCTCCCTGGGCGACGAGATCGACCGAGACGCGGGTCGCTTTGGCGTGCTTTCGCGTGTTGACGAGCGCTTCTTGCACAAGGCGGTAGATCAGCGTTTCGACGGTCGGCGACTGCCGGCGGCCGATAGCGCTCGAGAGCGCGACCTCGATCCCGGTCTCGCGACGGAAGCGCTTGAGATATTCATCGAGCGTCGGGATGAGCCCTTGGACATCGAGAGAGGGCGGCCGGAGGTCGGTGATGATATCGCGCAGCAGATTGATGGCTGACTCGAGCGTGTCGCGCAAGGTTCGCAGGTGCTCCAGCGCGAGCGGATAGTCGCCTTTCTGCCAGAGCCGCTCGATCAGGTCGATCTTCATCAAGTTGAACCCGAGCATCTGCAGCACTTCATCGTGGATATCGATCGCGATGCGCCGACGCTCGTCTTCCTGCGCCGAGATAACCTTTTCAAGCAGGCGCTTGCGCTGGGCCTCCTTCGCTTCGAGTTCAGCGAACGCCCGCGCGAGGTCGCGCGCGTAGATCAGCTGCTGCTGGAGGCTTGCTTCGAGGGTAAGGGTTTTCAGTTCGATCGTCGACCAGTCGGACGAGGCGGCGGGGCGTGGGGCTTGGTCGAGGTCGGACATGGCTCCTAGGATACCGCAGGCGCGCCCGGTTGAAGGTCGTCAATTAAGCGGAAGATCTCATCCAACCGTCGGATGAGCGGCCCATCGAGCCGCGCGACCGCCCCGTTGCGGTCGAGCAGCACCGAAAGGATCCCTGCGCTCCTCCCCCCGAGGATATCGGCGCGGTAGGTGTCTCCCACATAGACCGCTTCCTCCGGCGCGACGCCGGCCCGCCGGAGCGCCAGTTCGAAGAGGTGGCGGTTCGGCTTCGCAGCCCCTACAACCGCAGAGACGACGACGAAGTCGAGATGATCGGTCAGCCCAATCCCGTGCAGGATCGGCGTGAGCCGGGCGCCCCAGTCTGAAATGACGCCCTGAATGAGGCCGCGCTGCCGCGCTTCGGCGAGGGTTGGCGCTACGTCGGGGTACGGTTCCCAGTAGTCAGGCAGCCCGTAAAGTTCGGTCACCTCCGCAGCGCAGGCGGCGATCTCCTCCTCGCCGAGATGGGCAGCAGCCCGCCTCAAGATCGTCCGGTAATAGGCATGCCAGAGGGCGGTGGTCTGCGCGTCGGAGGCGAACACCGCCTCGCCCTCTGCCTGAAAGCGCTCGAGGAAGAGGTCAAATGGCGGAATAGCCGAAGCAAGCTGCTCCGCTTCCGCCGGATGCCCGCGTCGCCGCAGCACCTCGGCCAGCAAGCGGTCGATCGTGAGCGTGGGCCGGATGAGGGTGAAGCCCGCGTCGTAGAAGAGCGCGCGAATCGGTCTCAGCGCTGCCTGCCTTTGCTCCTTTCACTTGAAGTGTAGCGCGCTCTCGGTGGGAGCAGCTAGCCGCCTATACTTTGGTGCGCTATCTGCCGGGAAGGAGCACGCAGCGACGATGGCCGAGAAGATCACGCCCCGCAGCGCCGACTACTCGCGTTGGTATCTCGATGTCATCCGTGAGGCGGAACTGGCCGAGAATGCGCCGGTGCGCGGCTGCATGGTCATCCGCCCCTACGGCTACGCGATCTGGGAGGCGGTGCGCGATGGCCTCGATCGTCGCTTCAAAGCGACGGGGCATGTCAACGCCTATTTTCCGCTCTTCATCCCGATGAGCTTTCTGCAGAAAGAGGCCGAGCACGTTGAGGGATTTTCGCCGGAGCTGGCGATCGTGACGATCGGGGGCGGACAACCGCTCGAGGAGCCGCTCGTCGTCCGTCCCACCTCTGAAACGATCATCGGCCACACCTACGCCCGGTGGATCCGCTCGTACCGCGACCTTCCTGTCTTGATCAATCAATGGGCGAATGTCGTTCGCTGGGAGATGCGCACCCGCCCCTTCCTGCGAACGCTCGAGTTCCTGTGGCAGGAAGGGCATACGGCGCACGCGACCGCGGAGGAAGCGATCGAGGAGACCTTGCGCATGCTCGATGTCTATGTTGACTTCGCGGTCAATGATGCGGCGATCCCGGTGATCAAGGGGCGGAAGAGCCACAACGAGAAATTCGCTGGCGCAGTGGAGAGCTATACCATCGAAGCGATGATGGGCAACGGTTGGGCGCTTCAGGCCGGCACGAGCCACTACCTTGGCCAAAACTTCGCCCGCGCTTTCGACATCAAGTATCTCGACCGCGAGAATGTGCTCCAATACTGCCACACCACCAGTTGGGGCGTAAGCACTCGGATGGTCGGCGCGATAGTGATGGTCCACGGCGATGATCAGGGGCTGCGGCTTCCGCCCGTGATGGCGCCGATCCAGGTAGTCATTGTGCCGATTTGGCGCGGCGAAGCGGACCGCGCGCTTGTCCTGCCGGTCGCCGAGCAGGTCGAGCGGGCGTTGGCGGGAGCGGGGGTCCGCGTCAAGCTTGACCGCCGCGACGATGTCACGCCGGGGTTTAAGTTCAACGACTGGGAGATGCGGGGCGTCCCGGTGCGGGTGGAGATCGGCCCTCGCGATGTTCAGCAGGGTACGGTGGTGCTGGCGCGGCGCGACCTTCCCGGCAAAGAAGGAAAACAGGTCGGCGTTCCGGTCGACGGCGTTGTTCCAGCAGTCCGGACGCTGCTTGAGGCGATTCAAGCGGAGCTCCTGCGCCAAGCGACGGCGTTCCGCGACGCCAACACCACGTTCGGCGTGCGATCCTATGCCGAGTTTCGCGAGGTGCTTGAGTCGCGTGGCGGGTTCATCCGAACACACTGGGCGGGCTCGAACGAGGATGAACTGCGCCTGAAAGAGGAGACAAAGGCGACCCTGCGCTGCTTCCTGCTCGATGCAGAAGAGGGCGAAGGGGTCTGCTTCTTTACTGGCGCGCGCACGCAGCAGGTGGCGATCTTCGCGCGCGCCTACTGAGCCGGCGTTCCGCCGTCGGCAGGGCGCGACGCGACGACGACCCGGTCGCGCCCTTCATGCTTCGCTTGGTAGAGCGCGGCGTCGGCGAGAGCGAGGAGGTCTTCGACGCTGCTGGCGAGGGAAGAGCTGGCGACGCCGATCGAAACGCTCAGGGCGCGATGTTGGCGGCCGCGGTGGAAGACGGCAAGCGCATGCACCGCCTCGCGCAGCTCCTCGGCACGGCGCGCTGCGACGTCCTCCGGCAGCTCCGGCAGCAGAATGACGAACTCTTCCCCGCCATACCGGCAGGCGACGTCGCCGGCCCGGGTATGACTTTTGAGCAGGGCAGCGATCTCGCGCAGCACAGCGTCGCCCGCGTCGTGGCCATAGTCGTCGTTGAACCGCTTGAAATGGTCGATGTCGATCATCATCACCGAGAGCGGGCGGCCGAGGCGTTGGGCGCGCATCAGTTCACGCTCGAGGGTCTCCTCGAGAAAGCGCCGGTTGTACAAGTCGGTGAGCGGGTCGCGGATCGACTGGCTGCGCAGCTGCTCGCGGAGGGCGAGATTGGCCAACGCGAGGGCGATCTGCTCGGCGACGGAACTCGCGAGCCGCGCTTGGCTCTCCGGCACTGCGCGGGCGTCTTCCATCTGGAGCGTCAGCACGCCGAACGCTTCGCCTTGAGAAGCGAGCGGCACGCAAAGCGACGGGGTCGGCACCCCTTGCCGGAGATGCGGACAGGTGACGCTTGTGGCGAGGTCGGCGGCGAGATGAGGACGTCCGCGCCGCAGGCTCCAGCAGTCGTTCGGCCCGAAAACGGGGTCGCCGGGCTGCGGGTCGCCCCAGCCGCATACCCGATCGACGGCGTTTCGCGACGCCTTGATGATCGCAACCGAGCCGCGGGTCCGCGGGAAGAGCTGCGGCCCGTAGCGCGCCACGATGTCGTACGCCTCGTCAGTAGAGATGCACAGCTGGAGCAGTTCCACCATGTCGCGCAGGATCGCCACCTCGCGGTTGCGCTGCTCCAGTTCGACGATCTTCTCGGTCAGCTGCTGGTTCGCGGCGGCGAGGGCCTCCGCTGCCTCCCGCTGCTTCTCTTCCGCGCGCCGGCTTTCGGTGATATCGCGGACGATCGCGTCGAAACCGACGATCTCCCCGCGCTCGTCGAGCAGCGGCGTGACCCGGTGCTCCGTCCAGATCACGCGGCCGTCTTTCCGGATCATCCGAACGACAATCGGCGCGCTCGCCCACTCGCTCGGCGACCGGGGGGCCACGAGCTTTGCGCGGTCATCAGGGTGGCAGACCTGGGCGCACAGTTCGGGGTCGCGGTACCATTCCTCAGGGGCGTAGCCGAACACCCGGGTGGCCGAGTTGCTGACGTACTCGTAGCGCTTCTGCGGGCGGACCCGCAGCCGGTAGATCACGTCGGCAGCATTGTCGAGGAGGCGCCGCAGCCGCTCTTCGCTTTCCCGAAGCGCTTGTTCAGTGTCCTTGCGATGCTGAATATCCTCGATCTGCGTCAGCAGGATCGGCTCAGGGTCGCCATCGAGGCGGGAGATGCGCACCTGCACCCAGTAGGGGGTGCCGTCGCGACGGATGAACCGCTTCTCCAGTTCAAATGAGGGGATCTCGCCGTTGAGCAGCCGCCGGACCTGCTCCAGTTCGATGCGGCGGTCCTCCGGGTGGGACAGGTCGGTGCCGGTCATGCGCAGCAGTTCGTCTTCGCGGTAGCCGGTGAGCTCGCATAGCGAATGATTGACCCGAAGGAAACGTCCATGGAGGTTCGCGAAAGCCATGCCGATGCCGGCATTTTCGAACACGTCGTGAAGCTGCCGGTTCTCAATCTCACGTCGGCGGCGCTGCTCCCGTTCGGCAGTGACATCTTCCGCCGACCAGATGACGCCCTCAATGCCAAGCGCCTGGGTATCGAGGCGGGCGGGACGCCACCGCAGCCAGCGCTCCTCTCCGGTGGGGGTGTGGAGTGGCAGCTCCCCGTTCGGCGGGAAATCCGGCTCGGTCGGCAGCCGTGCCCAGCGGCCGGGAGTGCGGAGCAGTTCCTCCGGCTCCGCTCCGACAAGGTCGCACAGGCGACGATTGACGCCGGCTAAGCAGCCTTGCCGGTCGACGAGGATCGCTGGCCCCGTAATGAGGGCGAGCACCCGCTCAACTGATTCCTCCGTGAGACTGATGTGCATCCTCCGCCTCTCTCAACGCTCCGCTTCGCGTCGTCTCAGTCTACCGGCCGCGCGGCGTCGCGTCTGTGCGTCAAATCCCGTATGCGCTATAGCCAATTTGGGGGAGACGCCCGCCCGCTCTACTCTTGCTTTCGGCAGGAATTGGCAGGAGCAACAGAGCCCGCAGAGGCAGGCGGCCGGCCGAGAGCGTTTCTGCGGGAGGACAGAAAGCCGGCGGCTCGGTACCATACGCGGAGGCACGCTGAAGGCGTCAGAGCGGGCAGCGAGATCGTGACGGCGGCAGGGGGAGAGCAATGCCTTGGGACCACTACCAAGGGATAGGCTGGTTTGCGCGGAGAACGCCCGACCCGCATCCGACGATTGCGTTTTATCGCGACGTCGTCGGCCTGCCGGGGCTTCGTGGCCGGCCGAACTCGCAGATGTTTTGGGCGGGCGAGACGACGATCCTGTGGGTGTCGCCCGGCGGGACGCGTCCGCCGCGCTACACCGACCGCGCCCAGGCGCCGCTCATCCCCGTGTTCCGGTGCCACGGCATCCAAGGCACGATCGACCGCCTCAAGGCGGCCGGGACGATCTTCATCAATGACTTTCGCCCTGAACCGGACAGTCGGCTCGCCTATTTTCTCGACCCTTCCGGCAATGTCACTGGGCTCCAAGAGCGGAGCCGAGGGTCATCGCGTCCCCAAGATCAGGAAGCGTGGCGGCGCTGGGACGCCGGCGCGACTAGGATCCCGGGGGTGCCTTCCCTGCCGCCGGATATTCAGTCGCTCGGCTGGGTAGTGCTTCGCGTGACCGACCTCGAGCGGTCAAAGGTGTTCTACCGCGATGTTCTCGGCTTTCCTCTTGTCCGTGAACGCGCGGGCGGGGCGATGTTCGATTTAGGGGAGACGGCGCTGCTGGATATCCAGCCGGGCGGCCAGCCGCAGCCGCCGCTGCAGGACCGCAGCCAAGCGAGCAATTGCGTCATAATGCGCGTTCACCGGCTTGACGAGCTTGCTGCTGCCCTGCTGGCGAAAGGCGTGCGCTTCGTCAACCCGCCGTTTGAGGGGTCGGGGCGTCTTGCCTATTTCACCGACCCGGACGGCATTCTCTGGGGCATGCAGGAGCGGCCGCCGGACTCGCCTCGTCCTGAGGACCAAGAATCGGCCCGGCGCTGGGCGGCGCGCCGCCGCTAGGCGGCTCCGTTCCACCAGCGGGTGCAGTCAAGATCGCCGAGCGTCTGCTCGAGAAACGGCGCGAAGCGGGCAGCGAACGGATTAAGGACGACCGCCGCCAGCCCGATGTCAAGCTGCTCTGGTGTCAGCCCCGTGGGGGCGATGAGAGCCAGTCCGAAGCTCAGCAGCCGATCCCGCTCTCGGACCGTAAACGCGCCCATCGGCATGATCTCTGCGTTCAGCCGGTTGGCTTCTTGAATGGCGGCAGGAAGCGCCGACTGAAGCACAATGCCGCAGGGGCGGTCCAGCTTCACCACGAGGTCGCGCGCCTGAACGACGATGCTTGTCGTCGGCGGGCCGAAGCGAATGATGATGGAGTCGTGCCCTGCCGGCGAAAACCGGAGGCCGAGCGCGCCGCACACTTCTTCGATTCGACTGCGTGTGTTCATCTTCCCTCCCAAGCGGTATTCCGTGGCGACGCGCAAAGTGCGACTGGGCGCGCCGGCGCGTCTGCCGCTTCTCGCCAAGCAGGTATTCCGCGACGGCGCGCAAAGTGCGATTGCCTTTACCGGGAGAAGTCGCGCAGGAGAACCGGTTTCGTCGGACCGAGAAAGCCTTCTGCGCGCACCAGCTGGGGAGTGGTGCGCAGCAGCAGCTTTTTCCAGGGCTCATTTGGGTGATTGTTGCCGACCCCCGTCGCCGCTTCGCGCCGGTCGAAGAACGCCTGGATCTCCGCCTCGTCCTCGATGATCTCGCAGATCCCTTGCATCCAGACACTCTTGAGCCATTGGTTTTCGGGGGGACATTTCTCGACCCAGAGATAGGCGACGACCGGGTTGTTGCGGATATGCTGGTTCTTCAGGTGCTCCCCTTGACTGATCGTTCCGACGGTCCACCCCTCCACGAAAGCGCTCACCGGCCGGCAATGCGGACGGCCATCCTTCCGCAGCGTGATCAGGAACTTCGCGGTGTGCGGTGAGGAATGCTTGATCCATTCCTTGATCGCTTCCCGCACCTGCTCGGCTTGTTCCGGGGTCGCCTCGCGCTCCTCCTGCAGGATCTGCGCCCGCGTCATCTGCCGATATTGCGCTCGATAAGCGTTCTCCATCGTGTTCCTCCCTCCGCTTCTGCGCGCCCAAAATAGGCCATCGCGTTCTCGCCAACAACTCGCGCTCTCCTTGGCGCGGCGTGGCACACTTTAGCGAATCGGCGTCACCGAGGAGAGCATGGCCAACCGCCTTCAATTCGAAACGAGCCCCTATCTGCTGCAGCACGCCCACAACCCCGTGGATTGGTATCCGTGGGGAGAGGAGGCGCTGCGCCGCGCTCGTGAGGAGGACAAGCCGATCCTCCTTTCGATCGGCTACTCCGCCTGCCACTGGTGCCATGTCATGGAGCGCGAGTCTTTTGAGAATGAGGAAATCGCGGCGCTGATGAACGAGCTGTTCATCAACATCAAGGTCGACCGCGAGGAGCGGCCAGATTTGGACCAGATCTACATGGCGGCCGTCCAACTGATGACGGGTCACGGCGGCTGGCCGATGACGGTGTTCCTGACGCCCGAGGGACACCCCTACTACGGCGGCACCTACTTTCCTCCCGAGGACCGGGGAGGCATGCCCGGCTTTCCGCGGGTGCTTCGCGCAGCCGCTGAGGCATATCGTTCGCGACGCGGCGCGGTCATCGAGAGCGCGCGCCGGATCACCGAGCAACTTCGTCAGTCGCAAGAGCTCGGCGGTCCGCAGCGACTGCTGCACCCGGACATCCTCGACCGCGCCGTCCAGCAGTTCGCTCTCTCTTTTGACCCCCGCGCCGGCGGGTTCGGCGGGGCGCCGAAGTTCCCCCAGCCGATGATCCTCGACGTGCTGCTGCGCGTTGCCGCGCGCACGGGCGATGCCCGCGCTCGCGCCATGGTTGAGCGCACCCTCCGCAAGATGGCTGAAGGAGGGATGTATGACCAGCTGGGCGGCGGCTTTCATCGCTACTCGACCGACGATTCTTGGCTGGTGCCGCACTTCGAGAAGATGCTGTACGACAATGCGCAGCTCGCCCGGGTCTATCTCGCTGCCTATCAGTTCACTGGCGAGCCGTTCTATCGCCGGATCGCGGAAGAAACGCTGGACTACGTCCTGCGCGAGATGACCGCTCCGGAGGGAGGGTTCTACTCGTCTCAGGATGCCGACAGCGAGGGAGAAGAGGGCAAGTTTTTCCTCTGGACGTTGGACGAGGTGCGCGCACTGCTTGGCGAGACAGATGCCCGGATCTTCTCCCTCGTCTATGGAGTGACGGCGGAGGGCAATTTTGAGCACGCCTCTGTCCTGCACGTGGCGCTCCCCCCCGCTGACGCCGCGAGACAGCTGGGGCTTGCGGAAGAAGAGGTTGAGCAGGCGCTGGCGCGAGGACGCCGCATCCTCTTCCAAGCCCGAGAGCAGCGGGTCAAACCCGGGCGCGACGAAAAGGTGCTGACAAGCTGGAACGGGCTGATGCTTCGCGCTTTCGCCGAAGCGGCGGCCGTGCTCGAACGGCCGGAATACCGCCGCGCTGCTGAGGCAAACGCTGCGTTCCTGCTCGACGCAATGCGACCAAATGGGCGGCTGCTGCGCACGTGGAAAGATGGCCGGGCCCACATTCTCGGCTATCTCGAGGACTACGCCAACTTGATCGACGGGCTGATCGCGCTCTACGAGCTGACGTTTGCGCCCCGCTGGATTGAGGCAGCGGATCTCCTCGCGCGCGACATGATCCGGCTGTTCTGGGATGAAACCAGAGACGGCTTCTACGACATCGCAGCTGACCAGGAGCAGCTCATCCTTCGCCCGCGCGATGTCTTCGACAACGCGACTCCCTCTGGCAACTCAGCGGCGGTCGATGCGCTGGCGCGCCTTGCGCTGCACACCGGCAACGAAGAGTATGAGCGGCGCGCGACAACGGTGCTCCGCTCGTTCGTGCTCTATCTTGAACGCGCGCCCTCGGCGTTTGGTCGGCTTCTCGCCGCGCTCGACTTCGCCGTCAGCGAGCCGTTGGAAATCGTCCTCGCCGGCGACCTTGGGAGCAGCGAGGCTCACGAACTCCTGCGCCGCGTGCGCCGTCCCTATCTGCCGAACAAAATCGTCGCCTTCGCTGACCCTGCGCGCCCAACACCGCTGACGGCAGGGAAGACCCCGATTGACGGGCGGCCGGCAGTCTATGTCTGCCGGCACTATGTCTGCCAAGCGCCGGTCACGGACCCCGACGCGCTCAGCGCCCTGCTCGCCGCCGGGCGGCGTTAGCGCGCGCTTTCGGCACGCTGGGCAAGCTGCTGCAGATACTCGGCGACCGCCTCCTTCGTGCGGTTGGCGAGCGGCACTCGTTCCCACAACGCGAAGAAATAGTCGCGCATCCCTTGAGTGAGGATCGCGTCGCGGATCTCGATCAGCAGCTGAGCCGGGGCGCCGTCGTGCCGGGCGAGCGTCTCGAAATGAACGAAACCATCTGCGCTTGTGCCCTTGACCAGCCAGCCGCCTCCGGGGGCAAGCCAATCCGGCACTTCGTCGAGGAGACCGATTTCATACTGAGGTGAGTTCAGCAGCAGCGCAGCAAGCGTCCGAAGCCAGGCGGCACGCTGGTCGCTGCTGAGGGACGGGATGCTGGCGTCGAGCGGGCTAGGCACGCCGTCGGCAAACCGTTCAAGCCCGCGCTTTGTCAGCAGTTCGCGATACAGATGGACGCGGGCTTGGTCTCGGAAAGCGGTTTGCTGCAGGCGGCGGTCGCTCTGCAGTGTCCGCAAGAACGGCTCCCATGCCGGGTCCTCTTTCTCTCGCGCAAGGTCGCTCTCGAGGCGATCATCCGCCAGCAGCCCCGGCGAGCCGATGCCATCGCGGACGAGGAGGCGGTCGCCGGGCTGGATGATGGTGCGCGTTTCGGCCTCGCTGAAACGCGCCCACTCCTCCCGAGGCGTACGGGCAGAGCGCCAGTCCAAGGGGCGCTCATACGTCGTCGCGAGGGACTGTCCAAGGTCGCGAAGCGCAGCGCCGTTCTCCCAGAGAATTGCCGTCGTCTCCGGGTCGCTGAACGACAGCGCGGCGTAGACAGCGTAGTGGCCAACTCGGTCGGTGCGGGTCGGAAGCAGCAGGAGCGCGCCGTACCCGGGAACGGCGACAAGTCCGTAGGGAGGCGTCCCGAGCCCTTTCGTCGTCGGCAGGATGAACGGACGGTAGGTGCCGCGAAATCCATAAAAATCCAGCATGCCCACAAATAGAGAGAGGCGATACTCCTCGCTGCTGTCGAGCCAGCGCAGCTGCGAGACATTCCAGCCGTTGCTGAGCGCGCCTTGGAGCGCTGCCTTGAACGGCGCGCCGGAGTCGGTGAGCGTTGGGATGACATCGGCAGCGCTGAAGCCAACAACGATGATCTCTTCCCGGGGGGGAACGGGAGGATGGTTCGCTGCCCAATCAACAAGGTTGCAGGCCCACTCAATCGCGGTCTGGGTCTCTCGGGTCGCGGTGCCGTTGCCCGGGGGGCTCGTGCGGCCGCGCTCGCGCCCTTCGGGCCGGATTCGTTCGCCAACCCCGCGCGCTACCCGCCGCAGCAGCGTTTCGATTGACGCCCCGACATAAGGAGCAGAGGCGCGTGAACGGCGAAGCGGGGCGAGCGACTCAGCCAGCTGCACCAGCGACGAACTCTGGAGGTCGAGCGCCTCTTCGTAAGCTTGGAGCAGTTCTCGCGATGGCCATACGCGTCCGGTCTCGACGACCGAGAGGTGGCTCTTCGAATAGCCGAGCCGTTGTGCAAGATCAGTCAGAGAGATGCTCTTCTGCTGCCGAGCCCGACGCAAGGTTGCGCCAAGCGATTCGATGGTGTTTGGCTCGGCGGCCACCACCTTTTCTCTGCGTCCCATTGATGCTCCTTCCATCCGAGTCCTCGGCACGTGTGGATGGTGCGAGGACATCCCTTCAGACGAGTGCTCCTGCTCGGTCCGAGGACGGGGCGGGGACCGCGAGCAGGTTCATCGGTCGAGCGTCACGCTACGTTAAGACCAACCTTAATTTAAACCTCGAACGCTGTCCATTCCCTTGGCGCACATGAAGGGCGGAGAACGAGAAAAGTACGATGTTTGACGTAGCATTTGCCAGCTCTGTTCTCGCTAAGGGTCTTCGCGATCGGTGGCGCTCTTTCCGCGCCGTCCAGCCTGTCGTAGGACTGTCTGGCTGGCACACAATGCTGACCTTGCATGTTGCGGAAAAGAGGAACGCGATGATTTCCGGCGCCGCGTGCGTGCTTGACTGCGTTCTGCGCGATACAGCGGTGGGTATGCCATTCTCATGACGGCATGCGATTATTCCGTGGCGGAGCGGTTTGGGTGACCGACATCATTGCTGGGTTCTTGCGGCGCGCTCAGCTGCTTGGAGCGGAAGCGCGGCTGATCCCGCGGTCGCAGGTAGGCGAGGCAGTTCCTGCCGGCGCCGGCGCTACCGCCTCCGCTCGGGCGTGGCTTGGGTGCGATCGTCCTCCGGCAGCGCGGCTGCAGTCAGAGGTTGTCGTCCTGGGACAGGTGGGGGTCGCCGAGACGGGCAGCGTGGTCATCGTCGAGCCGACAGACGACCGGGCGTGCTGCCTGCTCGCCGAGCATCTGGTGGTCGTGCTGCCGCAGGAGCGGCTCATCCCGACGCTGCCGGAAGCGCTTGCCGCAGCTCATTCCCTCGCGGCGGCAGTGCGCGCTCCCGTTCTTCTCCTCAGCGGTCCGAGCCGGACGGGAGATATCGAGCGGGTCTTGACGATCGGCGTTCACGGTCCAGCCGCGCTCACGATCCTCGTGGTCTGTGACGAATGAGTGAAATCGCTCCCTTTCGTGACCGAGTGGCGGCTGCGCTTGCCGATCCCCAGCTTGCGGCGAACCTTCTCGCTTTCCAGCGGGGGTGGCAGCGCGCTCGGGCCGCTGCTCTTGCTGAGCTTGCCGAGGTCGGCGACAGCTTTGAGGGAGCGCGGTCGCGCCTCCGGGCAGCAAAGGATGCCGTGCTCGCCGACCCGGAAGCCGCAATCGCGGTGTTTGCCGACCGCGCCGCCGCTGCCGGCGCCGTTGTCCATCATGCTGCGACCGCGGCCGAGGCGCAGGCGACGGTTGCGGCGATCCTTCAAGCGCGGGGAGCGCGGCTGCTGATCAAAGGGAAGAGCATGGTGACGGAGGAGCTCTTCCTCAACCGCAGTCTTGCCGCTGCCGGGATCACGGTGGTCGAGACCGACCTTGGCGAGTGGATCCTCCAGCTGGCGCGCGAGCTGCCCAGCCACATGGTCATCCCTGCTATCCATAAAAACCGGGCGCAGATTGCCGAACTGTTTCACACTGTGCTTGGAGAAAGCGCGCCGCCGGACGACATTCCCGCGCTTGTGCGCCTAGCTCGCCGTGTTCTGCGCGAGGTCTTTCTCCGCGCTGATGCAGGGCTGATTGGCGCAAATGCCCTAATTGCCGAGACCGGCAGCGTGCTCTTGGTCACGAATGAAGGCAACGGCGACCTCGTAACAACGCTTCCGCCGCTGACGATTGTCCTCGCGGGATGGGAAAAGCTCCTGCCGACGCTGGCCGATGCCGCAACGCAACTCCGGCTGCTCGCGCGCTCGGCGACCGCTCAGCCGATCACCAGTTTCACCACGCTGATCACCGGCGCGGAGGCGGGACGTGAACTGCACATTATCCTGGTTGACAACGGACGCCGGGCAATGTGGCGCGACCCCGAGGCGCGAGAGGCGCTTCGCTGCATCCGCTGCGCCGCCTGCGCCAACGTCTGTCCCCCCTATCAGCTCGTCGGCGGCCATGCGTTTGGCTATATCTACAGCGGCGCGATCGGGCTCGTAAATACGCGGTTTCATCATGGCGCTGCGGCGGCGGCGGGACCGCTCTCTCTCTGCCTTTCTTGCCACGCCTGTGCGTCGGTCTGTCCGGCGGCGATCCCGCTGCCGCAGCAAATCCGCGCGGCGCGGGCGGCGCTCCCGCGGGTGGCCTCGGGCTCGCAAGCGAAACGCCTCCTCCTCGCGATCTGGGCTCGCCCGCTGCTCGTCGAATGGTCGCTTCGTCTCGCTGCTCCCGCAGCGGCCCTTCTGCCGCCGCCGCTCCTGCAGACGCTCCTACCCCCGCCGCAGCGCTGGCGTCTCCCGCCGCGCCCGGCGCTTCGTCCGGCGCGGGACCGCCTGTTCAAGCAAGAGGCGCTGCCGCCCCGCCATGCGCGGTGGGCAACGCCGGCGACGGCAGGCAAGCGGGTGGCGCTCTTTCTCCAGTGTCTCGCTGATCGCTTCGCGCCCGCGATCGTCCACGACACGGTGGAGGTGCTGCGCCAGTGCGGGCTGCGGGTGGTGGCTCCGCCCGGTCAGCATTGCTGCGGGCTGCCGCATCTCGACTCGGGCGACGAGGAACGCGCCCGCCGGCTCGCTCGCCAGACGATCGCTGCGCTGGAAGGCGAGTTCGACTGGGTCGTGACGCCGGGGACCAGCTGTGCCATCGCTCTGGCGCAGGACTACGAGCGTCTGTTCGCTTCCGAGCCGCAGTGGCGCGCGCGAGCGCAACGGCTTGCCGCCCGCACGTTCGACCTCGTCAGTTTTTTGGACCAGATTGTCGCGCCGCCGCCTCTTTCCTCCAGCGGCCGGCAGGTGGCGTGGCGTCCCTTCTGTCAACGGACTCATCTGCTGGGTCGCCCCTCGGCGGGGGCGGACCTCCTCCTCCGAGCGGGCTATCGGCTGGTCGAATTGCCCGAGAGCGACGTCTGCTGCGGCTTCGGCGGCGCGGTCGCCTTTGATCATCCCGAGGTGAGCCGGCGCATCGCGCAGCGGGCGCTCGCCGCCCTCCGCTCTTCCGGCGCTCCTGAAGTCGCGACGGAGAACCCGGGCTGTCTGCTCCATCTGAACAGCGCTCTCGCTGCGGGCGGCGACCGGATCAGGGTCCGCCATATCGCGACGCTGCTCGCCGAAGCGCTGCGCCGCCACGCACTCCCTCGCTGACGCTCGGCAGCGGCGTTGGCGGTTCAGGGAAGGCGAAGATCGGGGCCGATATGGATCTCAATATCGCCGGCGCCCAGCCCCGACAGGTCGGCGATCACATGCGCGGGGCTCAGTTTCAACTGCTCGGCGAGATAGCGGAGAGTTGCCGGCTTCCCGGTATAGTCGATCGCCACAGTTTCAGCGGGAGGCACATCGGCAGAGCGCTCTTCTATCTGGGTGGTCATTCCGCGCTGGCCGAGGAAGGAAGCGAGCCGACGCGCTTGGGGGCGCCTTGTCGCGTCGGTGACAATGACGACGTGGGCCGCTTCCCGCCGGACCCGAGGGTCGGTGAAGACATCCGCAATGATCGAACTGACGACCGGTCGGTTGGGGACGAAGTAGAGCTCCCCGGGCACCCGAATGATGCCCTCAAGGCCGATCGAGCGAAGAGTGACATCCTGCAGGTCGATCCCGGCGGCAAGCCGCGCGAGCGCCATGATCTGAGCAGGGCTCATATCCGTCCGAATGTCGTTGCGCAGCTCCAGCAAGAGGTGGGGCAGCAGAGGAAGCAGATTGAGGTCGAGCGCTTTCTGGCGCAGCGCAAGGAGCAGTTTCTGCTGGCGGCGGTTGCGCTCGAAGTCGTTGTCTTGGTGGCGCGAGCGGGCGTACTCGAGCGCAGCGCGGCCGTCGAGCCACTGGAGGCCGGGCGCGTAGTAGATCCGCTTCGTCCCGTAATAGTCGGTGGGATAGAGATTGTCTTTCAGCGGCCGTTCGATATCGACAGTGATGCCGCCAATGCGGTCAATCGCGCGGACGAAGGCATTGAAATCGACAACGACGTAAAAATGGGTTCGGATCCCGAAGTTATATTCAATCATCCGCCGCGCGACAGCCGGCCCGCCGCCCGGGGCGCGCTCTAACTCGCCGATGCGATAGGCGGCGTTCACCCGTTCTTCGAAGCGGAGGGTAGGAGAGACGGGGATCGGCACCCAGAGATCGCGCGGGAAAGAGATCAGGCCGGCGGAGCGGCTCAGGGGGTCGATCGTTGCCACTGCGATGAAGTCGGTTCGGCCCGGCTCCCAGAACACCTCGTCGGGGCGGGTGTCGATCCCGAGGAGAAGCACGTTGATCCGCTCGCTGCCGCCCCAGATCGGGATCCCGTCGAGGGTCGCTTCTTCGCCGGGCGCAAAGGCGCTCGGTCCTTCGTCCGTTGGGATGGGGAGAACCGGGCGATGGGCCCAGGCGTCGGCGGTCCGCAGCGCGGCGCCGATCCCCGTGGCGGCGATGAGCCAAGCGCCGAGAAGGTAGCTCACGAGCATCGCCATCACGGCAAGGCGCGCAGCAGGCGGAGCCACCCGATTCACACCCGTCCCTCGTCGGTTTGCCACAGTGCAGGGGGTACCGAAGGAGGAGTGTAGGCTCGACTCGCCGACCGCGACAAGAGGTCCTCGGCGAAATCGGTTCCTTTCCGACACGTTCTGCGTGAGGCCTCCCTGAGTGCAGGCGAGTTGACTACGGGCGTCTCGCGTCGTATGCTCCTCTCCGTGCGTCGCTGGTTCTCGCTCGTTCCGCTCATTGCTGCTTTCGGCCTTCTCCTCCCGCCGTCAGCGGCAGCCCAACCGGCCCCAATCCGGCGCTTCATGTATATGCACGTCTACACTGCGGAGACGATGCACGCTCTCCGGCAGCGGATTAGCCAGCTGGATGCTGTCTCGCCCGTCTACTTCACGGTCGAGGAGGACGGCGAGGTGTCCGGGCGCGACCGCCCGGAGGTGAGCGCGATTGTCAAGCGGGCTGGCGTGAGGCTGATCCCGCTCGTCAACAACCGGCCGCGCTATGAGAAGTTCAGCCCAGTGCTCATGACGCCGGCTCGTCGCGCCAAAGTGATCGATCGCCTCGTCGAACTCGTCCGCGACCACGACTACGATGGACTAAACATCGATTTCGAGGCCCTAGAGCCGTCTGACCGGGCAGGACTGACCGCCTTTATGCAGGAACTGAGCGCGAAGCTGCGGCCGCTTGGCAAGCTGACGACCATCGCCGTCGCCGCGAAGCCGCGCGAATTGACAACGGGCTGGGCAGGCGCGTACGACTACGCGGCGCTTGGGCGGGTAAGCGATTATGTCGTCTTGATGACGTACGCCTATCACCCGGCCTCGGGTCCCCCCGGCTCGACCGCGCCGATCGACTGGGTGCGCCGCACCGCAGAGTATGCCGCCTCGGTGGTGCCCCCTCAGAAGCTGCTGCTCGGGATCGGCCTCTGGGGGTACGACTGGAAGCTGAACAGCAGCGAACCGGCCGTGGTGCGCACCTGGGCTGAGATCGACGCGATCGCTAAGCGTCCCGGCGCCCAGCTTGGCTATTCGGTCGAGCATGAGAGCGCCTGGGTGCGGTACACCGAAAATGGGCAGGAGCGGATTATCTGGTTTGAGGATGAGCGCGCCATCAGCGCAAAACTGGCGCTCATTCGCGTCTATCGCCTCGCTGGCTGGGCCGCCTGGCGGCTCGGTCACGAAGGGCCGCCAGCATGGAACGCCTTCACGGCGTTTGACCAGGGGCACCAAGCAGCGCAAGCGCTCGCCGAGCCTGCTCGGACCGCGGGAACAAGCGCACCCCGCCCCAACTGGGATCTCCCGAACGGTCACTTCTTCACTCAGACCGGCGAACTCGGCCGGACCGGCTTCGCCGTCACCGACGACGAGGGCGTGCCGTTTTACAGCGAGTTCCGGCGGCTTGGCGGGGTCGAGGGGGTAGGCTTTCCCCGCTCGCACCGCTTCGTCTGGAATGGCTTGATCAGCCAAGTGTTCCAGAAGGCGATCTTTCAGTGGTCGCCGGAGCGGGGGGCGGTCAACTTGATCAATGTCTTCGACGAACTGAGCGCTGCGGGGAGAGATGGCTGGCTGGAGCGTGAGCGCTCGACTCCCCGCCCCCTGCCGGCGGCGTTTGATGCGGGGAGAAGCTGGGCCGAGATTCAAGCGGCGCGGCTCGCTCTGCTCGACCTCGATCCCGCCCTCAGGCAGGCGTATTTCCGTCATCCTGACCCGCTGCATGCCTTCGGGCTGCCCACCTCACGGGTCGAAGACCGCGGCAATCACACCGTGATCCGCCTCCAGCGCGCTGTCCTCCAGCGCTGGAAAGTCGATGTACCTTGGGCAAAGGCGGGCGACATCACGATCGCGAACGGCGGCGACATCGCGCTCGAGGCGGGGATCATCCCCGCTGAGGCGATGACGCCGCGTCCGGCTGCGGTCAGCCCACGCTGACCTTGGTCGACTGGAAGGCAGGAAAGACGTCGCGCGCCAGCAGTTCGAGCTGCCGCATTGTTTCGCGGTGCGGATAGCACCCAAAGTTTACGTCGAGGATCACTTCATCGATGCCGAGTTCTTCGCACCACTTCAGGGTCTTGATCACGGTCTCGGCATCGCCGGTGATCAGCATGTCCGGCCCGATGTCGCTCGGCCGCATCTGGAGAACGCGCTGGCGGGCAGCGGCAAGCGGGGTCGAGACCCGCGGGTCCGGCTTCGCCGCGGCGATCTCGAGCAGCCCGTGAACAAATCGCAGGAGGCGCGCTTGGTGACGCTCCGTATCGGCCGGGCTCTCTGAGATAGCGCAGTAGTACGAGCAGATCATCTTCAGGTTCGGATGTCCTGCCTTCGCCGCTGCCTCACGGAACGCGGCCACTGCCTTGTCCAGCCCGCCGAAGGCCATGCCGACCCCGAACGGCGAGAGCATCAGGTCCACGCCGAGCTCCGCCGTCATCTGAACGGTCGGCGGGCTGTAGGCCGCGATCGCGATCGGCGGGTGCGGCTGCTGGACAGGATATTGGTTGAGCGTGAACGGCTCTTCGAGCCGGTAGTGCTCGCCGTGGAAGGTCAGCCCTGGCTGTGTCCACAGCTTGACGATCAGTTCGGTCCCTTCCCGCAGCAGGTCGCGGCTCTTGTCGTAGTCTGCGCCGAAGAGCGCATAATCGCCCGGCTCATTTCCGCGGCCGACCGCAAGCGCTATCCGGCCTCCCGACAGCCGGTCGAGGACGGCATACTCCTCTGCCACCCGCACCGGATGATTGATCGGCAGGATGACGCAGGCTGGACCGAGGGTGATGCGCTTCGTCACCGCCGCGAGGTAGCCGAGATAGGCTGCTGGCGCCGGCAGCTGGCCGAAATGCGGACCGTGGTGCTCAGCGACCCAGAAGGAACTGAAGCCGAGTTCGTCGGCGGCAATCGCCTCCTCGACGAGCTCGGAAAGCATCGCCGCCGGATTGCGGCGCTCATCTCCAAAGATCGGCAGATTGTCGAAAAGAGAAAAGTAGCCCAACTGCATGGCTCTTCCTCCGCCAGATTTCCTTATTCACCATATCATCTCTGCGCTCAGATGACAGGGCCGTCTCTCCCCAGTCGAGTAGGTCCTCCGGACTGTTTGGACCGCGATTGCCCGCCTGCACCTTGCGGCGTATGATGGCAGCACGATGGAGAAGTCCGCACCGCCAGCGCTGTCGACCCTTCTGCTGCTGCTCATGAGCGCTACCCTCGTTGCGCTCGCTCTGCTGCTTGCACGCAGCTGGGTCGAGCGCCCGGAGCCGGTGCAGATTGTTCCGCTTCCGCTCGACCCCTCGATCAAGGTCGCGGTGCGAGGCGCGGTCGTGTCGCCGGGGGTCTACACCTTGCGGCTCGGCGACCGCGTTGAGGACGCCATCCGCGCTGCCGGCGGCTTGACCCCCGATGCGGAGGAACGGGCGATCAATCCGGCGGCGCGGGTCGCCGACGAGCAGGAGATTTGGGTGCCGCGGCGCGGCGACGAGATCGGGCGGCCCCCTGCCACGCCAACGCCGGCGGCGAAGGTCAACCTCAATACCGCGACGGCAGCCGAGCTGATCGCGCTGCCCGGAATTGCGGAGCTGACTGCAAGCCGCATCATCGAGTCGCGGGAGCGGGTTGGCCCCTTCCGCCGGGTCGAGGAGCTGCGCGAGCGGGGGATCATGAATGAGCGCAACTTTGAGCTCGTCAAGGACCGCGTGACCGCCCCATGACGTTGGGGCAGACGATCGCGATGCTCTGGCGCAGTCCGCTTGCAGGGCTGTTCGGCGGGCGAGGGCAGCGCCGCTCCGCGCCTCCCGTGAGCGCGGAGGCGCCACTCCTCGCCGACGAGGCGACCGGCGTGTCGCCGGCCGCCCTCGAGCTGGGGGCTGCCCCGGCGCTTCCCTCGGACGTGACGGACCGCGGCGCCGCTGCGCTGGCTGGTCAGGGAGCGGCGCTGGCGACGGATGTTCCTCTGCCGCGACCCTCTCGCGCCGACTACCTTCTTGAACGGCTTCTCCTTTCAGCGCCGCCTTCTCTCGGCACGGTGGTGCTTGGCATCGATGTCAGCCGGACGGGCATCGAGGGCGCGCTGGTCGATGTCGGGCGAGGCGAGCTTGTGGGCGAGCGCCTCCGCGTGCCGACGCCGCAAGCGGCTTCTCCTGAAGCGGTTGCCGCAGCTGTCGTTCAGTTCGCGCGTCATTTCGATTGGCGTGGGCCGATCGGCTGCGCCTTTCCCGCGGTGGTGAAGGGCGGCGTTGTCCGCACCGCCTCGAATGTGGACCCCGCGTGGGTGGGCGTCAACGGCCAGACGCTGTTGGCGCAGGCGACCGGCTGTCCGCTCGTAATGCTGAACGACGCCGATGCCGCCGGGATCGCCGAGATGGCCTACGGCGCCGGCGCCGGCTGCGATGGCGTCGTTTTGATGGTGACGTTCGGCACCGGGATCGGCACCGCGCTCTTCGTTGACCGTCGGCTCGTGCCAAACACGGAGCTCGGCCATCTTGAACTCCGCGGCAAGGCGGCTGAGCGTCGCGCTGCGGCGAGCGTTCGGCAGCGCAAGGGGTGGGGGTGGCGGCGCTGGGGCCGCCAGGTCAATGAGTATCTGCTCGTCCTTGAGCGGCTGCTTGCGCCCGACCTGTTCATCCTCGGCGGCGGGGTGAGCAAGAAGAGCGCAAAGTTCTTTTCCTCTCTCACCCTTTCGACGCCGGTCGTTGCGGCAACGCTGCTGGACGCTGCCGGCATCGTTGGCGCGGCGCGGGCCGCGAGCGCCTTGCTGCCTCCTGAACCGGCGGAGCGCACCGTGCCGAGCGAGGCGAGAGCAGAGCGGACAGCATCCCGCTGACGGCTCCCGCCGCTCTGCCTCGTCTCCTGCTTTCGGCAGCAGGCCGAGGGCTCGCGGAGCAGAGCGGAGCGGTTCCCCGTCGCGCCCGCCTGCGTCGGACGCGCGCAGCGGTTCAGGAGCGGTCGCCGCTCGTGCCCTCGATCCAGATGCGCTGAAATTCGGCGCGGAGCAGCTGATGCTGGGGCGCTTCGAGACCCGGGTCGGTCGCGATGATCCGCTCTGCCTGTTCACGGGCGAGGTCCATCAGTTCGGCATCCGAAAGGCGGGCGACTTTCAATTCTGGGAGGCCGCTCTGGCGGACGCCGAAGAATTCGCCGGGGCCGCGCAGGCGAAGATCCTCTTCCGCGAGGGCGAACCCGTCGTTGGTCTGCTCCACGATCCGCAGCCGTTCGCTCTCCTGCGCGGAGTCGGTGAGCAGCAGGCAGTAGCTCTGATCCTGCCCGCGGCCGACCCGGCCCCGGAACTGATGAAGCTGGGCGAGGCCGAACCGCTCGGCGCCTTCGATCAGCATCACGGTAGCGTTCGGGACATCGATGCCGACTTCGACGACCGCCGTTGAGACGAGCACATCGATAGCGCCATCGCGGAAGGCGATCATCACGGCATCCTTTTCTTTCGGCTTCATCCGGCCGTGGAGCAGGCCGAGCCGCAAGTCGGGGAAGATGTGGCGGAGGCGGTCGAACTCTGCGGTCGCGGCTTTGGCCTCGATCTTCTCGGACTCCTCGATCAAAGGGCAGATCACATACGCCTGCCGGCCCAGACGCACCTGCTCGCGCACGAATTGATAGGCGCGCTCCCGCTTTTCGGGAGGAACGAGGCGGGTGCGGATCGGCTGCCGTCCCGGCGGCAGCTCGTCGAGCACCGACAAGTCGAGGTCGCCATAGAGCGTGAGGGCAAGGGTGCGGGGAATGGGGGTTGCAGTCATCACCAGCATATGGGGATGACGCTGTCCGGAGACCCCCTTGTGACGCAGGGCAGCACGCTGCGCGACCCCAAAGCGGTGCTGCTCGTCTATTACGCCGAGGAGCAGCCGCTTGAAGGTTACCTGCTCTTGGATGACGGCGTGGGTCCCGACGAGGAGCGCGACCTCGCCAGCAGCGACGTCGTCGAGGAGGCGCTGACGCTTCTTGCCCTGAACGGCGCCGGTCAGCACCTCGACCCGCGCCTGCGGGAGGAGGAGGGAAAAGAGCCGGCCAAGCGAGGCGCGATGCTGGTTGGCGAGGATCTCGGTCGGCGCGAGAAGGGCACCCTGTCCGCCGGCGGTGACTGCGGCGGCGAGCGCGATCGCGGCGACCACCGTCTTGCCGCTGCCGACATCGCCTTGGAGTAAGCGGGCCATCGGGCGGTCCCGGGCGAGGTCGGCCAAGATCTCCTGCAGGGCGCGGCGTTGGGCAGTCGTTAGCGTGAACGGCAGACGGTTCGTCCACTGATCGATCTGGGCAGGCGGGACAATGATGGGCTCGGCGTAGCCGGCCTGCTGCCATTCGGCTTTGGCGCGCTGCAGCCCAAGCTGGAGGATAAACAGTTCATCGAAGGCAAGGCGCCGCTTGGCGTCCGCGAGTTCGGTCGGCGTTTCGGGGTAATGCATCGCGCGGACGGCGGGGATGCGATCCATCAGCCGCGCTTGGCGGCGGATCTCCGCCGGGAGCGGTTCGGGGAGCAGAGCGGCGTAGCGCTCGACGACGCTTTTGACGAGCCGCCGCACTGTGCGCTGGGCGATCCCTTCGGTGAGGGGATAGACAGGAACGAGGCGGCCGGCGTGGGTGCGATCTCCCTCTTCATCGAACGGCTCGTAATCGTCGACGGTCAGCTCCAGCCGCCCCTTGAACGACTCGACGCGCCCGGACAACAGCCAGCGCGAGCCTGGCCGTACCGTGCGCGCCACCCACGGTTGGTTGAACCAACGCGCGCGCAGCGTCCCGCTCGCGTCGCTCACGGTCGCCTCGACGAGCTGGCGGCCCGGCCCGATCACGCGCTCGGCAAGCTCCCAGATCGTCACGAGGATGGTCGCATCGGTGCCGAGGCTGAGGTCGCGGATAGGCACAACAGCGCGCCGGTCGAGATGACGGTGGGGGAAGAAGAGCAGCACATCGCGCACCGTCTCCACCCCAAGGCGGCGGAATGCCGGGATGACCCGCCGGTCGAACCCCCGCAGGGCGCTGATCGGCGTCTCGAGCGTAATGCTGTCTGAGGGCGGCGGCATCGCGCGAGCCGCGCGGGCTGCTCGAGGACGAGGAGGAGGGGCGGCGCGCGGCTGCGCCGTTTCGCGCAGCCAGGCGGCCACCTCAGTGAGCCACTGCGGCCGCTCCGCCGGCGGGGTTTCCGCATAGGCGCGGAAGGGAAACTCGGCGATATCCTCCTGCGCGCGTGGGGGAAGCGACCGCGCGAGCCGAGGGAGCCAGACGGCGAGGTAGCGGTCGAGGCCGCCGAGCACGAGGCGATTGCGGCAGCCCTCGCGCCGCTCGCGCTCGAGGATCTCGAGGATCTGGCGGAGCACATCGGTTGGGGAAGCGATTGTCACGCTTTCTATTGTGCCCGGTCGCGGCGGACAACCCAAGAGGATGGGGTCGATGCGAGGCCAGATTTGCGAGCGCCGTTCATCGGGAGCGGCTCCTCCTCCGAAGCGACATACCCGAAGGGGCGCGCTGCTCTCGACGTCTTCGGCATTGCAGCGCTAGTCGAACCGCGGCCCCGTATAGACGGCGACCCCAACAACCCCGGGACCGGCGTGCGTTCCGACAACTGGCCCAAGCACGCCTTCATAGAGGGGGACGTCGGCGAAGTGGGCGCGCAGCCGGCCGGCCAAGGTCTTGGCGTCATCGAGCGGCGGCGAGGCGAGAACGCAGAGCGCGGACACCCCCGTTTTGGCAGCTGCCCACTCGTACAGCCGGTCGATCCCGCGCTGGCGCGTGCGTGCCCGTTCAACGGCGGTGACTTCGCCATCCTTCAGCCCGAGGATCGGCTTGATATTGAGAAGCGTGCCGAGAAAGGCGCGCGCCCCGCCGATGCGGCCGCCGCGCCTCAGGTATTCGAGCGTGTCAACGAGGAACAGGATTTCCGTCTTCGCTGAGGTCTCTTTGGCGATCGCGACACACTCCTCGAGGCTCGCGCCGCTCTGCGCCGCTTTGGCGGCACGGATCGCGACCAGCCCAAGCGCCATCGAGACGAGCAGCGAGTCAACGACCTCCACCCGGAGATCGGGCTCGACCATCCCCTTAGCCGTGATCGCTGAACTGTACGTGCCGCTCAGCTTGCTCGAGATCGTGATAACGCAGATCGGGTCGCCGGAAGCGCCGAGCCGGCGATACACCTCTTCAAACTCGCCCGGTGTCGGCTGGGAGGTCGTCGGATTCGTTTTCGACGCGACGAGCCGACGATAAAAGCTCTGCTCGTCGATGTCGATCCCGTCGCGCAGGGTTTCCTCACCGAACAGCACCTTCAGCGGCACGACTTCAATCCCGAGTGACTGCGCGAGATCTTTGGGGAGGTCTGAGGTGCTATCGGTCACAATGCGGACAACCATGCGCTCCTCCCTGCTGCGCGTCTTACTCGCGCGCAATGATATAGTGATAAAAAGGCTGGCCGCCTTCGACGACTTCAACCTGGAGGTGGGGATAGCGCTCCCGGATTTGAGCAGCGAGCTTCTCCCCTGCCTCGGTCGAAACCTCCGCGCCGGTGTAGAGCGTTACGACTTCGGCGCTTTCGAGCCGCATCTTCTCAAGCAGCGACCAGAACGCTTCCTCAAGGGTCTCTCCGACGGCGGCGACGCGGCCGTTGAGGAGCCCAATCGCTTGGCCGTTCCGAATGGTGATGGTGTCAAAGGTGGCGTCACGGATGGCGACGGTGATTTCCCCCGTGTCGATCGCCTCGGCGGCGGCCGTCATCGCCTCGAGGTTCGTCTCGAACTGTTCGCCGACGCGGATCGCGAGCATTGCGCCGACCCCTTGGGCGAGCGTCCGCGTCGGGACGATGCCGACTCGCCGCTGTGTCATCGATGCCGCCTGTTTTGCCGTCAAGAAGATGTTCTCGTTATTCGGCAGGATGATGACGTCGGTCGTGGGGGTCGCCTCGATCGCCTCGAGCAGGTCTTGGGCGCTCGGGTTCATGGTCTGACCGCCCGTGATCACTTGGGCGGCGCCGAGGCTGCGGAACAGTTCGCGAAACCCCTCGCCGGCGGCGACGGCGACCACCGACAGCCCCGCCACGGGCGCCGGCTTGAGGGCAGCGAGGTGGGTCTGCTTCCAATCTTCGTGCTGGAGCTGCATGTTCTCGACCGAAACTTGGCGGAGGATGCCAGCCCGAGTTCCGATCTGGAGAGCAGCGCCGGGGTCGAACGTGTGGAGATGAACCCGCACCACCGTCTCATCCCCTACCACGATCAGGGAGTCGCCGAGCGCTTCGAGCTCGCGCTGCAGCTGCGCCATATCGAGGTTCTGGCCTTGGATGAGAAACTGCGTGCAGTAGCCGTAGGCCTGCTCGCCGCTCAGCGCCTCCACTGTCACTGTGGCGAGATCGCCGCTCACTTCGGGGACCTGCTCGCCGCGGAGCGTGCGGAGCGCGCCGTCAAGGAGGACATAGACGCCTTGTCCTCCCGCGTCGACAACCCCCGCTTCTTTCAGGACCGCCAGCTGATTCGGCGTCTCTGCAACGGCGATGCGGGCGGCCTCGGTCGCAGCGGCGAGCACCTGCTCAACGTCGGAGGTGCGCTCGGCGGCGCTTTGTGCCTCCTCGGCCGCGCGGCGGATGACGGTTAGCATTGTCCCTTCAACCGGCTTGGCAATGCCGGCGTAGGCAGTGCGCGTGGCGCCGGCGAGCGCCTTGGCGAGGACGGCGCCGTCCAGCATCGGTTCGTCTTCGACCGCTTTGGCGAAGCCGCGGATGATCTGCGAAAGGATCACTCCGCTGTTGCCACGGGCCCCCATGAGCGCGCCGCGGGCCATTGCAGCGGCGATCTGGCCGACGTGGTGCTCCGGCGAATTTGCCACCGCCCCGAGCGTCGAGCGCATAGTCAGGCTCATGTTCGTCCCGGTGTCGCCGTCCGGCACCGGAAAGACGTTGAGCGCGTTGATCACCGCTGCCTGCCGTTCAAGCCACGCCGCGCCGCCAGCCAGTATCGCTTTCAGCCCTTGGCCGTCGATGGAATGAACTGACCGGTTTCCGATGCGCTCCGCCACGTCCGCCATTCTCGCCCGGGATACCACATTTTCCCTGATGCAAAGAGCTTAGTGGTCTGCTGGCCGCCCGTCAATGCAGAGAGCGTGACACCCCCTCGCGTGGCTGCTACGATCCCAGCGGGAGGGCCCGTGAACACGGTGACGTGCTACAAGTGTTCGAATCCTGCGGGCGCTCGCTGCCCAGATTGTCGCCGCCTGTTCTGCCGGTTCCACGGCGCGACACGCTGCCACGAATGCGAGCCTCCTCCGCCGCTGTGGAAGACTATTTTGGGATTGTTCCGGCGCTAACTCGGCACTGCTGCCTTGCGTAACGAAGCGAGTGTGAGCGGCAAGGCGGCTTCCCTTGGGCGGCCGCCTGCGGGCGTGCTCTTATCGTACCCGCGAACACCGCGTCTCGACGAAGCAGGAGCGGCAGGCCATCGGAGCGAAGAGGAGTGGACCGTTTTACGGCGGGGGTGGTGGCTGTCGTGCTCGGGCTTGTCGTCCTGAGCGTTGCGGTGGTCGCCCTTGGGGGCGGGCGCGGCGAACCGGGAGACGACACCACCCCGCGCGGCGTGGTTGTGCTCTATCTCCGGTCGCTCCGCGAAGGCGATCAAGACCGCGCCTACGAACTGCTTTCCTCCGACCTGCGCGCCCGGGTCTCCCGTGACGAGTTCATCCGACTGGCCTCGTTCCTCCAGAACGACCGGCGCCGCTACGAAGTAGGCCAAGCGGCTGTCGACGGAATGGTCGCCCGGGTGCCGGTGGTCTATCTCTCGGAGGGCGGGCTCTTCGGGCCGCGGCAGGCGACGACTGAGACGGCAGGCCTGCTTCTAGAAGGCGGGCGGTGGCGCATCTCCGCGCCCCCCGAGCCGTTTTTCCCCGATCGTCCCGGGAGGTAGTTCGTGCAGACCGTTCGGCGCGTCTATCTCTACCTCGTGAGTGCCGTCAGTCTCGCGATGCTGGCGTGGGGGGTGGCGACGCTCCTCCAGAGCCTGCTCTTCCTCGTCAGCCAGACGGCGGCCGCCGTCGTTCGCGAGCAGGTCGCGCGCGCTGTCGGCGTCACCCTTGTCGCGCTCATTGTCTGGACCGTCCATTGGACGCTCGCGACGCGCCTTGCCGCTCGCGACCCGAGCGAGCGGGCTGCTGCCCTGCGCCGCCTCTTTCTCTACGGGACGCTCGCGCTTGCGATGATCGCGCTGGCGTACAACGCCAGCCACCTTGTCAGGGCGCTTGCCGCCGCGCTCGCCTCGCTCCCGGTTCCGGGGGCACCGCACGTGTTCGAGCTGCTGCCGGCGCTTGGGGTGGCCGCGGTCATCTGGGGATATCACTGGACCATTGCCGCTCGCGACCGAGAGGCGGTGGGCGAGACGGCCGCGGCGGCGACCCTCCGGCGCTGGTATAGCTACGGGACAGCGTTTTGGGCGCTGCTGCTCCTCCTCACTGCCTCGGCGACCCTCGTGCGCTTCTTCTTTGCGCTCGTCGTCGGGTCGCCGGCCGTTGGCGGACAGGCCGACGTGATCGACGCCGTCGGCCCGGCGCTTGTCGGTCTCCTCATCTGGGCAGGGCAGTGGAGCTGGACTTCTGCCGGTCCAATCGGCGACGACGACCGCCGCTCGGTGCTGCGCACCGTGTATCTCCTTGCCGTGATCGGCGTCGCTGTGGTCATGACGCTCGTGCAGGCGGGTCAGGTGCTGTTTGTTCTGATCAGCCGCCTTCTCGGGGTGGCTGCCCCGGGAGGGCTGCCGGGGTCGCTGCCCCAGCTGCTTGCGGGGCCTTTCGCTGTCGCCCTCGTCTACGGCACGGCGTGGGTGTTCCACCTCCGCGCTCTCCGCCACACTGTTGCGGGCGCCGAGGACTCCCCGCGGCGGCGCGGCGTTCGGCGGCTGTATCGCTATCTGGTCGCCCTCGTTGCCTTGGGGCTGCTTGCCGTCGGCCTCGCCGGCATGCTTTGGACGATAGGCGATCTCCTGACGTCGGCAACGTTGCGCGAGTCGGGAACGTGGCGCGAGCAGCTCAGCTTCTTTGTCACCCTCGGTATCGTGGCGTTCCCCGTCTGGCTGGTCGTCTGGCGGCCGAGGGTTGATCCCAGCGAAGCGAGTTCGCTCTCGCGCCGGCTCTACCTCTATCTCGGGCTGATTGGCGCGGTCCTTGCTGCTCTCATCGCCGGCGCAGCCGCCGTCTATCAGTTCGCGGCGCTAGCACTCGCCGTCCGCCTCCCCGTTGAGACGCTGCCCGACCTCGTCCGGGCGCTGGCGGTGCTCAGCGTGAGCGCCGGCGTGGCGGGCTATCAGTGGCGGATCCTCCGCATTGACGCTGAGCGCGCTCCGCGCGCGCCGCAGCCGGTCGTGCAGCAAGCCCGGCTTTGCCTCATCGCCCCGGACGGACAGCCAGTTCGCGAACTGACAGGCGACCTTGCCACGCTCCGTCGTCTCTTCGATCGGGTTGCGGCGGAGACGGCGAGGAGCGGGTCTGCCCCGCCGGGCGAGCCCTCTCCCCTCGCTGACGCTTCGCCGTAACTCGGCTATCTCGCGTCAGGGGCGGGGACTTGACTGTCGTCGGAGCGCGTCAGCGGCGTCAGGCCCGCCTCATCCTGAACAACAGCGTGCCGATGCTGGCTCCAGACATAGGTGAGCGTTGCGCCGAAGAAGAAGATCTGAGCGGAGAACTGGATCCAGATGAGAAGCACGACCAGCGCTCCGGCTGCGCCATAGGCGGAGCCGGGGGCGAAGTAGGTGAGGTATTGGGCGAGGAGAAACTTGCCGACCGAGAAGAGAGAGGCGGTGGCAATGGCCCCGACGATGGTGTCGCGCCAGGGGATGAGCCGGTCCGGCGTCACGCGGTAGATGAGCATGAAGAGACAGGTAGCGAGGAGAAAGGTGAGCGCGGTTTCGGACAGCCGCACAAACCACCCCTCGAACAGCCGCTCGAAGCCGAGCCAGGCATGAATCTGGCTGACAGAGGCGGAGGCGACGATCATCACCAGAAAGAGGGCGCCAGCTGCGAAGACAAGGAGCATCGAGAGACCATAGCGGCGGAGGAAGGCGAGAACGGCGAGCCCCTGCGGCGGAGGGATCCCCCAGATGTCGTTGATGGCGTCGCGGATCTGGACGAACATGTTCGTTGCGCCCCAGAGCAGCGCGCCGAGCCCGACTGCGGTTGCGAGGATGTTGTTTGTCGGGCGGCGCGTCGGCTCGAGCAGCCGGAGGACGAGATCCGCAACCTCGGTGTTGGTCGCCTGAGCGACCTGCGCGTAGATTTGGGCCTGGGCGGTCTCGGCGCCGACAAAGAAGCCGGCGACGCCGACGGCGATCACCAGCAGCGGCGCGAGGGAGAAGATCGCCGAATAGGCGACCGCTGCCGCCATCCGCGCGCCTCGCGCCCGGTTATAGGCGTCTATGGTCGCTCGCACGAGGTAGACGAGGTGCCGAACTCGGTTCATGGTGCCTCGTTTTCAGCGTAGCACGAGGCGGCAGACAAGTTCGAGCCGGCCATCCCCTTGGCGGCGCAGAGGAAGGGGGTACTTCCGGGTCTCAGGCTGCTGAGGTGCCGCGGGAGACGAGCGGGGGGCGCTTTGCCTCTTCCGACCGGGCGCCACCGCCGAGGTTCAGGACGGCCGCACCGCCTGCGGCCGTCCTGCCGGATGCGCGCCGGGTGCAGGGGGAGGGGGACGCTACTGGCGCACGACCTCGACAGTGCGTGTCACGCAGGCGCTCGCGCCGCCATCACGAACGAAGGTGTACTGCCACGTGCCTGCGGGGACAATGACCGCGAATTTCCAGACCGTGCCCTTGCCTCCGGCCACGACTTCACGGAGGCGGATGCTGCCCGGTCCCAGCAGTCCGACGCCGAGGGTGTACTTCGCCGAAGAGACTTCGACCGAGAATTCTCGGTCGGCGATCGCGGGATTGGGAACGAACTCGACCGTCTCATCCCCGGTGCACGATCCGCCAAACACAGGGAAGGGGAACGGGCCGAAGGGCGCTGCCGGTCCGAGGGCCGGAGGCGCAGCCGGGATCACGCCCGCCGGCGGAACGAGGGCGCTGGGAGGCGGTGTGGCGGGTAGGCTGGGCGGGGGCGGCGGCGCGGGCGGAAGCGCACTCGGGGGTGTCGTGGGGGCATCGACGGCCGGCACTCCGCCGGGAGGTACCGGCGAGCCGGGGGGGAACCCATACAAGATCCGACAGTTGGGGCGGAATGGCTGCACGGGGGCATAGGGCGGGCAGAGAGCGTCCGGCGGCGGCGCCGGCGCGCGAACGCCGGTCCCGCGCGGCTGGGGCTGGATGATCGCGACGGGCGGGAAGCCGGCGAGCGCGAGCGCCGGACCCGGCAGGAGCGGCGCTGCGGCGCTCGCCGGGATGACGCCGGCCTCTTTCAGGATCTCGCCGCCATCGATGACAAACACTGTCCCCGCGCGTGCCCACGGAGTGTCAACCCGCCACTCTTGGAAAATCGCTCGCTGCATCCGAACGACAAACGTCTGCCCATTGTCGACGGCCGACTGCGGAAGCCCGTAGTAGGTCACCGGGTCGGCGCCGATCCCGAAATAGGCCTCGCGGATCCGTGGGCTCCGATCGAGCAGCGCGAAATGGCGCGCTTTCACTACCTCCCAGTTGAACAGAACGTCATCCCGCCAGTCGAGCGAGGGGGCCGCACCGTACGTCGCGGCCAGCCAGTTGTCAAACCCATGCTGGCCGAGCCAGTCGATGACGTTGACGATCTGGACAACGCCGACATCAGCGCGCCAATGCAGTACGCCGCCCTCAAACGCTTGCGCGGGGAAGCCATCCCACAGGAAGCGGTGCGAGATCGGATAGCCCAGCCGGGTGACCCCGCCCAGCTCGCGGAAGGCAGTCCACATCGGAATGCCGGCGAGGTCCACCACAGCGTAGCCGTAGCCAGCAGGCTGTCCTCCTCGCGTTTGGGTATAGAACCATCCTCCTTCCACGGGAAAATCCTCGCGGCTCTGCGCAGCGAGAGGGGCGGTCATCGACGCCGCAAGCAGCGCGACAACCAGCGCCGTCGAAAGCAATCGAGCCGCGGCTGGACCTCGGGAGGCGAGGAATAGCGCGAGATGCCGTTTTGATGCCACAGCGACTCCTTTCGGCCAGTGGCCAACAACGATGGGCGCCAGCAGCGAGCCGACTCGGCAGCTTCGTTCTGCACTATGACGCTTGCTTGCCCGCAAGTCAAGACGGTGAATTTCCTCGAGCGAAGAGGCGGTCACCGCTGCTCGCGGCTGGCTGGCGGCTCGTGCCCGGGCTGCGCTTGGGGGAGACGGCGGGCAGTCAGGCGAACGGGCCGACGCTGGGTGAGGATTGCCCAGACAAAGGCGATGAGCGCTAGCTGCCGCCGCCATCGCCACGGCTGCCGGACCAAGCGGACAAGCCATTCCAAGCCGAGCCGGATCGCCCAGCGCGGTGCCCGTTTCACCCGGCCGGACAGATAGTCGAAGGTGCCGCCGACGCCGATAGAGAGAGGAATGCCGAGCTGGGCCGCATTCCGCGCGATCCAGAGGTCCTGGGCGGGCGCGCCGTAGGCGACGAGCAGCAGGTCGACAGGGGCGGCCGCGCGCACGGCGGCAGTCGTCTCCGCGTCACCCTCGGGTCCGGCGCGGCCGGCGAAAACGCCCGCGATCTGAAGCCCGGGATAGCGCTGCTGGAGGACTGCTGCTGCCTCAGCGGCCACCCCCTCGGCCGCGCCGAGCAGGAAAAGGCGCCATCCTGCCGTTGCGCCAACGGCGGCCAGCTTTTCGACGAGCTCGACGCCGCGCACTAAGCTCCGAAGCGGCCGCCCGGCGTACCAGCATGCCCAAGCAATGCCCGTGCCGTCGGGCACCGCGAGGTCGGCGGCGTTCAGCACCGCCGCGAACGCCGGGTTGCGGCGCGCCTCCATGACGAACTCAGGGTTGACCGTGACGATGTGGCGGGGGCGGCGTTCGGCGATGAACTGCTGGGCCAAAGCGATGGTCTCGTCCGGGGTGACGTCGTCGACGCGCACCCCGAGCACTCGACGCCCCCGAATCACGCTGGGTTCGGTCGGCCGATGGCAAAAATGCGCCGGTCTCCTCTCCCCATGCTGCCGGTCGCGTTCATCGAGTCGACGATCAGCCGCGCCTCGCGGAGGACCCGATCAATGTCGAAAGCAGAATGGGCGGTGACGATCACGATGCAGTCAGGCGCCGAGAGGTCGAACGTTGCCAAGTCGACCGCTTGGAGTACTGTGCGCTCCGGCCGGATCGCGCTGCCGCCGACAGCGAAGCGGGGAACATGGGGGTCACTGTAAGTGATCCGGGCGCCTGCGTTCAGCAGCAGTTCGATGATCCGCTCGGCGGGCGAATTGCGCGCGTCGTCGACATCGCGCTTGAACGCGACCCCGAGCACATGGATCCAAGCGCCGTTCAGGGATCGCCCGCGGCTGGCAAGAGCGTTGGCGGTCTTCTCCACGGTGTGGTAGGGCATCATCTGGTTGATTTCAGCGGCGAGCTCGACGAAGCGGGCGGAAAAATCGTACTCGCGCGCTTTTGCAGAGAGATAGAACGGGTCGACGGGAATGCAGTGCCCTCCCACGCCAGGGCCGGGATAGAACGGCATAAAGCCGAACGGCTTGGTCGACGCCGCCTCAATCACTTCCCAGAAGTCGATGCGCATTCGCTCCGCAAGCAGCGCCATCTCATTGACGAGGGAGATGTTGACCGACCGGAAGATGTTCTCCAGCAGTTTCGACATTTCAGCGACGCGGGGCGAAGAGACGCGCATCACCCTCGCGCCGAACTGCTCCATCACTATCGCAGCCAGCTCCGTGCAGGTCGGCGTGTAGCCGCCCACCACCTTGGGCGTGTTGGCGATGGAGTAGTGCTTGTCGCCGGGGTTGATCCGCTCCGGCACAAAGGCCAGATGGAAGTCGGTGCCCGCCTTGAGCCCGCTCTCTTCGAGAAGGGGCAGCACCTCCTCCTCGGTCGTTCCCGGGTGGGTGGTGCTCTGGAGGATGATCAGCTGCCCGCGGCGAAGCCGAGAGGCGATCTCGCGGGCGGCCGCCGTGACATAGGACAAGTCCGGCGACTTGTTTGGCTTGATCGGGGTCGGGACGCAGATGAAGATGACATCGGTGTCGACGAGACGGGCGTAGTTCGTCGTGGCGCGCAGCTTGCCTTCGCGGACTGGCGGACCGAGTTCGTCGGCGCTAACATCGGCGAGGTAGGGCATGCCGGCGTTCACGCACGCAACGCGCTCGGCGTCGATATCGATGCCGAGTGTCGGGAAACCGAGCCGCGCAAGGGCGGTGGCGAGGGGGAGCCCCACATAGCCTAAGCCGACTACCGCCATCACCGCTTCGCGAGCGCGAACCCGATCGGCGAACTCCATCTCCCATCCTTCGCCAAAGTGGCTCGATTATAGCGTTGGGTCGCTTCCAATCAGCAGGCGCATTGCTCAGCGCAGCACGACAGGTCGTCCAGATACATCCCGCGCTGGCGGTAGAGCTCCAAGATGGATGTGTCGACGCCGAGCCGCCGCGCGATTGCGTTCGCGATCACGGCAAAACGCTGCCGGAACTTATAGATAAAGCAGAAGATGACATCTCCATGGCGAACCATCGGCCCAGCGACAAAGAGCCCGGGCGTCCGCGTCGACTCATCTTCTGCCGTCAACACGGCTGTGCCCGCCTCGCTCCATTCGAAGAGGTCGGCGATCAGCGTCAGGCTTCCCTCAAAGCCCGTGGCGAGGATCGGACGGGTAGGGGAGGTCCAGACCCTGCCGTCGGCAGCGGAGACGGTCCAGCTGCGCCCTTGGCGCTCGACTGCGGTCACTTCGGCTCCCGTGACGATCTCGAGACGGCCGGCCGCCTGCGCGCGCGCTAAGCGCTCGGCGGTGTAAGGCGACAGCGTGACGCTCGGGTCGCTCGAGTCGGGGTCGATGGAGGGCTTCCGTTCGAGGACGGTGACCCGCTTGTTCAGCCGGCTCAGCTGAATGGCGGCGTCGACCCCGCTTTCGTAGCCGCCGATGACGATGAAGCTGTCGCCGGGCAGCTGCGACCAAGAGGAGACGAGCGCGTTATGAAGGCAGTGCTCCGCTCCGGGGAAGGGGTGGCGCCGCGGGTACTGGAACTCTCCCGCTGCCCAGATCACAAACCCAGCGTGCAGCGGGCCGCGGCTGGTGACCAGTTCGAAGCCGCCGCCCGACAAGGGGAGAACAGTTTTCACCTCGACCGCGCTTCGCACTGGGAGTGCGAACCGCTCCGCAAACGCCTCAAGGAAGGCGGCGTAGAGCGGGCCGCTAGGATGCTCTCGGCGCAGGGAGTAGGCGGGCGAGGTGTTGAGCGCAATCGCATTGAGGTCGAGAAGGCCGAATTGGTTGCTGGTGAACGATGGCGTAATGAAGCGCATCCCTTCAGGCCAGCGCCGGAATGATGCGCCGACGCCGTAGCGGTCGACAACCAGATGTTCAATGCCAAGGTCTGCCAGCACCTTCGCGCAGCCAAGCCCGGCCGCGCCCGCTCCTACGATGATGACGTCGTGCGTTTCGGGCATTGCTTCCCCCGATTTTGAGCACGAATGATACTCAGTATCAATCTCGCCCGTCATCCGCGAGCCTGGAAGAGGCGCGTCCCCGCGGCTCGGCAAGGATTGTCCCCGCCTTATCTCCGGGTCGATGGCGCGCCTCGCCCGAGGCTGGCCCTCAGCACCGTTCCGCGTTCTGCGCTCCCAGAGCTGCCCGCTCCGCCGGCCGGCCGAGTGTCGGGGCGCCGGCGCGGCAGGCGCCGAGCGGCCCTGCGCTGGGCTTCGACCTCGTCTTTCCCGCGGGAGGCGGCAGCAGCGCGCCGACAATCTCGGGCGCTGCGCTGACGCCGAGCGCGCAGCGGACCGGAGCGCAGCCGGCGCCTGTCTGGCTCCCCAATGCTCCCGCGTCGCGAGAGCGGTGCGATCCCTCTCTCACCCTCATCACGATCGACAATAGTCCGCCATCGGATAGTGCACCAGCCAACCCTTTCGGCGCCACGGGGCGGACGTCGCTCCTCGCGGTGCCGATGCCGCCCGCCGCAGTCGCGTTGGGAGAGCGATGTCTGGGGAGGACGCGGGTGCCCGCAGCCTCTGCCGGACCTCGAGGAGACGGGGCGCGTCCAGCAGCGGAGGAGAGAGCGCGCCGAAAGCTGGAACGTGAAGATCAGGCCGACGGCGGAAGGGGGGTCGGAAGGCAGCAGCGCTAGGCGAGGGCGGGTCTTGCGAACTCGCGGCGCGAGAGAGCGTCCACTAGCGCCAACGGAGGGAGGAGCCCTACGATCGGCCAAGGGAGAAGAGCACTCAATGTTCCGCTTCGGCATCGAGCATGAAGTCGCCTTGCTGCGCGCGGACGGCCGGTTCGTCGATTGGACGACGACCTCCTTCGAGGAGTTGGACGCCATCGTCCGCCAATTGCCGCGCTATGAAAGCGACTACCCGATGCTGCGGATCGGCGACCTCGGCATCAAAGAGAAGCGCTGGTATATCGAAGGCTACGAGCGCTACGACGACTGCGGACGGTATCTGGAGACAGTTCCCAAGGGGATTGAGATCCGGACGACTATCGGCTCGAGCATTGGGGCAACGATCGACGAGCTGTCGCAGAGCTTTGCGGCGCTGCGCGACCGTGCCGTTGCCGCCGGCTTTGAGCCGGTCTGGATCGCCCTCAACCCGGTGCAGGAACGGTTTGTGCCGAACCCGCCGCTGCGGCCGTGGGAAGAGGCGCGGCGCGCGAGCTCGCCTGAGAAGCGGACTGCCGAAATCCCGATGCTCACCTACGGGCCTGACCTGAATCTCTCCATCGACGGCATGAGCCCCGAGGCCAGCATCGATGCGGCGATGAAGCTGACCTACTACAGCCCCTATCTCATTCCGTTCAGCTTTTCCTCGCCGTTCTTCGGAGGCGAACGTTGGCGAGGCTACTCGAAGCGGACCGAGCTGCGGACAGGCATCCGGCCGGCGGCGCTCGTCTTCCTCGCCGACCGGAGCAAGCTGATCGCCAGTTCCCCTTCGCTGACCAAACCGGCGCGCCTTCCGGCAGAGGATGGCCGCATCGAGTTCAAGGCGTTTGACAGTCTTGCCGACTTTGCCCTCTACGGGAGTTTGCTGGCGCTGCTGAAGGGTCTCCTCCTCGACGATACCCTCGCTGGACGCGCACTGGTGCCTGACCGCGCCCTCCATCAGCGTGCGGCGCGCTATGGATTCGACGATGACGACATCTTTTTCGGCGCTCTGGCGGTGCTCACCGCAGCCGAGCGTGCGCTCGCGTTCGATCCCGACCAGCCGCGGCTCAACCGCCTCTTTGCGCTCATCGAACAGCGCCGAACCCCAGCGCATTGGCTGATCGACCTCTTTGAGCGCGCGGGCGCCCTCGAGCCGGTGCTGCGCGGCTCTTACCAGCGCTTTGGAGCGCTCGTCGAACCTCCAGTCTGAGGCGAATCCGTCATAATCTGGCGATGTCGTCTTGCGCGCTCGCCCGTCCGCTCCGGCCCGGCCGTCCGCTCGCTGTGGTACTGAGCGGGCTGCCGGGCAGCGGCAAGTCGACATGGGCGCGTCGCTTCGCCGCGCGCTTCGATGCTGACCATGTCGAAACCGACCGCATTCGCCGCGCCCTTTTCCCGGTTCGCACCTATAGTCCGGCGGAGCATGCTGCCGTCTACCGCGCAGCGGTTGCGGCGATCGCCGACGCCCTCCGGCGGGGACGGACCGTCGTCTTCGACGCGACGAATTTGACCGAGGAGAGCCGGGCGCCGGTCCGTCGTCTCTGCGACCATCTCGACGCCGGTCTCGCCATCGTTCGATTCGCCATCGATGAAGCAGAGGTCCGCCGCCGGCTTGCTGCCCGCGAGCGCGGCCAGGACCCAGCCGATTACTCGGAAGCGGGGCTTGCTGTCTACGAGAAGATGCGCGGAGAGGCGCGCCCCGTTGTCGGTCCCCACTGGCTCGTTCGTACCGAGGCAGAAGCCGACGCCGCGCTCGAAGCGATAGGAGCATGGGTCGTCCGGGCGAGAACGTGCGGGTCGTCGTGATCGTCAACCCCGCCTCTGGGTCGGCGCGGGGAGTTGATCTCCCGGCGGCGATGCGCGTGTTCGCCGCCGCCGGGTGGACCGTTGAGATGAGCTACACTGCCGCGCCAGGAGACGCGACCCAAGCGGCTGCGGCGGCGGCGACCGCCGGGGCGGATCTCGTCATTGTCAGCGGCGGAGACGGAACGGTGAACGAGGCGCTCCAGCCGCTTGTCGGGACAGGAACGGCGCTCGGCGTGCTGCCAGCCGGGACTGCCAACCTCCTAGCGCGCGAGCTGCGTCTTCCGCTGCGAGCGACTGAGGCAGCACAGGCGCTGGTCCACGGCAGTCGACGGGTTGTCGATGTCGGGCGGGCCGGCGGGCAGCGCTACTTTCTTCTCTTCGCTGGGGTCGGGTTTGATGCCGAGGTCGTCCATGCGGTCGATGTGGCGCTCAAGCGCGCGCTCGGCGCGCTCTCCTTCGTCGCCGCCGCCGCCCAAGTGATGCCGCGCTACCGCGGCGCGCCGGCTGACATTCTGCTCGACGGGCGCCGCCTCCGCCGCCATGCCTTGATGGTCGTGGTGGCGAACACGCGGCTCTTCGCCCTCTTCCCCCTCACTCCAGAGGCGCGAGCGCACGATGGTCGCTTGGACGTGGTCGTTTTCCACGGTGTCGGGTGGTGGGCCAAGGTTCGGCATCTGCTCAGCGTGGTCTTCCTGCGGACGGCGGCGGCGCCGAACGTTGACCGGGCGCGGGTGCGGTCGGTGGAGATCCGCAGCAGCGTGCCCCTGCCGGTTGAACTCGACGGCGAACCCTGGGGAGAGACGCCGATGCGGTTCGAGGTGGTTCCGGCAGCGGTCGCGATTTGGGCACCGCCGACTGCGCCGGAGGAGCTGTTCGGCCGCGCTGAACGCGCCGGCGCGCCTGCTGACTGACGTCGCCAGTCGCCTAGGGGAGATCGTCAAGCTGCGGATGGTAGCGCGGGGGCAGTTCGCGAAGTGCGCCGTGCTGCGGATGCCGGGCCCCGCGCACAGCGCCGCTTTCGTCTCGGGGGAGGGCTGTCACTCGGGCGCGAACGTGGGCGGTCACGCCGCGAGCGGGGTCCAGCAGAGATATTTCGGCGGTCTGCACCTCGGCGAACGACCGGCCGAGCCCGTTTTCCGCTCGCCGGGAGAGCCGAGCGGAACAACAGTGCGCGGGACGCTGGAGGCCTCGTGCGGGACAATCGACCGCGACGAGCCCCCGGTTTCATTGCATCCCGATCTCGGTAGCCGATCGACGCCCCTCGTAGGCATGCTCCGCCGCCAGCCGCAGGAGCACCGGGTCGCTTCGTTCGCGGCCGAGCCGTCATTCGAATGTGGGTCGACACTTAGGTAACGGATGCCCCCTAGTACGAGACGCCGGTGCTCTTCGCGCGCGCCGAGCTCGGGCTGCTGCCCCTGCGCGGAACGGTCAGCCGGAGCCCTGATGGGTCTGAACGCCGGCGAAGGCGCGGTTGCCTCGGTCCCGAAACCACCCCACGACCTCCGCGATGCTCAGGTCGAGGCGACGGTGCTCGCGCCGCCGCCGTTCGGCAAACGCCTCGCGGGCGCCCGGTGCGCGTTCGGGGATCAGCTCGACCGTCCCCTCGTCGGTGAAGACGAGAACTCCGCCTGCCTCTTCCTCGAGCGCGCGCCAGCCCCGTTCGTACGCCTCCTGCTCGGGTGTCAGCCGGTAAAGAACAAAGGTGCGGACGTCCGTGTTGTCGTCTTCGTGATAGAAGTCGTAATAGAGGGTCTCCCCGTTGACGACGGCCATGCCGGAGAGCGTACCGTCGTACCAGTCGTCCGACCAGAGGACGCGCACGGCCGCGCTGTCGATTTCGGGATAGCGCGTGAGATCGATTTGGCGCGTGAACTGGTAGTCGCCCATCCCAACCCCCGACGTTGCAACTGTGCTCAACCGAGAGTGGCCACCAACGGACGGTCTGCATTTTCGCAAGTAATCTATTGTCTGCGCTTGCGGCGCCAACGTCCAACTGCTTGGGCTCTTGTGTTGCGGAGGCCGACGGCGCGCTCCTGCGCTCTGCCGAGGGAGAAGAGAGCGGCTCGGAGCGGTCTCAGCGGCGGAGCGCGAGGCTGTTCAGGTCGGCGAGGGCATCTTCAACGGCTTGGACCATGCCGTGGTCGGTGTAGCCGGTCGCAACGCCGTAGAGCTGGAGCACGTGCTCGTTGAATGCCGACCACCCGGCCCGCCAAGCGGCAAGATGACGGAACGCCGCCTGGCGGTCGTTCTCGTGGACACGGCCGAGGTCGACCCAGCGGAAGTAGTAGAACATGCCGCTCACATAGTTAGTCATTGCGGTGAGCAGGGTGTCGCCGTAGCGCACCGTATTGATCGCTTCGTCGGCAAGTTCCGGGTCAGAGGAGAGGTCGGCGGCCCGCTCCATTTCAGCGACCATCTCCCGGAGGAGCCGACGAGCGATCTCTTTCTCGCGCAGCGCCTCCTCGAACGCAGCCGGCGTTTTCGCCTGCTGATAGAGCGCGCCCACGCGGTCGGCGCCGAAGATCACGTCATCGCGGGTCCAGGCGACGTTCGGCGCCCACGGCCCTTGCCAGCGGGCGAAGGGGGCGACGTAGAACGTGCGGAGCACGACCTCTTCGGACAGTTCGAGCACGCGCGCAACGTGCGGAGCGGCTTTCGGGCCGAACCGGAGGGTGGCCCACTGGAGCGCGAGCGTCTTCGGCGAGAGCGAAGGGTCCCACACGAGCTTGGCGAGCGCGTAGTTGTTCGCCTCGAGCCAGATATGGCTCCGCAGGTAGGGGCCGTTCCATCCTCCGCCCCGCGCCCAGACCCAGACTGCTGTCACTCCTTGGTCGACCAGCGCGCGCAGCCCTCCCTGTCGGCCGCTCTCCGGCGCGCCTCCGGCGACGATCCCGCCGAGGTAGTTTGGAAAGGCGCCCTTGCCCTCATACTCTCGCGCCGCTTGGTATTCCACCATGCGCGCTGCGGGAAAGCGATTAATGTTCGGATTGGCCGGGTTGTGCCGCCAGAAGTCGGTCTGCGTATGCTTGAACGAAACGAGCAAGCCCGGCTTTGCGCCTACACCCTCGAGGATGCGGCCGGCAACAGCGGGGTCGGCGTGAAAGCCGTCTGCGCCGATATCCCACGCGCGCTGGATATACCGGCGGCGTCCGATCTCGACGATCTCCTGATACGAGATCTCCATCACCAGCCGGAGCATCGTCGGCATGTCGGCGGCGCCGCATTCCTTCATGGCGGGCGGGTTTCCGCTGACCGGACCCGCAGGGTAATTCTCCCCCGTGCGGATCATGACGATGTCGATCTCGGGAAAGGTGCGCAGGAGCTCTCGCAGCCCTGCGCGGTACAGCTGCTGCGTCCTTGGGCGGTTCAGGCAGTAAATTGGCCGCTCCCCTCGGACGCCGACCTGCTCGCCGTACAGTTCGGCGACGCGGGCGGGGAAAGAAATGACATCGCCCGAGGTGAGCACATCGAGGTGAAGCGCTTTCGCGCGCGCGATCTCGGCGCGGGCGCGGGCGCGCTGCTGCTCCACCCAGGCACGATCCTCCGGCGCGGCATAGATCGCGGGGTCGACGCTGTCGAAGGTGAGCAGCCACGGCCATTGGGTGATGGCGACCGTGTTATATCCCCAGCGGAGCGCGTCCTCCGGCGAGGGGTAGTTCTCTCCCGTTGGGCTGGAGACGAGCCGCAGCGCGATCGCCGGTTCCACTTTGAGGTTGAGGGGCCGCGTGTAGCTGTCCGGGTTCAGCCGGATCATCTCGACGAACCGGAACGCGCCGTACGCCGTTCCGCGGATTGAGCCGCCGATAATCGCGATCATCGGCGTGCCGCGATAGTTCATGCGCAGCAGCCGATAGCCGTCCTTGCTCAGGGGGAGAGGCGAAAGCTGGCCCGCTGAGACCAGCTGCTCGTAGAAGGGGACCCCCGGCGCGAGCAAAAGGAGGCTGAAGGGGAGCGGCGAAGGCATATCGTCGGCGCGGAGGCGCGCAGGGAGCCCGAACACCTCAGCAAGCGCGCTGCGGAGGTCGGTGACGGCCAGTTCAATGGCCGCATCGTTCGCCCACGCCGTGGGGATAATGACGTCCGCGATCGCTGTGGGAGGGTGAGCGCGGACCGGCGTGGGGCGGCCCGAGGGGGGCCCAGCGGGGGCAAAGGCGGTGAACGCCACCATCCCGAGAGCCAGTCCGAGCAGGGGAAGACGCGCCAGCCGGCCAAACATTCGCATTCTGGGCCTCAATGGTGGCAGCCAGCTCATGACTGGACCGCGATCGGCCAGCGCCACAGGAAGGACCTGGCCATGCGGAGGAGCATTATACCACGCGGGCAGTCAGCCGCTCGCTCAGTCCCGCGCCGGCGGCGAGCGCAAATTCCGCCGCGGTCAAGACGAGCCGATGGCCGACAGCGAGCACCGCCGGGTCGCCAGCGCTCAGCCCAGCGGCAATCAGGCCGACAAGGGTCACTTCGCGGATGCCGAGCCCGCTCGGGGTGAAGAAGGAGAGGAAGCCGACTGCCCACGCGAACCCAAAAGCGCCGATCGCGCCAATCGGGTTTGGACCGCCCGGCCACCCGAGCGCGGCGAGCGCCAGCCCTGCCGGAATGTTGGGGAGCATATAAAGCGCGAGCAAGCGAACGAGGCGACGAACCGGGAGAGCGGGCGGCGGCGGCTGTCCGAGCAGCCGCGCTGCGCGGTGCACGACTGCGCGCTGCGCCGCTGGATGAAGCGCTGCCGCGCCGAGCGGCGCGGCGAGCGCGCCTGCCAAGTAGAGAGGGCTGCCGCCGGCGAGCGGCAGGAGGAGGCCGGCGGCGAGAAAGGCGCCGCCGAGCGTCAGCATCTGCTCATAAGCGCTCGCCGTCACCGTCACCATGGCGCTCTCGCCCGCTTCCTTCGCGAGCGCCGCGCGGCCCGCGATGTGCCAGAGATTGCCGGGCACGTAGCGTGCCACTGTCGAGAGCGTCCAGATCCGCACTGCCGGCCAGAACTCGAGCGTCCCCCCAAGCGCGCTCTGCACCTGCCACCACGCTGCGGCGAGCGCGAGCCAATAGAGCGCGCCGAAGGCGAGAGCGGCCGCGAGGGCCGGGGGCGAGAGGGCGGTCGCAGCGTGCAGAAACGCGTCGCGATGCTGGGCGAAGTAGAGCGCGGCGAAGAGAACGACAACTGCTGCCGCGCAGAGGCGGACCAGACGGCGCAGCGGGAAGGACATCGGAGAAGGATCATACTCGCCGCGGCCGCAAGCGCCGGTGCGGGAGATCGTCGGCCGTCGCGGCTCCCTCGCTCGCGGTATCAGGCTGGGGGGCGCCGCCATTGGGTGACGGCGGCAACAATGCCGACGGCCAAGACCAATCCTCCCGCGAAAAGGAACGGCGCGATTGGGCCTGCAAGGTCGGCCAGCACGCCCGCGATGCCGGGGGCGATGCCAGCGACTGCGGTCGCGATGCCGAAGACGAGGGCGACAGTGGTGGCTTGGACGCTCCCCTGAACGAGGTCGATTGCGGACGCCAGAAAGATCGCCATGAGGGAATACATGAAGGCACCCATCAGCGCGATGACGAGAAGGAAGGAGACGCCGGGAGAGACAACGGCAAGCGCGCTGTAGGCCGCGCCCAGAACCATGAGCGCGGGGACGAGCACGACCTTGCGACCCCATCGGTCGGAGAACCAGCCCATCAGCGGCTGGGAGCCGATCCCGACGACTTGGGCAAGCGCAAGGTACACCCCGATGGTCGCAGGCGAGACCCCGACGCTTTCGCGCAGGTAGACCGGAAGAAAGGTCTGGACGACGCTCTGCCCGCCCGCAAAGCCGCCCGCGAAAAGCAAGACCAGCATCAGCCGCCGATCAGCCACCAGCTGCCCGACGCCGGCAAGGTAGCGCCGGAGACCGAAAGGCGAGACTGCCGTTCCCGGCGCTGTTCGGAGCAGGAGCCAGATCAGGAGCCCGAACAGCGCTGCGGGAAGAAGACTGGCTTGGAGGAGCACCGCCCAGGAGAAGGCAGCAAGGAGCAGGCCGGTGATGAGGGGACCGAGTGCCTCGCCGATGCTTCCTCCCGTGCCGTGGAGGGCGATGGCGAGGCCGCGCTGCCGCGCGAACAGCGAGGAGATCGCGCCAATCGCGGCAGGATGCCAGAACGAGATCGCAGCGGCGAGGAACGCTGCGTTCGCGACCGCGGCGAGGTAGGTGTCGCTGCGGCCGAGCAGAAAAGCGAAAACGCCGATCGCGGCGAGGGAGACGCCGAGGGTTTCGGCGCGGCGCTCAGGCCAGCGGTCGGCAATGAACCCGGCTGGGAGATTAGCTAGCCCGCCAGCCAAGTTGCGGGCGGTCGACAGCGCTCCGACCTGCGCGTTCGAGAGGTCAAGCCCGGCTTTCAGTTCAGGGATGATGACGAACAGCCCGGCGGCGAAGAAGTGTTTGATCGCGTGGCCGAGCACTGTCGTGCTGAGAACCAGCCACCGCCGCGGTGCCGCCGTTTCGGAAGGCGCGAGGGTCGGCGAGAGCGAACGAGGAAGCGACATCAGTGGACGATCCTTCCGTGGATAACCGTCAGTCTAGCAGAGCGGGAAATAGCGCGGCCGAAGCGCGACGGGAGAGGGAATGGCTGGGCGCTCCGTCGCCGCGTAAGCCGAACGTCGCGCACGATCGTCCGGACGCGCCTACACTACCGACAATGGCGCAGGAAGTTCCTCGCCCTCGGCCGCCACGGCGCCCGGGGGATGTCTTCGTCCGCCGCGTTGTTCATCGCCCTGAGCGGGTGGTGGTCGCGCCGCTCCGTCGCCGCCGCCGGCCGCCCCCTCCCGCCGCGCTGCTCGCCGCCACCTTTCTTGCCGCCATCATCGTCGGGACGCTGCTGCTCAGCCTGCCGATCGCGTCGGCGGCAGGAGAGTGGTCGTCGCCGCTGATCGCCCTGTTCACTGCAACCTCAGCGGTCTGTCTGACTGGCCTCGTGCTTGTCGACACCGCCACCGCGTGGAGCCCCTTTGGGCAGGCGGTGATCTTGCTGCTCATCCAGCTGGGGGGGCTCGGCTTTATGACAGGCGCCTCTCTTGCCTTCCTCCTCCTCGGCCGGCGGCTGACTTTGCAGGAACGGCTGGTGGTGCGCGAGGCTGTCGGTGCCGTTGGCCTCGGCGAAGCCACTCAGCTGGCAAGAAATATCGCGGTGACCATGCTGCTGATCGAGGCGGCAGGCGCAGCTGTCCTTCTCGCCAGCTTTGCTGCCGAGCGGCCGCTTGGCGAAGCGATCTGGCTAGCGGTGTTTCACGCCGTCTCGGCGTTTAACAATGCCGGCTTTGACCTCATGGGAGATTTTCGGAGTTTTACCTCGTATTCCACCAATCCGGCCGTTCTGCTTCCGCTCGCCCTGCTGATCATGCTGGGCGGGATCAGCTATACCACCCTCGAGGAGATGGCGACGCGACGGCGCTTTCGTCGTCTCAGTGTCGACAGCAAAATCGTGCTGGTGACCGCAGTTCTTCTCTGGCTTGTTGGGACAGTGACGTTCCTGTTTGCCGAATGGCGCAACCCGGCGACGCTCGCACCGCTCGCTTGGCCGGAGAAGCTCCTGAACGCGTTCTTCCAGTCGGTGACGGTGCGCAGCGCCGGGTTTAGCGCGCTGGATACCGCCGCGCTCACGGCCGACTCCCAATTCTTCTCAGTTGCGCTGATGTTCATTGGCGGGGCGTCAGCGTCGACGGCCGGAGGGATCCGGATCAATACCTTCAGCCTCGTTTTCCTCGCCATCCTTGCTGCTGCGCGCGGGGCAACGGAGGTCATTGCCTTTGAACGGACCGTGCCGACCGTGTTGGTGTTTCGGGCGCTCTCGATCGCGCTGTTGAGCGTCGCCTTCGTCTTTACGGCGACGTTCGCTCTGGCCTTAGTGGAGGGCGCTGCCTTTCTCGCGGTACTCTTCGAGACGGTCTCGGCGTTTGGCAGCGTCGGCCAGACGATTGGCATCACGCCCTCGCTCTCGACGCCGGGAACGCTTATCGTGATCGGGACGATGTTGGTCGGCCGCCTCGGTCCCTTGACCCTTGCAGTGCTGCTGGCCGGGCGCGTCCGGCCGATGCGGGTCCGGCCAGCAGAAGAGCTGATCCGGGTCGGGTAGGGGAAGCGTGAAAAAACAGGTGCTTGTCGTCGGCTTGGGGCGCTTTGGTTCGGCGGTAGCGCGGACGCTCTACCGGATGGGGGACGAGGTCTTGGCAGTCGATATCGACCCGCATCTTGTGCAAAATGTGGCGGATGAAGTGAGCCACGCCGTCACCGCCGACGCAACGGACCCGGATGTGCTGCGGCAGCTGGGCGTGACCGACTTTGACACCGCCGTCGTCGCGATCGGCTCGAACCTCCAGGCGAGCATCCTCACCACGCTCAATCTGCGCGAGTGCGGCTGCCGCTACATCATCGCGAAAGCCGTCACGGCCCAGCACGCTAAGATCCTCGAGCGGGTGGGCGCCGATCGAGTGGTGTTTCCCGAAGTCGAAACCGGGGTTCGGGTGGCCCACACCCTGATGGCGCGCACCGTCCTCGACTATCTCGACCTCGGGCCCGGCTATGGGATCGCAGTTCTGCGCCTTCCCCCGTCTCTGACTGGCAGGACCGTGGACGAACTCGCGCTCAGCGAGCGCTATAAGCTGACGCTTATCGCCCTGGTTCGCGGCAATGAGGTCCAACTGCATCCGCGGCGAGACGTTCGCCTCGCTGCCGACACCATTCTCGTGGTGGCCGGCCGCGACGCCGATCTGGAAGCGTTTCGCGACTAACCGGACGCTACCAGTATTCGCCGCGCAGGCGCACCAGCCAGAGCCGCTCGCCGTCGCTGAGATCTTGGCGGCCGCCGGAGTGCAGCCGAACGGGAAGCCGCGCGCCGGGGCGGTTGTGTTCGAGCGGCTCGTGCAGGCTGAGGTAGACATCGACCCACGGCTGGCGCGCCAGGGCGACACGCGGGACCTCCACCATCACGATCTCGTCGCCCCAGCGGGTCATGGGATACCACAAGGTAGCGGGCCACCAATATCCCGCGCTCACTTGATGCTCGTTGGCGAACGCCGTCACCCCGACGAGGTAGTCGCGCGGGATCCGGCCGGTCGGGCGGAAGAACAGCTGCAGCCGCGCTCCCCCATCCCGCTGGTGAAGCACCTCCCCGGGGGAGAGGGAAAAGCCGAGGAACTGGACGACGTCGCCGAACGTGGCGAGAAACGGCCGCTCAATGCGGGGCGCTCTCTCCGGCCGCGCAAAGGTGAAGAACTCCGGCGGAAGCGGCCGGTTCGGCTCGCCGCGTTTGATGACGAGGTAGCCGTCGCGGGCCTCGATCCACCCCCATTCCCCGCCGTTCAGCAGCCCGGTCACGCGCCAGTGAAACGCCGCGTAGTCCAAGGGGTGCGGAGAGGCGGTAACGTCGACGACTACATAGTCGGCGTCGGCAACATCGGGGAAGAGGTAGAGGCGCCGCCGCTGGCTGAGATGGGGATTGAGCGTTGTGCTCGCCGAGACGGCAGCGTCTGGCGGAATGAGCTCCTTGATGCGGTTGAAGAGGCGGTGGTGGTCGGTCACTTGGGGAAAGTTGTCCGTCAGCGGCAGCACGACGGTGTGATAGTAGGCGAACACTGAGAGCACGAGCACCGACCCCGAGACGGTGTAGATGAACGGCTGAACCATGAGCACCGAGAGGCGAGCGAGCAGGCGAGCGAACAAGGCCAGTCCGTCGATGCTCGCGATGATGATGAACGGGACGATGACCGCCGAGTAATGCGAGCCGCCGCTATACATCGGCTCAAAGGAGCTCAGGAGATTAATAGCGAGATCAGGAAGCGCGGGCATGAGCGTCAAAGGAGAGAACCACGCGAGGAAGGCGACGGGCGCGAACAGCTGGCGAATGTACAGCAGTTTGTCCGGCAGCGACTCGGCCGGAAAAGCGCGGCCAGGGTCCGTGATCAGCGTCGCGATCACTTCGATCGGACTGGACCCTAGCTGGTCGTAGCGGCTGAGATACGGCGAGACCCGTTGCGGATTGTTCGCCGGGAGGATGACAAAGAAGGCGAGGAGGAACCAGAGCGCCGCGAAGCCGACCACCGGCCAGCCGACCCACGGCCGACGCTTGACAACGACGATGTACAGTCCCAGCAGGGCAACGCTGATCGGGACTTGCTCCTTGGTCATCATCGCGAGCGTGGCAAAGGTGAGAAAGAGGAGGTAGCGCTCACGGTGGAGGAACCAGAAGGCGAACAGGAGAAACGAGCTGGCAAGAGCAACGGGGTGGAAGTCGCTCAGATTGGCGGCTTCGAGCTCGGGAGCAAGGAGGTAGGCCGAGGCGAAGCTGATCGCGGCGAAGTCGTTGCGCAGCTTGTCGCGTGCCAGCCAGAAAGCGGGCAGTGCGCCCAGCGAGATGACGATCGCTTGGAGGACGAGCAGCGTCTCTGGCCCGCTGAAGAGCCGGTACAGCTGAGCGATGGGGATCAGGATCGGCTCGACATGGGCCGCGAGCCGTGTCCGACCGCCTTCCCAGTTTGTGAATTCAAAGGGGCGGCCGTTCGCCGTATTCCAGACCGCCTGGTCCATGTTGCCGAGGTCGAACGCGTGGGTGTTGTGGCTTTGGTGCTGCAGCACCGACAGGTGAGCGAAGGTAAAGGCGTAGATGGCGATCAGGAGGTACGTCAGCCGCTGAACGAGGCGGGTGTGCGAGAGGGCGAACAGCGCGCGGGGCACTGCCCGCGGGCCCGGACGGCGCGCGAGACCGCGGCTGCGGCGCCAGCCGAGCTGTCCGATCGCTTCAGGCATGGCGCGCCAAGACGATCGTCCACGGAAAGCGCAGGACCACCCGCTCGACCTGCAGGTAGGCGTCCACGAGCCGGGCAAAGGCGCCCGCGGTCCACCAGTGAAGATGCTCGGGGTCGTCGCCCCATGTGCGGAGGTTTTTCAGTCGGGCGAGATTTGCACCCGCGAAGAAGGGCTGGTTCGGCGTGCTGACGATGACCGGGCCGCGGCTGACACGCCGCAGTTCGCAAAGGGCCCATTCCGGCGAGGGCAGGTGCTCGAGAACCTCGAGCGCGATGACGAGGTCGACAGATCGGTCGGCGACGGGAAGCGCGGCCGCATCTCCCTGCAGGAAGCGTCGGAGCTGCGTTTGGTCGTTCGCGTAGCGCAGGGCGGCGGCGCTGGCATCGAGCCCCACAAGCCACAGCTGCTCCAAGCGCGCAGTGAGGTAGGCGGCGACGAACCCTTCCCCGCAGCCGACGTCGAGGACGGAGCCGCCCTGCGGAAGGGCTTCCGCGATAAGGTCAGCGACGGCGGCGTGGAATCTGCGGAGCAGCCACTGCTGGAGCGGGTTGCCGCTTGTGTGCTTCCGCAGATTGCGGCGAGAAGCACGCGCAGGAGAGGCGTTCACGTTCGCGGCACTGCTCGATGGGCGCGGGGTGGCGCGGCGCCGACGCGCCGGCGTGGGCGCGCCGGCCAAACAACTTCGTACCGGTGATCGTGAACCGGTCCCGGGCGGTCGCGGTTCGCGAGGTCCGCGAGGAGGCCGATGCCGAAGAATTGCAGCCCCATCACCATCAGCAGCACGCCAAGCAGAAGCAGGGGGCGCTCTCCGATCGACTGGCCTGCGAGCAGCTTGAGGCCGGTGAGATAGCCGTTGATGGCGAGGCCGCAGGCGAAGCCGATGAGGCCGATCGAGCCGAAAAGGTGCATCGGCTTCCGATTGAAGCGAGTGAGGAACAGGACGGTGATCAAATCGAGCAGGCCGGAGAGGAAGCGGCGCGCCCCAAACTTGGAGCGGCCATACTGCCGCGGGCGGTGGTTCACCGGCAGCTCGCCGATACGGAAGCCTTTCCAGTAAGCGAGGGCAGGGATGAAGCGGTGCAGCTCGCCGTAGAGGTCGAGCCGGGCGACCAGTTCGCGCCGGTAGGCTTTGAACCCGCAGTTGAAGTCGTGGGGCCGCGGCTGCACCCCTGTCGCCAGCACTGCGATGGCGTTGAACACCCGCGAGGGCAGCGTTTTGGTGATCGGGTCGCGGCGGACAACCTTCCAGCCGGAGACGAGGTCGCATCCCCGCTCGATAGCGGCGATAAACTCGGGGATATGCCGTGGGTCGTCCTGAAGGTCGGCGTCGAGGGTGATGACGATATCGCCCCGGCTTTCATGAAACCCCGCGGCGAGCGCGGCGGACTTGCCGAAGTTGCGTCCAAAGCGGACAAGGCGGACAGTTGGGTCGGTCTCGGCGAGCTGGAGAAGGACGCGCCAGCTGCCGTCGGTGCTGCCGTCGTCCACGAAGATGATCTCGTGCGGGTAGCCGGCGACAGCCTCAGCAACCTCCCGGTGCAGGATCGCGAGGCTCTCCTCTTCGTTGTACACCGGGATGACGATCGAGACGCGGGGATGTCGCTGGGTCATAGCCTGCTCTGCCGCAGGATGATAGGAGCGGCGGCGGCAGCCGTCAACGGGAACTCCCGTTGCGCTCCCACGGGGCAGCGCATGCGCCGCCGAGCGCCCGCGCCTCACCGGAGACGCGCTCCGCTGACCGCGGGCGCCTCGAGAGCGGCGCGGCGAAGGACCCCTCAGGCGGGAGCGGACCGCCTCAAGCCCGCTCCGCGCCCGCCCGCAGCGGCAGGGCGTTGCCGCGCATCTGCGCTCCGACTCCGGCATGTTGGCGCGCTGCAAGAGCGGCGGGGCACACTGCTCTCCGCGCGCGGTTGTCTCCGGACGCCAAGCTTCATTGCTGGCCGCAGGAAGCGCTCAAATCCCCCTGCTCTCGCTGACTGGGCAGGGAGGGGGACGCTGTCTGCGAAGGCGGCTGGTGTCCCGGCGAGCTTCTGGGGGCAAGAGCGCGGCGGAACGCGGTCGCCCCCTCTCTTCGGCGGGAGAGGACATCACGCGAGAAGCGCCGCGACGTCGCGGATGGAAGGCACCGTGAAGTCGGGAGCGATCTCCTCAGGCCGCGGGGCGGTCTGGGCGTGCCTGCCATAGGCAACGTGAATCGTCAGAAGGCGCGGACCTACCTCCCGCTTATACGCGCTCAGGATGTGGCGCTTATCGTCGACCATCCAGTAGCGCGAGGCGGGGAAGGCGGCGACGACCTCAGCGATGTGGGCCTCTTTCTGCCGGTAGATGCGCACCCGTCCGCCCACCGCCGCCGCGAGCCCTGACCGTTCGATCTTGAGGCGCTGAAACACTGGGTCGCCGTCGCTCACGATGACGGGCAGACCGATCGCGGCCGCCGCCGCCAGCGCCGCTGCCGCGCCGGGCAGCACATAGTCCTCGAAGCGAATAGTCGCGATGGCAGCAGTGACGGCGCTCTCGGCGCTGGGCAGTTCCTCAGCGAGGCGAGAGAGCGCTGCCTGAAGATCTGCCGCTCCGACGTCGGCGCGCACTTCCTCATAGGCGCGCCAGAATGCGGCGGCACCGGCGGGACCGACCGTGTCGACAATCGCCGCCGTGAGCGCGGAGCGGAACTGCTCGGTATCGAAGAGCGTATTATCGACATCGAAGAGGACGACCCGTGTCATCTCCCGGCTGCCCGAGTGACGACGGGGGCGACCACCGCGCGATAGACCGCAGCAATCTGCTCCGCGATGGCTGACCAGCGAAACCGCTCCACGCTGCGGCGCGCCGCCTCGCCAAAGTGGCGGCGCAGTGTTTCGTTGCCGAGGAGCAGTTCCATTCGCTCCAGGAACGCTTCCGGGCACCGCCACGGGATCAGATAGCCGGTCTCTCCATCTCGCACGGTTGATGTCAGCCCGCCCACCCGCGAGGCGATGACCGGGGTGCCGCACGCCATTGACTCGACGGCGACGAGCCCGAAGCTCTCGTAGTAGGACGGGACGACCGTGATATCTGCTGCGTTGTACCAGAGAACGAGACGGTCTTGCGGCTGCGGTCCGATGAAGCGGACCTGGTCGCCGATGCCGCACTCGGCGGCGAGAGCGCGAAGGCGACGAAGTTCGTCGCGGTGTCCATCGGACCCGCCGCCGGCGATGATCACCTCAACATCGTCGCGCTCTTCCAGCTCCGCTGCGGCACGAATGAGGATGTCGATCCCCTTGAGCGGCTCGATCCGGCCAACGAACAGCACGACGTATCTGCCTCGAGCGCCGACTGCAGCCCGCGCGCTCTCCTTAGGGAGTGGGCGGAAATGATCAAGGTCGACCCCGCAGGGGACGACCGAAATCTGTTCCTCAACGGCTTCGTAGAAGCGCAGCAGCTGCAGACGCTCATGCGCGCTCGCGACGATGATCTGATCGACGTCGCTGATCAGCAGCCGCTCCGAGCTGATCCGCTCGTCCGGCTCGCGCTCGCCGATCCGCGCTCGGTTCTTCACCTCCGCAAGCGTGTGAAACATCGTCACGTGCGGCACGTTCCAGCGCGAACGGAGCGCGCGGCCAACACGGCCTGAGAGCCAGTAGTGGCTGTGAATCAGATCGTACGACTGCCCTTCCGCTTCAGCGAAGCGGAGGACCTCGCGCGCGAACGAGCACAGATATAACGGCAGCTCGCTTTTTGCGACTGGCGCGAGAGGCCCCGCAATCAGGTTGATGACCCGGAACCCCGGCCGATCGACGACAACGGCCGGCTCAGTCGGGTCGCTCTTGCGGGTGAAAACATCCACCTGATGCCCCTGCGCCGCAAGCGCCCGCGACAACTCGCGAACGTACACCTGCATGCCGCCAGTCGAGGGAACGCCAGGGGGAGCAAGCGGGCTGCCGTGATAGCTGATCGTGGCAATGCGCATCCTGCCCCATTGTAACCGACAGCAGCAACTGAGAGCCTCGCAGGCATCGCCTACACTTAGAGGAGACGTTGATGAAGGCGAAGCTCCGTCGGCCCGACGGCCGCAAGCGGCATGATGCGCTGTTCCAGTCTGAGTGCTAATGCGCCTCCACGAGGTCGCGCCGCCGCGCTCGCTGGCGACTGCTCCCCGCGGTCAGTCGCCAGCCCCCTCGTTTCGCCTTCCTGACCTCTCGCTCTTCGGCGCGCTCTTTGTCGCCGCTGCGCTTCGTCTCGTCGCCCTTGGCAGCGCGCCGCTTGCTCCTGCGGAAGCGGCGACGTGGGCGGCGGCGAGCGAGGGGATCCCTGCCCTCGCGTCCGGCTCGTCGTTGAGCGTCTTCGCAGCCGCTGGTTTTGCTGCCGTCGCGGGCCTGAGCGAACTGTCGCTCCGCTGGCTCTCAGCGGCGGCAGGAGTTGTCGTCGTCGCCCTCTGTGCGCCGGTAGCCCGTCGGCTTGGCGGGCCAGCGCTCGCCCGCTGGGCGGTCTGGCTCGCCGCCACGTCGCCCTACCTCATCTTCTACGACCGGACGGCGACGCCTCTCGCCCTCACGACGCTCCTCGCGATGCTGGCAATCTGGTTCTACCTCTTTCTGCCCACAGGCCGGGCCCGCTACGTGGTCGGCTTTACCGGCGCGATGCTCCTGCTCAGCTGGACGAGTTGGGCCTTCGCCGTGGTGGCGCTGGCGCAAGGAGCGTTTCTCTGGGTGCGGCGCCCAAGCCGCCGCGCGTGGCGCCTGTGGCTCGGCGGCGCGGCACTCGCAGCGCTTGGCGCCGTGCTCTGGTGGCGTGCTCCTGCCTTCGTCCTCGCTCCGGATCAGTCGAGCGACCTCGCCGCGGAAGCCGCCGCGCTCGCATATAAGCTGATCGCGCCGATGGCGGCGTTCGCCCTCGGCGAAACATTGGCTGCCGGACAGCCGGTCGGGCTTGCGGGGCTTGTGCTGGTCAGCTGGCTGGCGGTCGTCGGCCTGCGGCGGCTTTCCAAGTCGGGCCGTCAGTTCGTCCTCATCTTCTGGCTGTTGCCCGTGCTTTGGACGGCGGCAGTGACCGCCCTCGTGCTCCCGCGAGCAGAAGCGCCAAGTATCAGCGCAGTCGTCGGCTATGCATGGCCGCCCTTCGGGCTCACCCTCGCTGCCGGCATGGTCGCGCTGTCGGCGAGCGTGCGGCGGCTGGCCTATACCGGCCTCGTCGCGATCGCGGCCTTCAGTCTGGGAAGTTATTTCCACGCCCGCACTATCGCCCAGCCCGACTTCTTTCTCCCGCTCGACCCCGCGCTCCGCTTCATCGAGGCGCGGGCCGAGGAAGGGGATGTCATTCTGGCGGAGCCGGAGACGATGATGGCCCGCCACGCTGCTCGGCTGACCGCTCCCCTTGCGGTGATCGACTGCGCCGATGAGGCGGCGCGCGAAGCACTGTTCGCCGAGCGTCCCCCGCCCCGGCTCTGGCATGTCGACGCGCCCACCGGCGGAGGCAGACCCTGGCAGGCGCGCCTCGACGCGTGGCTGGCCGCCCAGTATTGGGCCGTAGAAACCCGCCGCTATGCGGAGCCGGACCCGGTGATGGCGGCGCTGAAAACCCGCCTCCTCGGCCTCTCGCCTGAGGCGGGGCTCGTCCTTACGCTTTACCAGCGGCGCTAGGCAGCCCCGCCCTGGAGCGCGGGGACGAAAAAGACTTCGCTTTCGGGCGTGACTGGCTCGAGCAGGCCGAGGGTGCTGACGGCGCCATCGACAGAGACTGCAAGGTCAGGTGCGAGAGCGCCGCCCGGGGCGAGCCGCTCCTGGACTCCAGGACACTCGCGCTCAAGCGCTGCCAGAACCTCGCCGACAGTGCGGCCCGCCGCCGCAATCTGGCGGCGGCCGCCGCACAGCTCAAGAAGGTGGGCCGGGATCCAGACGATCGCCACGAGGCGCCTTACGGATAGAGGGTTTCCACAATCCGGCGCGGGGAGATCGGCAGGTCCGCGAAGCGGTGGCCAAGCGCGTGGCTGACAGCGTTGGCGACCGCGGCCAAGGGCGGGACGATCGGCGCCTCACCTACCCCGCGCACGCCGAAAGGATGCGGCGGGTGCGGCTCCTCGATCAGGATCGTCTCGATCAAGGGAAGGTCGAGCGCGGTCGGCATCCGGTAATCGAGGAGGCTGGCGTTCGCGAGCCGCCCTTCTTGGTCGTAGTAATACTCCTCATTGAGCGCCCAGCCGATCCCCTGTGCGACGCCGCCTTGGATCTGCCCTTCGACATACGAGGGATGGACTGCCTTGCCGACATCTTGCGCTGCCGTGTAGCGCAGGATATCGACCTTACCCGTTTCGATGTCGACGGCGACGTCGACGACATGGCAGGCGAAGGCAAAGCCGACGTGCTTGGGCGAGACGGAAGCCCGGCCGACGACGGGGCCGCCGGTCTTGAAGATCTGCGCTGCCAGCTGGTCGAAGGTGAAGCGCTGGCCCTCGTTTGGCCCCCGAATGATGCCGTCTTCATAGACGACCTCGTCCTCCGGCGAAAGCTGCCAGAGGAGACGCGCCCGCTCGATTAGCTGCCGCTTGATGTCTTGCCCCAGTTCATAGACGGCGATCCCGCCGGTGAACGTGGTGCGGCTGCCGCCGGTTGCGTCGTTGTAGCCGACGGTGTCGGTATCTGCGACTTGTGGGATCACTTTCTCGTAGGGAATGCCCAGCGTCTCAGCGAGCTGCATCGCGAGCGAGGCGCGCGTTCCGCCGATGTCGGGATTGCCCTCGACCAGCGTCACGCTCCCATCCGGGTTGACGGTCGCAAAGCAACTGGATTTGAGCGGCGCGTTCGGCCAGAAGCCCATCGCAAGGCCGCGCCCGACTTTGCGCGTTTCGCTCGACGGAGGGAGAGGAGCGCGCCAGTGATCGCTGTCGCGGATCGCCTCAAGGAGCTTGACAATCCCAACCGGATACTGGAAGGGGATGCCGTTTGCCATCCGCGTGCCGACCTTGGCGGCGTTTTTCAGCCGCAGTTCGATCGGGTCCATGCCCAGCTTTTCTGCCAGCTCGTCAAGCGCGGACTCTCCCGCGAACATCGCGGCCGGCGAGCCGGGCGCGCGATAGGCGGCAACCTTCGGTTTGTTGACGACGACGTCGTAGCAATCGAGCTGGATGTTCGGGATGTCGTAGGGCGCGAACATGCAGAGCGCGCCGAAGCGGACGCTTGAGCCGGGGAACGCCCCCGCTTCGTAGGCGAGGGTTGCCTCGGCGGCGACAATCGTCCCATCGCGCTTGGCGCCGATCTTGACGTGCGTTCGCGAGCCGCTCGTCGGACCGCTCGCTTGAAGCTCTTCCGCGCGGCTCATCGTCATCTTCACGGGTGCCCCGCTCTTCCGGGAAAGCACAGCGGCGACCGGCTCCAGATAGGGCGGAAGCTTGCCGCCGAACCCGCCGCCGATTTCAGTCGGGATGACCCGGATCCGCGAGACCGGGACCCCTAGCAGGACGGCGACATTGTCGCGAATGGCGAAGGGAGCCTGCGTGGTCGTCCAGATTGTGAGCTTCCCGTCGGCGTTCCAGTGAGCGACCGTCGCGTGCGGCTCGATATAGCCCTGATGCACCATCGTCGTGGTGTACGTTCGCTCGACGATCACCTCGGCCTCCGCGAAGCCGGCTGCCGGGTCGCCCTTCAGGAAGCGGGCATGGGAAGCAATGTTACTCGGCTTGTCGGAGAGGGTGCCGAGGTCGTTCGTCCGCAGGTGTTCATGGAGGAGGGGAGCATCCTCCCGCATCGCCTCTGCTAACGACAGAACCGGCGGAAGCGGCTCGTAGTCCACCTTGATCAGCGCAAGCGCCTGCTCGGCGATCGCGGCGCTCGTGGCGGCGACTGCGGCGACGGCGTGGCCGTGATAGAGCGCTTTCTCGCGCGCCATCACGTTGCGGGTCAGGTCGTGGAAGCTGGCGGTCGCCTCGCCGACATCGGCCATCCCCTTCTCAGGGTCCGGAAGGTCGGCGGCGGTCATCACGGCGCGAACGCCCGGCAGCTGCTCTGCGGCAGAGGTATCGATCTTCCGAATGCGGGCGTGCGCATAGGGGCTGCGCAGGATCTTGCCGACCAGCATCCCCGGAAGCGAGATGTCGGCGCCGTAGAGGGCTCGCCCGGTCACTTTGTCGACCCCATCGGGGCGGACCGGGCGGGTCCCGATCACTTTATGGGGCTTCACGGCAGGCGGCTGAGACGTGACAACCATTAGATACGCGCCTCCATCTGCCGCGCCGCAGCCTGAACGGCGCGGATGATTTTGTCGTAGCCGGTACAGCGGCAGAGGTTGCCTGCCAGCCAGAACCGGATCTCCTCCTCACTCGGGTCGGGAGTGCGGTCGAGCAGGGCTTTCGCTGCAACGATCAGTCCCGGCGTGCAGATCCCGCACTGGAGAGCAGCCTGTTCGAGGAACTGCTGCTGGAGCGGGTGCAGCCGCTCCCCTTCAGCGATCCCCTCGATCGTGACGACGTCGTGGCCGTCGATCTCCGGCGCGAGGACAAGGCACGCGTCGACGATCCGTCCATCAAGTATCACTGTGCATGCGCCGCAGTTGCCGTTATTGCACCCCTCCTTGGCGCCTGTGAGGCGGAGCTCATCGCGCAGCACCTCGAGGAGGCTCTGGCCAGGCTCGCAGAGAAAATCAACCTCCTGGCCGTTAATGCGCGCTTGGATATGAACGCGTTTGGTCATCGCTGATCCTCTCGCGCGCGCTCGACCGCGCGCTCGATTGCTCGCCGGGTCATGACGCCGATGAGGTGACGGCGCTGGTGCGCAGACCCGCGCATATCGGTAATCGGCGAGGCGGCTGCGCGCGCTTCGGCTGCGGCTGCTTCGAAGGTCTCTCGGGTTGCGGGGCGGCCGATCAGCGCTCGGCTTGCGGCGTCGACAAGCAGCGGTGTCGGGGCGACGGCGCCGATCCCGACGCGTGCGTCGACGATTGTCTCGCCTTCTACGCGGAGCCAGACGCCAGCACCCACCACGGCGATATCCATCTCGTTCCGCGGGATGAAGCGGAGGTAGGCCGAGCCGGCGCCCGGCAGCGGCGGGGGCAGTTCGAGAGCGATGAGAAGGTCGCTCTCGCCGAGGATGTTGCGCCGTGGGCCGACGAAGAAACGGTCGAGCGGCACGCGGCGCTCGCCGTCCGGCCCGGCAATGACGCACGTCGCGCCGAGCGCGAGCAGGATGGGGGCCGAGTCAGCCGCGGGCGAGGAGGTGCACAGGTTTCCGCCCAAGGTGGCGCGGTTCTGGATCTGGATGCCGCCGATCAGGGAGGCGGCGTCAATCAGCCCCGGATAGGCGCGCCGCAGCATCGCGTCTTCGGAGAGGCGGAAGCATGGCACCGCCGCCCCAATGCGCAGCCCCCGCGCCGGGTCGAAGTCGACCATCGTCAGTTCGGGGATCGCCTTCACGTCGACCAGGACATCGACGACGCGGCGTCCTTCGCGCACATCGACGATGATATCTGTGCCCCCCGCCAACGGTCGCCCGAGGCCGTTCGCCTCTTTCAGCGCCTGCACCGCCTCGGCGATCGTCGCCGGTCGGAGATACCTCTTCGCTTGTCCCACGATCATCCCTCGCGCCGCATGACCATGCTCTTCTATGGCCGGCGCCGCAAACTATAGATGATTTTGGCACACCTTCGGCGTGGAGCGCTGCGGCGCTGGGTGGGCGAGGCGAGCGGCTCACGGACGGGCGGTCCATCGGGCTCGATGACGCCTTCGCGTTGCCCCGCCGCAGAGCGGCCCACGGACGGGCAGTCCCTCGCGTGCGGCGAGTGAGGCGCCCTCTGCCGCCGGCCGCTCGGCCGGTCCGCGCGATCAGCGCTCGCGATAGAAGGCAGCGGTCGCCCCCGTGATATCCATGATGACGCCCTTGACTTCGGTGTAGGCGAGAATGCCTTCTTCGCCGACGCCGCTCCGCTTGTACGCTCCTGTCGGGATACCGCCGCCGGCCGCATAGGTGTTCACCCAGATCAGCCCGGTTCGGAGCGCGCGGATGACCCGGTGGGCGCGGTTCAGGTCGCGGGTCCAGAGCCCGCCGGCGAGGCCGTAGTCGCTATCGTTGGCGATACGGATGGCCTCCTCTTCATCCTCGAACGGGATTGTGCAGAGCACGGGGCCGAAGATCTCCTCGCGCGCCACCTTCATGTCATTGCGGACGTTTGCGAGAACGGTCGGCTCGTAAAAGTTCCCTTCTTCGAGCCCTTCTGGCTGGCGTCCCCCGGTGACAATCTCCGCGCCGTCTGCAAGAGCACTCTCGACATAGCTCTGGACGCGCCGAAGCTGGTCGCGCGAGATAAGCGATCCGAGCTGGGTGCGCTCGTCGAAGGGGTCGCCGATGCGCAGCCGCTTCGCGCGCGCTGCCACTTCCGCGACGACATAGTCGTAGATCGTCTTCTGCACCAGCAAGCGCGAGCCCGAGAAGCACCGCTGGCCGCAGTTGCGGAAGATGCCGGTCAGGGCGCCGTCGATCGCCAGATCAAGGTCGGCATCGTCGAAGATGATGTTGGCCGATTTCCCGCCGAGCTCGAACAGCGTCTTCTTGATGCCGTTCGCGGCAAGGCGCATCATGTTTTCGCCCGCGGCGACAGAGCCGACCAGGGTGATCATGTCGACATCGCGATGCCCGGCAAGGGCGACAGCGGTGGCGGTGCCACCGGTGACCGTCGACAGCACGCCGGGGGGCAACCCCGCCTCGATCCCAAGCTCGGCGAGCCGGAGCGAGATCAGCGACGAATAGGGCGACGGCTTGAGGACAATCGTATTTCCCGCTGCCAACGCTGGGGCCGCTTTCCCCGCGGCGAACACCATCGGCGCGTTGAAGGCGATCACCCCCGCGACGACCCCGACCGGCTCCCGGAGGGAGAAGCGGACGAGGTTCGGATCGTACGGGGCAGTCTCGCCGCGAAGCTCCTGCTCCGCAGCGTAGGCCATCGTTCGGAAGAGGTTCGCTCCCATCGCGATGTCGATCTCGCTCTCGCGGAGCGTCTTGCCGTTGTCCAGGGTGTTCAGGCGCACTAGTTCGTCTTTGTGCTGCTCGATCAAGTCTGCGAGCCGAAGGAGCACCTTTGCCCGGTCGGCGGTCGAGAGCCGGGGCCAAACCCCTTCGTCAAACTCGCGGCGGGCAGCCTTGATCGCACGCTCGACATCCTCGGGTGCCGCTTCGAACACCTCAGCAAGGACCTCGTTTGTGGGGGGATAGACTGTCGGAAACGTCTTTCCGGCCACCGACTCGACGTACTGCCCGTCGATGAACAAGCGCGAGTCGAAGGCGGGCTTGTCGGGGATCTCGGCGAGGCGGCGGACACGCGCAGTCGAAACCATGGAACTCCTCTCACTGCCGGGTGCTACTGCAAGGATAGATCGTCTGCGCGACCGGCGGGGTGCTGCCGCGGGCACGCCGCCGCTCGGCGGTTCGGGGCGCTTCAGAACCGCGCCGGCAAGACCGATATGGAAAACAAGGAGGCAACAGGTGGTGGTCGAGCAGCGAAGCGCTTCCGTCACGTCTCTTGCATCATCCGACCAACGCGCTGCTCTTGTGCGCGCCCGCTGGCAAGACCCAGCGAGCGGTCGCGAGCTGAGCGCCGAGACGGCGCTTCAAGACATCGTCCACGAAGGGCTGATCCTTGTCCGGCAGTGGGGGGCGCACCTCCCCGACCCCTGCCACGTTGTTCGGCTGATCTTTCCCACCGACCAGGGGCCGTTTGTCGTCCACGCGAAGGTGGTTCGCCTGATCGGTCCTCATGCAGCGCTCGTCCGGCCGATGACCGACGCGCGCCTGCATGAGCGGCGCCGCTGGCCGCGGGTGACTCTCCCCCCTGTTCAGCTGCGGATTTATCGTCAAGATGGGGCGGCGGGCGCCGGGCGGGTGCTCGATCTCAGTGTCCGGGGGATCCGGTTTGAAACCGAGCTAGCGCTGGTCTCCGGCGATCGCTGCCGCCTCGAACTGACCTGGGAGGACCGCCGCATCCCGGTGGCGGCGGTCGTGATTGCGGCCGTCGATGCGGGTACCGCCGCCGCGATCTACCGCTGTCGGTTTGAGGAGATCTCCCCCGAAGCGGAGGATGAACTGGCGTTGCTGGTGAACGAATTGCTCCCCAGCCGGCCGCAGCGGGTGGCCCGCCTCCACCTGAACCAGATCCCCGCAACCGCTTCGATCCTGCTGCTTGGCGAATGGGTGGAAGGGGAGCCGTTTGAGATCCGGCTGCTTGAGCTCGGGGTCTCGATGGTTCGCTTCACCAGCGGACGCCGGCTGCCGCCCGGCACTCTCCTCCGGATTGACTTGGTTGTCGATGGGGCGCCGCCGTTTGTTGTCGATGCTGAAGTGAACGCTGCGGAAGAGGCGTCGCCGGAGTGGCACTACGAGGCGAAGTTGCGCACCCTCTCTGATGTCGCGCGCCGCGCGATCCTCGCGAATGTTGTGCGCTCTCTCCTCACCAAGCGCTCGCGCGAACTGTGCGCCGACGCCGCTTTGCGCTCGGCGGACGGTTCGCTCGCTGCAGGATAGCGAAGAGCGCGCTCTGTTCCGGGCGAAGACAGGAGCGCGGCCGTCGCGGCCGGTTCGTACGCAGCGCTCCGTTCCCCTGTGCCTCAGCCCCGCTCAAGCGAAGGGTTGCACGCTGTCTCGCATGGAGCGGGGAGCGGAGGCCCACTGCATCGGCGTCCGCTCGGCGCGCCGCCGTGTTTGCGACCGAGAGCGCTCCCCTTGCCGACCGCCGCCTCCGCTGGCCCCCTCTCCCGGACTGCGATGGTCTCCATCCCGACGAGGCGGTCTTGGAGATCCGCCGGAACAACAACCGCCGGTTCGGCATGCGTGCGGTAGGCACTGCTGCGCGGCCGCAGTAGGACGACCCCTGCAGCGCATCGGCTGGCAACGTTCCTCACGGTGCCCCGACTGCTGCTTACCGTTTGGCTGATGCCGCGGGGCGGCCGCCCCGCGGCCTGCGGTTCGAGCCCGCCGACCAGCCCGACGCGCACGCTGGTCGCCGCCGTCCGCCCCCAGAACGCGCATTTCGCCGCCGTGCATGTCGCCTTTTCTTCGATGGCGACCCGAAGGGCGGCGGCATCCACGGTGGGGCGAGCGTGAGCCCGCTCATGTGGGAAGGACGAACGGCGGGGGCGCGGTCGGTTGGCTCGCGGCCCGCAAGTGGGGAAGACGCGACCTAGACGCGCGCGTGCGGCGGTTCTCGCCCGACCACGGCAGCGGCGAGGACAACGTTCTCAAGCTGACCGCCCCCTGCCACCTGGCCGTTCGCCTCCACCCTTCCGGCTGTGCCTGTCCGGCGCCCGGGCGGCGCGGCCGGCGCTCTTGCCTGCTGCCGTGCTCCGCGCCGGCTGGAGGTCGGGCCCTTTCCGCCTGAGGGATGACCGATGCGGGGCGCGCTACGCGGCGAGCTGCGCGCTGATGTCGCTCCAGACACGATCGAACGGAAGCGGCGGCGCGGCAATGCCGAGTAGCGCAGCCTGCCACTCGGCGGTATCCAGTCCCCAGCGAAGCGCGCCCGCGAGGGTGCGCCGCTGCGCCGCCCGCGCCGGCACGCCATTGATCATGACGAGACAGCGATAGCCGGTCGAAAAGACGCGAATTTCAAGCGTAATCTGCCCGCCGGGAAAGTCGAGATAGGGATAGCGAACCTGCCCAAGGGTGCGGGCCATCGGCGCTCCGTTGTGCGTGATCGCTGTCACCCTAGCGCCGCCGGCGGCAGCTTTCCACTAGTTCCGCTCCCAGCAGGGCGCACTACTCGCTATACTCCGGGCGTGGAAACCGCGGCGGTTGCTCCTCCTGCGCCTCAGGAAACCACCGAGCCCCTCGTCAGCGTCGTCTTGCCGGCGTACAACGAGGAAGAGTCGATCGGGCTCGAGATCGAGCGTATCCAGCGCGGGCTCGTCGAGGCCGGGATTCCCTTTGAACTGATTGTCGTCGACGACGGCTCCTCAGACCGCACTGCCGAGATCGCGGCGCACTATCCCGGGGTTCGGCTGCTTCGGCATCGTACGAACCGCGGCGCAGGAGCAGCGCGGAAGACCGGAACCCTCGCCGCGCGCGGGGAGATCGTAGTCTGGACCGATTCTGATCTCACCTATCCGAACGACCGGATCGCCGACTTCGTGAGGAAGCTCGGCGACGCGGACCAGATCGTTGGCGCGCGCACCAGCGAGCAGGGGTCGCACAAATTCCTCCGCGCGCCGGCAAAGTGGTTCATCCGTAAGCTCGCCAGCTACCTCGCCGAGACCGATATCCCCGACCTGAATTCTGGGTTCCGCGCATTTCGACGTGCGGTTGGGCTGCGGTATGTCGACCTGCTCCCTCGCGGCTTCTCCTGTGTCAGCACGCTTACCCTCGCCTTTCTTTGCGATGGCTACGAGGTGCGCTACGAACCGATCGAATACCGGCCGCGGGTCGGGCGCTCGAAGTTCCATCCGGTCCGAGACGCCTATCTCTACCTGATCCAAGTGCTTCGGATGATCACCTACTTCAATCCGTTGCGCGTCTTTCTTCCGATCGCCTTGGTTCTAGGGGCAATAGGATTGGCGAAACTCGGACTAGATCTCTACCGATACAATTGGCGGGTGACCCCAGGGACGCTGATGATTGTGTTGACGGCGCTCCAGATTTTCGCGCTTGGCCTCGTTGCCGATCTCGTCGTTCGTCGGGTGCGCTAGCGCAGCCCATTCATGCGTATCGCCGTTCTGACCAGTTCGTACCCGCGCTTCCCCGGGGATGGGGCGGCGCCGTTTGTCCAGTCGCTCGCGCGCGCGCTGGCCCGGCAAGGCCACGCTGTCGCGGTGGTCGCGCCGTATGACGCGGCGGTCCGTCCTCTTCCGCCGGAGCCGAACCTCGTGGTCCATCGGTTCCGCTATGTTTGGCCGGCGCGGCTCCATATCATGGGACACGCGCGCGCCCTCGAGAACGACGAGCGCCTCCGTCCGCTCGCGCTCCTCCTGCTTCCGCAGTTCCTGCTCATGGCCGCGCTCTGCCTGCTCCGGACGGTACGGCGATGGCGCGCTGAGGTGATCCATGCGCATTGGGTGCTGCCGAATGGCGCGGCCGCCGCAGCCGTTTCGCTGCTGACGGGGGTTCCCTACGTTGTCAGTCTCCACGGTTCCGATATCTATCTCGCCCGGCGGTTTCGTCCCTTCGGCGCGGTGGCAGGCTGGGTGCTGCGCCGCGCGCAAGCGGTGACGGCGTGCAGCGACGAACTGCGCGAGGCAGCGCTTGCGCTTGGCGCGCGAACGGTTCGGCTCTTGCCCTGGGGGGCGGACCCGGAGCTGTTTGCGCCGCGCCCTCGGCGCGATGGGCCGCCGGTGGTGGCCGCTCTCGGGCGGCTTGTTTCGAAGAAAGGGTTCGACATTCTGCTCGAAGCGTGGCCGTCGGTTGCGGCGGAAGTGCCGGCGGCGCGGCTGCGTATCGGCGGAGACGGCCCGCTCCGGCCGCTGCTCGCGCGGCAGGCCGTCGCCGGCGTTGAACTGCTCGGGCCGCTGCGCTGGGACGAAGTCCCCCGCTTTCTCGCCGAGGCAGATATTTTCGTTTTGCCGTCGCGGCGCAACTCGAAAGGAAATGTCGACGGGCTGCCGACGGTCTTGCTCGAAGCAATGAGCTGCGGAGCGGCGGTCGTCGCGAGCGATATCGGGGGGGTGGGGTTGGTGGTCCGCCATGAACAGACGGGACTGCTCACCCCGCCCGGCGACCCCGCCGCGCTCGCGGCGGCGCTCCGCGCCCTCTTGGCGGACCCTGAGCGGCGAGCCGCCTTCAGCGCGGCGGCGCGGCGCGCGGTAGAGGAGCGGCTCAATTGGGATGCGGTGGCAGCTGAATTCGCCCGTCTCTTTGACGCCGCGCGACGGAGTGACCGGTGAAGAAGCGCGCCGCAATTCCCCCGCGCGCCTACGACCGCGCCTACTATCTCGTCCACATGGAGGGTGCGGCCGATTTCGTGCGCAGCGGCGGCGCGGTGCTCTCTCCCCGCCTCGTCTATGCGCTTGAGCTTGTCGAACATGGGCCGGGCCAACGGATCCTCGACCTCGGCTGCGGTCGCGGCGAGGTCGCTTGGCATCTTGCCCGCAGCGGAGCCGACGTGCACGCCGTCGACTTCTCCCTTGACGCGCTCGCGATCGTTCGCCAGCTCGACCGGAACGGCGACGTTCGCCTCGAGGCGGCAAGCGCAACCGCCCTGCCGTTCCGCGACGAGACCATCGACAGCGTGCTCATGCTCGACCTGGTCGAGCATCTCTATCCCGACCAATTGCGCGCGTCGTTCCGCGAGGTCCTGCGAGTGCTTCGGCCGGGCGGGCGGCTGGTCATTCACACCATGCCGAACGCAGACTATTACCGCTTCGGCTATCCGCTCTATCGCGCCCTCGCGCGGCTTGCCGGCCGCACGCTGCCGCGCGACCCGCGGCGCCGCTGGTACCGCGGCGAAACGCACGTCAACATTCAGACGCCGCGTCGTCTGCGCCGCGCCTTAGCGGAGGCAGGTTTTCCCGTGGTCGATGTCTGGCTCCACCCGTTGACCGGCGGCCGCCTCGCAAAAGCGCTGGGCACCCTGCCGGGGCTGAAAGCCGTGCTCTGTAATGACATCTTGGCGATCGCGGAGAAGCGCTGATGGCCCGGATCTTGATCGACGCGCTCGGCATCGATCAGCCCGGCGGGGCGCGAACGGCTGTCCTCGAACCCCTAACGCGGCTTGTGGCGCAGCGGCCGGAGTGGCAGTTCATCGTCGCGCTCTCTGCCCGCGAGCCGCGGCTGGAGGGCTGCCCCAACGTGCGCCAGCTCGTCCTGCCAGCCCGGAAGGGAGTTCGGGCGCGGCTGCTCGCCCAGACCGTTTTGCCGATCGTGGTGAGGCGCTTTCAGATCGACCTCGCCCACTTCGCGAAGTCTCAGGCCGCCGTCGTTCCTTCGGCAACGGTGATGACGATCTTTGACACCACGACGCTCAGCCGCCCCGAGCTCCATAGCAAACTGGCGGTCTGGTATTGGCGAACGGTCCAGCCGCGGATGGCCCGCCGCGCGCGCGCAGTCACGACCCTCTCGCACCATGCGGCGGCGGAGATCGAGCGTTGGCTGGGCGTCCCCGCGGCGCAGATCGAGGTCATCCCCTGCGCCAGCCGATTCACGCGGCCGCCCGACCCGCTGCTCCTCGCTCAGGTCCGGCGGCGGCACGACTTGCCGGCACGCTATCTCCTCGCCGTCGGCATTCTCGCGCGCTGGAAAAACTTTGAGACGCTGATCGAAGCGCTGGCGCTGCTGCGCGCGGAAGGTCGGCCGGTTCCCCCGCTCGTCCTCGTGGGGCCGCGGTATCCGCAGAGCGACGGCAGCGCGCTCTTCAGCCGCATTGCCGGCCGGGGGCTGGCCGATTCGGTCCGCTACCTTGGCCCAGTGCCTGATGAGGAGCTTCCGGCGCTCTTCGCCGGCTGTGAACTGTATCTTGCGCCGTCGCTCAATGAGGGGTTCGGGATCACGTGTCTCGAAGCGATGAGCTGCGGCGCGCCCGTGATTGCGGCGCGGGTTTCCGCAACGCCGGAGGTGGTCGGCGAAGCAGGGCTTCTTGTTGATGACCCGCGGTCCCCGCGCGCTTGGGCCGCCGCGATCGCGCAGCTGCTCGGGGATGAGGGCGAGCGCGGGCGTCTCCGCGCCGCCGGCATTGCGCGCGCCGCGAGCTTCCGCTGGGAGGATGCCGCTGCGCGCTACCTGGCCATTTACGAGCGCCTGCTGGGCGCCCCTGCTCTCCTGAAGGCGCAATGAGCGAGCGGTTCACCGGCGCTCGACTTGTGCCGACCGACCCGATCCTGCGCCCAATGCGCGTTGAGGCTCTGGCGCGCTACCGCTTCTTTGCTGACCGCGTTCAGAGCGGCACCGTGCTCGATCTCGGCTGCGGGGCGGGCGAGGGCGCGCAGTCGCTCGCCGAGGGACGCCGGGTCATCGCGGTAGATGAAGACGGCGCGACGTTGCGCGCGGCGCGGCGCCGCTACCCGGGGCCGGACTTCATCCGGATGGATGCCGAGCAGCTTGCGTTTGCGGACGGGAGCTTTGACGGCGTCATTTCCGTCGAGGTGATTGAGCACGTAGCGCATCCGGAGCGCTATCTCGCGGAAATTCGCCGCGTCCTCAAGCCGGGCGGCGTTGTGGTGCTGACGACGCCGAACCGGCTGCGCAGTTCGCCGACCCCCGGGTCGCGCTGGCCGGAGCATCGCCGTGAGTATCGGCCGGAGGAGCTGCGCTCTCTGCTGCGGGCGCAGTTTCGGGAGGTCGAGTTGTGGGGCCAGTCGGTCCCGCTCTACGAGCGTCATCCCGCCCGCCGGCTGGTCCGGCTTCTGGCTCCCTTCGTCAAGCCGGTGCTGCCGCGGGCGCTGCGAGTGCGCGCTCTGCCTACCCTGCAGTACGCGATCCGCGCCGACCTCACCCTCGAAGAGATCGAGATCAGCCGCGATCAGATCGACGATCGCCCGACGCTGGTCGCCGTTTGCCAGGGGTAGGCAGTGGAGCGCGCGGTTCTCCGTGTGCGGCTGCGTCCCTGGCTGCGCCGACTTCCCGGCGCGTTCGCCGTCGCGATCATCGCCGCCATGGCGGCGATCGCGATCCGCCGCTGGGAGGATGTCCGCGCTCAGGAGTGGCAGGTCGCGCCGGCGTTGCTCGCCCTCTCGGTGGCGATTGTCGTGGCCGTCGTGCTTCTCGGCACTCTTGCTTGGGCGGTCGTCGTCCGCCATCTTGGCGCGGCAAGGGCATCAGTGCGGGAGATCGCGAGTATCTACCTCTACAGCAACCTCGCGCGCTATCTGCCCGGCGCAGTCTGGAATCTCGCTGCGCGGGCGTATCTCGGTCATCGGCAGGGGCTCGGGCAGCGGCAGATTTGGATCGCGACCGCGATCGACCTCACCGTTGCAGTCGCGACGGGACTGCTCCTCTACAGCGTCACGGTCGCCGCGGGAGGAGCGGCGGTCGTTCCCCCGCTGCTCGCCGCCGGCGGCGCGCTGGCGCTCTTCGCGGCGGTCTCGCCGCCCAGCCTGCGGCGCCTCAGCCGGCTGCTCGGAAGGGGGGCGGGCCCGACTGAGGTGCTCCAGTGGCGGGTATATATCGCCTACCTCGGCGCCTCATGCGCTGCGTGGGGCGGGATGGGCGTGGCCTTCTTTTTCTTCGTCGCCGGGCTCTATCCGGTCACGGGCTCCTTTGCGCTTTCTGCGATTGGGCTCTGGTCGCTCTCGGCGGTTGCGGGGTTGGCCGCGGTCGGCGTTCCGCAAGGCGTGGGCGTGAAGGAGGGGGTGCTCGTTCTCGGGCTCAGTTCCGCCCTGCCGGCGCCGGCGGCGCTGGCAATTGCGCTCGCCTCGCGGCTCTGGCTCATGCTTTGCGACGTGATCGCAGCAGGCGTCTGGTGGGGCGCTGCCGCGCTCGCGGCCCGCAGCCGATGCCCGCGCCGCCGCTAGAGGAGAACATTGATAAAAATTATAAATCTGCTATCCTTTTGCGTGAACGCGACGGAGACGCCGGCAGTTCGCTGGCGGCTTCAGAACCGGAAAAGAAAGGCCGATGCTTGAATCAGCACGCTCCACTCTCTATACTGCCTGCCTGGAGCGTCAGTTTTGCATCCGAGTAGAGGCTCCGGCCCGGAAGGGAGGAAAGGGTGAATCGGAACGTTAGGCTGGCTATGGCAGCGGCGGTGCTGCTCCCCGCGCTCGTCGCTGTCCGGAACGCCGATGTCCGAGTTGCAGAGGCGCAAGGCTCGGGGCCGCCTCTGTGCAGCGGTATTCAGCTCCAGAACACCAATGCAAGCCAAAGCGCAAGCGTCCAAATGACTTTCTACCGCGTCGGCGGGAACGACGGCGTCCCGGACGCGACGCTCACAGATACGCTCGGTCCGAACGGGTCGAAGTCGTACTACCTGCCCAACGTTCTCCCCTCGGGCACGCCGGATGGCCAGTACTCAGTCGTGACGAATGCCGACCAAGCGCTGAATGCCCTCGTGCAGCAGGTCACCTGCGCCGGCTTCAGCCCGAATGTCGCTGCCGCGTTCAGCGGCGTCGGCAGCGCTGATACGGGCACGCAGGTCGTCTTGCCATTCGTTCTCTCCCGCGCCTTCCCGACCTCGGGCAACTTCTCCTCGTTCATCGCGATCCAGAATGCGGGCACAGCGACGGCGACAAACGTCCAGATCCAGTTCTTCCCCGCCGGCTCGGGAACGTCGATCGAGACGTTCACCAACAATAACCTTGCGGTCGGAGAGACGTGGTATCTGAACCTCCGCAGCGGGCCCTTCGCCAATGCCAACCTGAATGGGTTCAATGGCTCGGCGCGGATCATCTCTGACCAGCCTGTCGCCGCTGTCGTGAACTATTCCCCCGGCGACAACCGCGCGCTCTTGAGCTACAACGGTGTCCGCTCGACGGGAACGACCCTCTATGCGCCGCAAGCGACGAAGGCGTATTTCGGCTTCACGAGCGGCTTTACGGTCGTCAACCAATCGGCCGTCGCCACCACGATCCGCTACCGCTTCATCGGTGCCGCAGGCGGAACGCCGGTCGATGTGTCTGTCGACCGGCCGCTCCCCGCGAACGCAACGGATGTCTTGTATCTCGGCAATGTGCCCGCCGTGCCGAATAACTTCAACGGGACGGCAATCATCTCGATTGCGCCGGGCTCGCCGACGGCGCAGCTGATTGGGATCGCCAACCTCGCGATTGCTGACCCGTCTATCGGGACGGCTGCTGGCGCGATGAACATGATCCCGTCCGGGCAAGGCGCAACCCGCCTCTACTTCCCGCAGATGTCGAAGGCGTTCTTCGGCTACACGAGCGGGTGGCAGATAGTGGACATGACCGGCAGCGGCGCGAGCGGCATCGCGCGCTACTTCCGCGTCAACCCTGACGGTTCTGTCACCCTAGTCGTCTCGGACCCGTTCACGGTTCCGCCGAACGGCTCGTACACGCGCTACCTTGGGAATGTCCCCGGGCTGCCGGATGGCTTCAATGGCGGTCTCGTCGTCGAGGTGACGAGCGGCCAAGTGGGTGGCCAAGGCAACTTCAACGGCACCGGCGTGGGCGACCTGCTGACGGTCTACAACGGCTTCCCCGGGTAAGAGGAGCCGTCCCCTCACTTTTTGCCCGCGAGACGGAGCGGTCAAGAGCCGCTCCGTTCTTTGTTGTGCTGGAGCCTACTCGAAAGAGGAGGCTGCCAGAGACGCCGACACGCGACGGCCTCGGCGGCAGAGCGCGCGGCACTGCCCCGACGTGGGCGATGCGGCGCTGAGAATGGCGCGTCGCGGCGCGGGCGGGTCTCCAGTTGAGCACCAGCGTGACGCGAACGGAGAAGAGTGCTGCCGCGGGGGAGCGGCGCGCGGGCGAGACAGCGAGCGTGTACTCCTCCGCGCGGGGCGTTCTCTTAGTGCCGTGCGCCTGCGAGCGCCGACGACCCGGTGAGGTCAAGAGGAGGCGCGAAACGGCATGCGCTGACGGCTACCAGCCCGCTTGCGATGAGGATGGCGCCTCCCGCCCGAGAGGGGGAAGGCGCCGACCCCGTTTCACCACGCCAGCGCGGATCACCCTTCACCTGGCGAGGGGCGGCCGCTCACCCGCCGGTCGCCACGACCCGGGCGAGCGAGATCGCCCACCACGGCCGCCACCGGCCGTCGTCATCGTAGCGAAGCGACACCGTGACCGGCCCGGCGGGGTCGGGGAAGCGCGCCTCATACCAGCGGTAGCGGTAGTCTTGGTCTATCGTCAGCAGCGCCGATCCGACGAGGGCGTCATCTTCTTGGCGGCGCACTTCGACCGTCAACGCCGGAGCGTGTCCTTCTGCGGGGATGCCGTACGCGAGAACGCGGATCGCAAACGGCCCAGTCGGGGCGAGCGGCTGATAGCGAGCTTCCCCTGCTGCTCGAAAGGCGCGCGACCGGAAGCGCCGGGCGAAATCGGCTCCGAATGGCGCGGCATTGGCATCGTTGACGGCGAAGGGGCACAGGAGAGCGGTCTGACCCGGCCGCAATGGAAGCGGGGGGGGCGCAGCGAGGAGCGGGCGCGAGACGATTGCGGGAGGGCCGAGCGGCGGCGCAAACCGCGCGAGCGGCTCTCCCACCGCCTCGCTCGCAATGAGGTAGGCGACACCAGGGCCCGGCGACAGTGCCCAGCAAGGGTCGTTCTGCGGATCAGCGACGACGACATCCACGTGCACCGGGGTGCCGATGTCGATCGTCGCCGGCGTTCCGGGCAGCGGCTCCGCGATCAGGGCGACAGTGCGTTCGCTGCTCTGCCCACCAATCCACTGCAGCGCATCGGCAACAGCGGCGACGGCGGGCGCCAGCCGCGCGGCGCGGGCGACGAGGCTGTCCGCCTCGGCGAAGCCCGCCCACGTGTTGCGCTCGGCGACCCCAATCGCGATACCAAAGAGGACAGTCCAGAGGGTGAGGGCGCCCGCCGCTGCCGCTGTCGCGGCGCGCCAGCGCGAGACTGAGGCGACGATTTGGAGCGGCACCGCCGCTGCGAGCAGGGCGAGGGGGAGGAAGTCAAGGTAGTAGCGCCAATAGAGCGCCCGATAGAGCAGGATCGGCGCCGCAGCAGCGATGGCCGCGACGGCTAGGCCAGCGGCGAGGAGAAGCCGTCGGTCCCGCCGCGCGGCGGCGACTGCGGCAGCGGCCAGCCCGAGCCCGAGGATCGGCGCGCACCAGATGAGCCCCGTCATTCCCCACGGCTCGATGTACCAGCTTTGCAGCAGGATCCATTCGTCTGCCGTGATGCGGCCGGGGAAGAGAAAGGGGGGTGCCCAGCTGAGCAGAGGCGGCCTCCAGCCATACCACGGCACGGTTACCGCAAGATTGCTGAGCGCAAACAGGTCGGGCATTAAGGCGCGATGCGGCAGGGTGGTGAGCGCATACTGGAGCCCTGTCTCAAACGGTGAGCCGAAGCGCGCCGCGTTGTACCAGCCGAGGAGCAGCAGCGCGGCAGCAAGCGGCAGAAGAACAGTTCCGGCTGCGCGCCACCGCTGGGGCTGGAGGGCGGCGAGAAGCAGCGCAACTACGATCAGCGCAGGAACGAGCGACAGCCGCGTCGCGGCCGCCAACCCGAGACTGAGACCGGCCGCGAGGAGCAGCCAGCGCGCGCGCAGAGAAGCAGCAAGCAGGCCGAGCACCAGCCCGAGCAGCAGCAGCGCTTGCCCGCCGGCAATTGCCGTCTCATAGACCCGCAGCCGGGCAAGCGCGAACAGCACCGGCGCTGACAGCCCGAAGGAGAGGAGCAGCAGTCGATCGAGCGCCCACGATCCCGTCGCCACGACGCGCTGCCGGAGAAGCGCCGCGGCGGCAGCGAAGAGCGCTACCATCGCCAAGTCGAATGCTAGTCCCAGCACGCCGTCGGCAACCGTGAGGCCGACCATCATCCCCAAGGCGAGCAGAATGGCGGGAAACGGCCCGAAGTAGAGATAGAAGCGGTCGCCGAAGAGCGAGAGGTCCTGCGTTGTCATCACGCGGAGCCATGCCCGGCCATCGTAGGGGTCGGGCAGCGCGAGGAGTTCGGGAGGGGGGCGATCGAGGAGCGCGAGCTGGCCGGCAAGGAAGGCCGCCGCCTGCTTGCCGTAGTGGCTGCCGCTCGGGTTGCTCTCAAAGCTCCAACGCCCTCCCGATACAATCCAGAGATGCACGATTGCGATCGCGACAAGCGTTGCGGCAAGCGTCAGCCGTCGGAGCCACCGCCGCTGCGGAGGAGCGACAGCCGTCGAGGGGAGGGGGGGAGCGGCTGCCGAGGGAGGGGGAGCGGGCAGCGAGTGTCGGGGGCGCGGGACCATGAGTGCGCTGCGGCCGAGACGGGGAAAGCGCCAGCTCGTCATGGCCGGCCGAGTATAGTGGCCGCGCCGCTCCCTATCCATTGAGGGGGGCCAGCTCACGCGGGCGCCGTCCGATATCATTGCGCAGGATGTTCCGTGCGAGGATGAGGATGAAACGACCGCGCACTCTGCTTCTCGGCGCTGTGCTGGCGCTCCTGCTCTCGGCATGCGCATCGGCACCGGGGCCGAACACTGCTCCCACCCCGGCGGCGCTCTTCGTTGAGCCGACGCCGCAGGTGACGGTAGCGCCGCCTTCGGGGCTTCGCGGACGGATCGTCTACCATGCTCGCGTCGGCACGGACAACCAGATCTTCCTCCTCGACCTCGCTACGAGCCGGACGATCCAGCTGACCACCACCGGGAACAATCTCGAGCCCGCTTGGTCGCCCGATGGACGGCAGATTGTCTATGCCTGCAGCGACGGCGAGTTCCTTCAGCTGTGCACGATGAATGCCGATGGGTCGAACCGTACCCAGCTGACCAATCGGCGCTCGAATAATTTTGGGCCGGATTGGTCGCCCGACGGCAAGCGCATCGTCTTTGTCTCGAACGAGCACCGGCCCTACGCGATGTATATCCTCGAGCTCGAGACAGGAGAGGTGCGCCGAGTGCTCCCCGCACAAGGCAATGAGTCTGCGCCGAAATGGTCGCCGGACGGCAGCCGGATCCTCTATGCCGCCAACCGGCGGATGGCCTTCGGCCAGTCGTTCATCTACACCGTCAGGCCTGATGGAACAGATGAGCGCCAGCTCACAACGTTCGGGCGCGACGATCGTCCCGCTTGGTCGCCTGATGGGAAGCGGATTGTCTTCCGGCGCGAGGTCGTCCAGTCCTCGCTCTTCAGCGGGATTGAACTGATCGTGCAGGATGTGGACGGCCGTGAGGTCGTCCAGCTGACGTCGAACCGCGCCACCGACGACTGGCCCGAGTTCTCGCCGGACGGCAACTGGATCGTCTACGCCACCGAAGTGGGCAACGAGAGCGAACTGATGATCATCCCCGCTAAGGGAGGCAACCCGGCTCCGATCCTCCCGACTGGCGTGCGCGGCCGCGCGCCGCGCTGGCGCCCCTAGCGCCCGTAGACTACGCTGATCCCCCATCCGTTGACGGCGATGCCCGTCCCAATCAGCAGCGCTGTCAGCGGGCCGATGCGTCGGCCGACGGCAAGAGCGAGGAGCACGAGCGCGGGCACCATGAAGTCGAGACTGAATCGGTAGCCAAACTGCTTATATCCTGTGTTGTAGTAGGTGAGGAGCGGCAGGAGGAGCAGCAGGATCGCGAGCCACGCGCTGAGGACGAGCGGTGCCGGCCGCCGGGCACGCGGCAGAAGTGCGAGCGCCGGCGTCGTCAAGAGGAGGCTCATGCCGTTCCAGTCGGGCAGCAGGCGCCCCTCTTCCCATTTTGGGAGCAGCAGCAGCATGGCCGTCAGGTTCTCCGGAACGTAGCGCAGGTTGAACCATCCGTATGACGCCAGCTTGGCAGCGTGGATGTCGTAGAGCAGCTGGCGGGTATATCCGAAGTCGAATGGCGAGCCGAAGCGGGCGACGTTGTACGCCAGCAAGGCGGCGGCTGCGATCGCGAGCGGTATCACCGCTGCGCCGGTCCAGCGGAGAAGGAAGGCCAAGCCGGCGCGGCTGCGCAGGGCAACGCCTCGATCGGCCTCCCGCTGAGCAGCGAACCCCACAAGCAGCGGGAGCCCAAGCCCGAGGTGAGGACGAGCGAGCATTGCCAGCGCGAGCGCTCCTCCGGCAAGCCACGGCGGGCTCCCGCGCGCGCTGAGCAGTGCCGCGAGCGCCGCGAAGAAGACGCCCGTCTCTTGGCTCACATGCCAGACCGCCCCCGAAAGGGCGACAACCCACTGAACGCTGCCGACCGCAAACACCAGCGTCAGGACCGCATTGTCGAGTCGGTCGAGCGCGCTCCATCCCTGCCGGGCCATCACTTCGAGGAGGAGGAAGAGGAACATCGCCGCCCCGGAGGCGAGCAAGGTCGAGAACAGCACGGTGTCGACCCCGTCTCGGCCCGCGGCGGATACCCACGGGATGAGAAGAAGGGCAGGGAGGGGCGAGAACGGAACGTACCAGCGTCCATCGTGGAGCGTCAGGTCCATCCTCCATGGCGGCGGCTCGATCCAGAGCCGGCCAGCGAGGAAGGCCTCGGCCAGTTGGGGGAAGTAAGCGTACGGGTGGCCTCCCGTTCTCTCGAGCAGCTGCGCCGTCCCCCAGTAGACCGCCCAGACGGTGAGAAAGAGGAGTGCGGCGCTCAGCGCGAGCGGCCACCGCCTCGCGCTCAGCCGCGCAGTGAAGGGGCGTGACACGTCCATGGCGCGGAGTATAGACGGATGAGCCCGCCGTGTCCGAAGCGGAACAGCCAGCGCTCGGAGGACGGGTTCGTGCCGGCAGCAGGCGCGTGCGTCCGCTGGGCTCCGTATACTCTCGCCGTCGTGGCCAGCACGGGTGTCGAGGGCGTGAACTGCGCCGCACGGAAGCGAGAACAGCGGGCGGACCCAGCTGCCGCTGCGATCCTCTGCCTGCTGCTTCTTGGTCGGACGGCGGCGGCGGCGCTGCTCTATCGTTCCGGCTATGAGTCGATCAGCGGCGACGGCTATCTGCGAACGCTGCTCGCCGCGGATTGGGCGGCGCAGCCGTATATCGCTGCGAGCGGCGTCTGGCTTCCCGGCCACATGATCGCGCTCGGGTCGGTGCTGCTGCTGGTCAACGACCTGATCCTCATTCCCCGCCTCTTCTCAGTGGCGCTCGGACTGGTTGCGATTGTGCTGGTCGCAGCGATCGGCGCCGCCCTCTTCCGCGACTGGCGGGCAGGAGTGCTTGCGGCGCTTGCGCTCGCGGCCAGCCCGGCGCATCTGTGGGTGAGCGCAACTCCCCTCAGCGAGAACCTCACGCTTGCTCTTCTCCTCGCCGGGCTGCTGGCGGTGGTTCGCTTCGACCGGGGCGGCGCTCGCGGCTGGGTGGCGGTCGCCGGCGGGGCGTTTGCGCTCGCGAATGCGGTGCGCTACGAAGCGTGGCTGGTCTCCGCGGTGTTCGGCGCTCTCGTGCTCTGGTGGGTCGCCGGTGGGCGTCTTCCTCCTGTTGCCGCGCTCGCTCCCGGGGCTGCGGGGCTCGTTCCGCTCGCCGTTATCCTCGCGAACGGCGTGACGTTCGGTGACCCCTTCTTCTGGCCGAACGCCTTTCGGGCGTACAATTTGCGAACCTATGGACCTGGCCCAGATATCGTCGGGGTGGCAGAAGCGCTGTGGACTGCGGAGGGGCCGCTCCTGATCGTCATTCTTGCTGCAGCCCTTTGGGCGGCGCGCCACACCCCTCCCGTCCGCCACTATCTGCTGCTTGCCGGCTTTCCGAGCCTTACGCTCATCGTCGGCCTTGCGGCGAGCCGCGAGCCGTTCAATAACCATCTGCGCTATCTTGTGCCCGCTCTCGTCGTGTTCCTGCCGCTGGTCGGCGGCTGTGCGGCCGCGTTCTGGGAGAGGACGCGGCATCGCGTGGGGCTCGCCGTTGCTGCCCTCGTCGTGGGTGCGGGGCTGCTTGGAGGTCGGCTGGCAGCTGCCGGCGCGCCGCCCGCCGAGCCGAGCAATGCCGGCTTTGCGGTTGGCAGGCAGATCGCTGCCCTTCGCCAGAGCGGTCAGTTGCCGGCCGGCCCGCTCATCGTCGAGTCGTCCACCTTGGCGGTCTATGCGATGATGGTCGGCGCAAACGATATCGAGGGGATCCTGCTTGACCGCTCTCCCGACCCGACGCGCTCTTTGCCCCCGATCGTGGGGCTGGGTCATGCTGAGCTGGCCGCGTGCGTTGGGCAAGCGGGGGCGGTCGGCATCGTTGCCTCCTCGGTCGACCCTCGGCAGCTTCCGGGCGCGCACCCGGTTGCGGTTGTTAACGGGTACTGGATTGCGCGGGTCGAGCCTGCGCGCGGCCAGTGCCCGGGCGACCCAGCACGCTGGCCCGACTTTGCGCGGGAGGCAACGGGGCGGCTGTTCGCGGCGCTCGCCTACCGCAGGAATGAATGAGGTCGCAGATGACAGGACTTCTCGCTGGCAAAATCGCGCTCATCCTCGGGGTCGCTAACCGCTTCAGCATCGCGTGGCCGATCGCGCAGGCGTTTCATCGGGAGGGAGCGCGCATCATCATGTCGTATCAAGGGGAGCGTGTCGAGCGCGCTGTCCGCCAACTGGCCGACAGCCTCGATGGCGCGCTCGCCGTGCCGTGCGATGTCAATGACGACCAGCAGATCGACGCGCTTTTCGCAGCGATCGACCGGGAGGTAGGCGGACTGGACGCGGTCGTCCATTCAATCGCGTATGCGCCGACCGAGGCACTCGACGGCCCCTATCTCGCCACCAGTCGGGACGCGTTTCGGCTCGCGCTCGAAGTGAGCGTCTATTCCCTCACCGCGATCGCTCAGCGGGCGGCGCCGCGGCTTGAAGCGCGGGGCGGCGGAAGCCTCCTCACCCTCACCTATCTCGGGGGAGAGCGTGTCGTCCCCCACTACAACGTGATGGGGGTCGCCAAAGCCGCGCTCGACATGAGCGTGCGTTACCTCGCTGCCGACCTCGGCCCCAAAGGGATCCGGGTCAACGCGATCTCAGCGGGACCGATCAGCACCGCCTCGTCGCGCGCCATCAAAGGCTTTCTCCAGATGGCCCACCGCGTCGCCGAAGCGGCGCCGCTGCGGCGGACGACCAGCGCGGAGGAGGTGGCCGACACCGCGGTCTACCTTGCAAGTCATCTCGGCCGCGGCGTCACGGGCGAGGTGATCCATGTCGACTCGGGATATCACGTTCTCGGAGCAGTCTGAAATCAGCGGGACGGCTCTCCCCCCTGCGTCTACGCTGCCCAAGGGATTTGCGCGCACGGTCGGGGGCGCCCCCGGAGCGGCGGCCGCCGCTTCGGCGAGGGCAAGAACTGTCCTTCGCCTCGAGAACGATGCGCCGGCCGATCTCGGCCGCTTTCCAGCGGCGCTCTGGTGACGGGAGGATCGCTCGGACCGGTATGGGCGCGCCATCGAGCGGGACAAGCCCGCGCGCGGCGCCGTACCGCGATGAGGCGAACCAGTCGAAGGCCTTCGCTATGAGCCCGGCGCGGCGGGGCGTGCGCCGAACTAGCAGTTGCCGCGAAGCGGCAGGAGACCGGCCTCGCCCGGCGAGCAGGTCGGCTGCGCGGCAGCGCTCTCCCAGCTGCTGCCGGATCGCGGCGCGGCTGTTCGATACGGAAAAGACGCGTGTCGCGCCCCGCGCGGGCGTTCACGATACAATCCCCTTGCTGAGGAGGACGAATGCACTTCGGTTGGTATATCAACCCTGAGACGACCGGGCCGGAGCACGACGGCCGTCACATTGATGAGGTGCTCGCGCAGGCGGTGCGGGCGGAGCAACTTGGCTTCAAGGCGATCTGGATCACTGAGCACCATTTCACGCCGTACAACACCTACTCCGACTGCATGCTGTTGGCGGCGCATCTTGCGGCGTTGACCCCCTCGGTGTGGCTCGGCTTCTCGCTTGCCGTTTTGCCGCTGCACAATCCTATTCGCTTTGCGGAGCAGGCGAACCTGCTTGACCAGCTGACAAAAGGCAAGATCATCATCGGCGTCGGCTCGGGCTATGGTCCGACCGAGATGGCCGGCTTCGGGATCGACGCGAAAGAGCGTCACAAAGTCTTCGATGAAGTGATCGATGTCGTTTTCAAAGCGTGGGCCCATGAAGACGGCGTCTTTGAGTATGAGACCAGCCACTACCGCGGCCGGGTAGTTGGCCGCATCATTCCCCGTTCCCATCGTCGTCCTCATCCCTATATTGCCCGCGGAACGGTTCACCCAGAATTCGCCGAGGCGTGGGGAGAGCGGGGACAGCCTGTTCTGCTTGCGCCATTCGGCGCAGATCATCTTCGAACGATGATTGCGGCGCACCGGCGCGGGCTCGAGCGCGCTCCCGTGAGCGAGGAGCAGAAGCGCGATGCCCGGGAGTGGAGCCCGGTTGTCTACACCATCCATGTCGCCGAGACCGACGACGAGGCCTGGCGCGACTTCCGGCCTTACCTGAACCAGCACCTCGTCTCGTATCAAGAGGCGAACACCGGCGTCAAGATGACGTGGGAAGAGGTGATGGACAAGAAGGCCGACTTCGTCACCCGATTCGCGACCAATCAGACCATCGTCGGGTCGCCAGAGACAGTTGCGGCTCGGCTGCGGGAAGTCGGCGAGCTCGGCATCACTCATGTCATGTGCTGGATGAACACCGGCGGCACTCCCCACGAACTCGTGCTCCGCTCTCAGGAGCTGTTTGCCACCCGAGTGATGCCGCAGCTCGCGGATGTCGGGGCGAGCGTCTCCGTGTAGGGCGCCCGCAAGGCGAGAACAGGCGCCGATGAACTTTCAGCAGTTCGCGTCCCTCCTCCGGGAGATCGAGGCGACGTCGAGCCGCCGAGAGACCGTCTCCCTGCTCGCGCAGGCGTTCCGCGATCTGCCGCCCGACGAAGCGCCCAAAGCGGCGCTTCTTTTGACGGGCGCGGTCGCGCCGCCCTTCACCGGCATCGAGCTCGGAATGGCGGAAACCGAGGCGGCGAAAGCCCTCGCGGCGGCGGCCGGGCTGCCCGACGAGGAGATACGCGCTCGCCTTGCATCCATCGGCGACCTCGGCACCGTAGCGGCTTCCCTGCTTCCTCCCTCCCCGCCGCTGCTCCGCCTACGCGACGTGTATGACCAGCTGCTCGCGATCGCGCAGGATTCCGGAACCGGCTCGCAGCAGCGGAAGCGGAGCACGCTCGCCGCTCTCCTCCGTCGCGCCGGTCCGGACGAGGCGCGCGCGATCCTGCGCATTGTCACGGGCAAGCTTCGCCTCGGCGCCGGTGAGGCGACCATTCTCGATGCGATCGCCACCGCCTATCTCGGCGGGAGCGCGCTCACGCCGCTCATCGAGCGCGCGTATGCCCTTACCTCTGACCTTGCCGAGACGACAGCGCGCGCGCTCGCCGGCGAAGAGGCCCTGCGCTCTCTCCGTCTTGCGGTCGGAAAGCCAGTGCGGATGATGCTCGCCGACCGCCTGCCGAGTGCAGAAGCGATCATCCGGCAGTTGGGCCCACACGCTGCCGAGTACAAATATGACGGCGAGCGCGTTCAGGTGCACTTCGATGGCGCGGAGTACACTGCCTACTCCCGTCGCGTAGAGAACATCACTCATCAGATCCCTGACGTCCTCGACGCGCTTCGCCCTCTCGGGCAGACACCGTTCATCCTCGAAGCCGAGGCCGTGGTGGTCGACCCGGCGACGGGGGCGCTCCGTCCGTTTCAGCAGGTGCTCAATCGCCGCGTCAAGCGCCTGACAGAACACCTCATCGCCCAGTATCCCCTGAAGGCGTTCGTTTTCGATCTCCTTCATCTCGGCGGGGAGGACCTGATCGATCTTCCGTACCGCGAGCGCCGGGCGCGCCTGGAGTCCTTCATCCGACCGGGACCGCGGCTTGCGCTGTCGACGGCGGTGCGAATTGCCGATGCCTCCGCCCTCGACGCGCTCTTTCAGGAGGCGATCCGCGCGGGGACGGAAGGACTTGTCTGCAAGGCGCTGGACGGGCGCTATCTCCCCGGCGAGCGCGGACCGGCATGGATTAAGTACAAGGGGCCGGCAGGCGGCTCGCTGACCGACACCCTCGACCTCGTTGTCGTTGGGGCGTGGTGGGGGCGGGGCCGGCGCGCCGGAACGTACGGCAGTCTCCTTCTCGCTACCTACAACGCTGCCGCGGACCGCTTTGAGACAATCACCCGTCTCGGCGCGGGCTTGACCGACACCGACCTGCGGGAGCGGCTGCCTCGCCTGCTCGACCCGCTTCGGGAGCCGGCGCAGCCGGCCAATGTCGCGGCCACACTCCAGCCCGATGTCTGGATCCGGCCGGCGGTCGTAGTGGAGGTCGAGGCGCAGGAGTTTACCCGCTCGCCGATGCACACCGCCGCTGCCGAGGCACTCGGCGATGGGCGCGGCCTTGCCCTGCGTTTTCCCCGCTTCGTCCGCTACCGCGAAGACAAAGGGCCAACGGACGCGACGACGACCGAAGAGGCTCTGCGCTTGTTTCAGGCGTTGAGCGCAGTTCGGTAGCCCTCCGCGGCATCCGCTTGCTCTTTGCCCGCTGCCTCCGGCTACTCCGCGGAACGTCGGCAACCGAAGGGCGCGTGGCCGCTCGTTTGACGCTTCTCGCTGCGGCCGCGCTGATTTACAGTCTGGCAGCTCCCGCCTCCACCCTTGCCGGACGGCGAGGGGGAGGGGACACCTGGCCCGCGAGCCGCAGGGCAGGCGCCGTCCGGGACGTGCAATGGCGACGATCATTTGTCCGAGAAAACCTCGACCTCGCCGAGACGATCTGCCAGCAAACCGGCATGGCGCCGGAGCGGTACGCCGACACGGCCTCCGATGCCGTCGTGATCGCGGGACTAGCGGCAGAGGGGGCGGGCACTGCTGTTGAGCGCGCCGGCTCAGCGCCGCGATCCGCGAGGGTGCATCGTCCTGCTTCGGCGTTACGGGCCCAGGATCCTCGATGAGCAGGGCGACCGGATGGTGGGGCGGTATGAGTTCTGAGCCGCGGAAGCGCGCAGAGGCGACCTCGTTTGGACGATGGTCGCCCCTACGCCTTTGAGCCGGGCGCGCCCGGTGTCCTCGACCGCATCCGCCCCGCCGACGCCTGCGCCTGCCGGTCAACCCCCCCGTGCCGCCTAGTCCGGTGCGGTAGGGCTCCCTCCCGACTGCGAGATCCCGTTTTGCGCGGGCGCTCAGCGCGGCCGGAGCGTGAACAGGACGAAAATGATCCGCTGGTCGTGCTGCTGGATGTACAGCTCAGGCCGGATCTTGCGGTTGTGCGCCTCGGCAAAAGCAGCGAACTGCTGCCAGCGCGGGAAGACTGTGAAGCGCTCGTCGTGGAAGATGTAGAGCGTCCACGGGTCTTCTAGGTGGGGAAGCAGCCACTCTTCCCAGTTCGGAGGCGGGCTCGCGCCCGTGTAGCCGAACAGTTCCGGGGGGTTGACCTCCCCCTTGCTGAGATACTGCACCGACTTGGCGATGCCCCAATCCATCGCCACTGGCTTGTGTCCTTTCCATTCCAGGAGGTACTCGGTCAGGTCATAGATCGAATCCGAATGGGTAGCGACGCCCCCGGTGCGCGCAAGGATGGAGTGGTAGTCGCGGTCGGCGGCGAGATCGAAGGCGATCAGGACAGCGAGCGCGCCGGTCGTGAGGACGGCGGCGCCGACTGCGGCTGGCCGCCCCCATCGCGCTCCGGCGCGGACGGTCCAAACGGCAGCGAGAGCGAGAACCGCCTGGGGCAAGGGATAGAGGAGATAAAAATGGGTCGGGCCGAGACCTGAGACGGTCACCGTGCTCTGAACGAGGATGGCGCCGATCATAAGGAGCAAGAAGGCCGCCTGCCGCCAGCGCCGTCTTGCTGCGGGATCGACAAGCATCGCCCCGAGGAGCGCGCCGAGCGCTGCCACGAAGAGCGTCGGATAGGCGGGGTTGAGGAACTGCTGGCCGAAATACCAAAAATGCTCGCTTCGGAGGTAGACAAGGAAGGCATCGAGGCGGGTGAGAAGGTTTTGAAGAAAAGCGCGATTGTCGACGCCGTAGCTGGTGGTGACGGCGTTCTGCACGAGCACCTCGATAGTGCCCTGCGTCTGGATGTTGTAGAGGATGATGAAGCCGGCGCCGATGAGGAAGGCGGGAATGGCGAGCGTCGCCGCGGGAAGATCGCGCCAGCGGAGCAGCGGCTGGCGGCTGAGCAGAGGCGGACGGAGCACGAACGCGACAAGAGCGAGCGCCACCACGTACCACACGAACAGCAGCTTGATAGAGACCCCCAGCCCGAGAAGAAACGCCGCCGGGATAAGGCGCCAGCTGCCGCCGCCGCGCCACCAGCCAAGACCGAGCCACGTGGCTGCCACCGAGCAGACGGTCATCAACGACGAGACATGGACCCCTTGACGGGTCCAAAAGACGAATGAGGGATGGAGCGCCACCAGCCAGACGGCGATGACAGCAACGGTCCGCCCGAAAGCGGCGCGCAGCAACCCCCAAGAGAGCAGCAAGGTAACGGCGCCGCCGGCGATAGGAGCGGCACGCACCGCCTCCGGCGTTACGCCGAGCCAGAGGATCATCGGCACGATGGCGTATGTCGAAACGGCCCCCACATATTCCATCACCATGAGCGGCCAGACGCGTCCGAACAGTTCGATGCCCGCGCCGCGTGAGAGGTCGACGGGCTGCCCAAGCACGATCTGCATCGCGGGGACCGCGTCTGCCGCTTCGTCGTAGTACAGCCCCGGCAGGTGCAGCTGATGGGTTGCGAGAAGAAGAAAGGCGGTGAGAGCGCCGGCGACGAGCGCGATTTCGCCGAGAAGAAGCGCGCCTCGCCGAAGAGGAGAAGAGCGAGGATGCTCTTGCAGGTCAGAGGCGGAACGGCTGCTCCGAGGATCGGGGTCGGAAGGCGCGTCGGCGGGGAGGGCTGGGGGAGGGGTGACCGTCACTGCCGCGACCGCTGGAGAAATGAGCTGACAAGCCCCGCCAGACCGAGAAGGGCGAGCGCGATTTGAACGAAGAACGGCCACGTGCTGACGTGCGCTTGTCCGACTTCGATCGCGTCAAGCGCAACCTCTCCCGCTGACTCGCCCGTCCCGATCACCCGCAGCTGGAGCGTATGCGGTCCTGGGCCAAGTCCCGACGCGATCGGCACCGTCTCGTACTCTAGGGCCGAGGAACTGAAGTCCAGAACGGCACGTCGGCCCGGAGATGACCAGCCCGGCGGGTCGGCGCCGTTCAGCTTCACTTCGGCCAGTCCGCCCTGCGGGCTCCGGCGGACAATCAGGGACACCTCGCCGCCGTAGAACGAGAAGGTGAGAGAGCTCCCCGGGCGAGTTGAGACGATGTAGCCGCCCATGTCGGCGTCGAGGGCGCGCCGATACTGCCAGCTTCCGCGGACATCGACGCCGCTGCTGGTCTCTTGATGCCGGCCCGGAGGAGCGGTCAGCAGTCCGGCAGCGAGCTGCTTCAGTCCGTGATAGACCAACCGCGGTGTGAAGTCGACATCCACCACCCGGAAGTAGTAGTCCGCCCGCTCCGCTGGGGAGATGTCGCCGACTTGGCGAAAGTACCACAGATTGACGACGCCGGCCCAGTCCCAGCGGCGGGCGAGACGGATGGCTTCAACGATGTATTCCGCCTGCTTCTCCTCGGGGACCCGTCCCCAATGCAGACGCTCGCGGGGGAAGGTGTCGGGGGCAGCGTTCCACGCGACCTCGCTCAGCCAGACCGGCTTTTTGGCGTCGCCCCGCTCGACCATCTTCTCGCGCAGCAGGGTCACCCGTTGGAAGTTGAGCGCCTCGGGACGCGCCGGGTCGGTGGGCGGACGGTCGAAGCCGTAAGCGTTCGCGGAGAGGATATCGAACGCCGCCGCCGCGCCGGCGCGATACATCTCATCAAGGAAGTCGAGGTCGGGGATTGCGCGCTCGGAGCGTTCGGTCGTTTGGGCGAGGGGCGCGGTCAGGATTAGGGCATCGGGGTCGGCAGCGCGGATTGCGGCGGCGGCGGCCTTCAGCAGCTCGGTGTAGGCCGCCGCGTTAGGACGGAGCCCGCCCCACTCCGCGGCGAGATTCGGCTCGTTCCAGATTTGGTAATGCTGCACGCGCCCGCGATACCGTCTGGCGACCTCACCGACAAAGTTGGCGTAGTCGGCGATGGAGACAAGGGGCGTGCCGCGATCGCCGACTTGGCCGGGCGGCATCAGCGCCCACTCCGGCGGCTTATCAAGGCGGGCGATCAGCCGAAGGTTGTACCGCTCGAGCAGCGCGAGGATCTCGTCGTACTTCTCCCACGAACTTTTGCGGTACCGGTCGTCGTAGTAGCGTCCTTTGCGCGGTTCGATCTCCTGCCACGGGAACATCACCTTGGCCCAGCCCAGCCCCGCTTCCCGCGCCATCTTCACCGTCAGTTCGCGTTTCCACGCCTCGACCTCGCGCTCGAGGAAGAATGTCGCACCCAAAGGGTTGACATCGGTGCCCGGAATAGTCCGCAAGGGGGCAGAAGTGACAGGAGCAGCCGTCCACGGGCTTGGCGCCAGCATGATGCCGACGACGGCAGCAGCGGTCAGCCCAAGGCAGCTGAGACGGAAAAGCGCTCGGCGCGAAATGCGCACGCGTTGTTCCTACAGAGGCGTGAGGGTTGGCGGGTGCATTACCTGCAGCTTCGAGGCAGTATAGCAGCCGAGAGAACGGGGAACCATGTTCTCCAGAGCGCGCGGGGCGCTGACCGAAACGGCTGCCCGCAGCGAGAGGAGAGGGGCGGCGAGGCACGGAGGCGGAGCGGAGGGCATGAGGAGGATGACCGCTCCCCTGCGCAGACTGCATGAGGTATTCTCGCGGGCGTGCGAGTATTGCCGCACTGCGGGGAGGAGGAGACGCAATGCGCACACCGAATTGGGTCGGCCCAGCGGTCGAGATGCCCCAGAACGAGCGCGCTGTGCTCGATTTCATCCAAGAGATCAAGCGAACCGAAAGCAGTCACCGGGGAGCGCTGGTCTTGGAGGAGTATGCCGCGCGCGAAGCGCTCTGGGCAGCAGAGCGGGGCCGGAGGCCGGCGACGCTCGAGGAAGCAGGCGAGGTGATCGCGGGGTCAGTCGTCTGGAAGTTTGACCGCGCTCTCTGGAGATTTACCCAGGAATACATGTACAACCGCATCCGCGAGAACCTAGTCGAAAGGCAGGCGGAGCTTGCGGCGTTTCTCGACTCGCCCACGCCTGACGCGCCGGGCACGCTTCGCCTCGACCCCTCGCTCGAAATGCCGTGGTACTTCGCTGCCGATTTCCATGTCCAGCCGGGCGGGATGTGGAAGGACGCGTTGGTTCCCTTTGTCACTGTCATCAGCAACGACATCTTCTCGGGTGGACGCAACGTCAACTACGAGTTTCAGGCGAACGCTGCGCTCGCCATCCCCGAGGGCGAGTACGAGCGGATCCTCGATCTCGGCTGCGGCTTCAAGAGCACGTTCGCGCTGAAGGAGCGCTGGCCGGCGGCGGAGGTGCATGGGATCGACCTGTCGGCGCCGCTGCTGAAGTTTGCGCACAAGCTTGCCGCGAAGAAAGGGCTGGCGATCCATTTTTCCCAGCAGAACGCCGAGCAGACCACCTTCCCCGACGCCTTCTTCGATGTCGTCTACTCGACGATCCTGTTCCACGAACTCCCCGACGAGGCGGCGGTCAATGTCATTCGCGAAGCGTATCGGCTGCTCAAACCGGGCGGCTGGTTTGTGATGGATGACACCCCCACCTACGACCGCCTCGACCCATTCGCGGCGTATCTGAGCGATTGGAACACGGAGCACAACGTCGAGCCGTTCTGGCGGCAGGCGAGCCGGCGGGACTATCCGCGGCTGCTGCGGGAAGCTGGGTTCTCGTTTGTCTGGGACCCCCGAACGGGCAACGACGCCCCAGGGGCCCTCGGCCCGCGCATCAATAAGGCGCGCAAGTAGCCGCCTGCTCGCGCACCGCCGCGCGCTGCCACTGTATACTGTCCACATGGCATCTTCTTGTTCGGGCCTGCTGCCGCGATGAGCGCTAGTTCGCCCGGCCGGTGGCGCACCTTCGCGGCGCTCCGCGACCTCCGGTTCCGCTGGCTGCTCGTCGGCCTCGTCTGCTCCTTCCTCTCGCTGACGATGCAGAACCTAACGCGGGGCTATCTCGCCTACCAGCTGACCGGGTCGAGTGCGGCGATCGGGCTGGTGCTCGTGGCGTGGGGGATCCCCATGCTCGGCCTCGGCCTCGTCGCTGGTGTCGTCGCAGACCGCGTTCCGAAGCGGAACGTCCTCCTTGCCACGCAGTCCACCCTCGGGCTGAGTGCCCTGCTGACTGCGCTGCTCGTCCACGGCGGAGCGATCCAGTTCTGGCATCTTGTCCTTATCGGCGTTGTGCAGGGCGTCGCCTTCGGCTTCAACGTGCCGACGCGGCAGGCGATCGTCCCGGAAGTGGTCCCGAAAGAGCGGCTCGCCAATGCGGTCGCCCTCGTCAATGCTGCCTCAAGCCTTGCCAGCATCGCGGGCGCTCCGCTTGCCGGCGTGATCATCGCCATTCCCGCGCTCGGGGTGGCGGGGTCGCTCTACCTGAGCGCTGCCCTGTATCTCGTCGTGCTCCTGATGTACAGCCATCTCCCGGCACACTGGCCGACAAGCCGCTTCCGCAGTTCGATCGTGGGAGACCTCCTCTCGGGATTCCGGTATGTCGCGCGCTCGAGCCGGCTCCCGCTTCTGCTCGTCATGGGCTATGTGCCGTGGGTGGCGGCGCAGCCGTATCAGCAAGTGTTGCCGGCGTTCGCGGCAGGAGCGTTGGAAACCGGTTCGGAGGGGCTCGGATTGCTGATGGGGGCCACCGGCGTCGGCGCCCTCGTCGGCTCTCTCGTCGTGGCCACTGTCGCGACCTCTGCCAATAAGAGCCGCATCCAACTGGGCGCGGGGCTGCTGTTTGGGGTCGCCCTGCTCCTTTTTGGGCTGTCACCCTGGTTTTGGGTCTCGTTTGCGCTGCTCTTCATCACCGGCGGGGCTGCCAATGCCTATATGTCGCTCAACCAAACCCTGATTGCGGAACATACCGCTCCCGACTACTTCGGCCGCGTCCTCTCTGTCTCCAGTCTCTTCTCGGCGGTCGGGCCGATCGCTGTCCTGCCTTACGGCTGGCTGATGGACGTGATCGGAATGCGCCAGACCGTCGCCGGCAGCGGGATGGTCGTCCTGCTCTTTCTCCTTGCGGTCAGCGCGATCCATCCGGACTTGCGCCGCCACGAGCGCGGGGCGCTATCATCGACCGAACGAACGCCACGGCCGGCGGAGCTCCGCCGCTGACCGGGAAGGATGCCATGCCCTTTGGCCTGCTCAAACCCCGCCCCCCTACGCGCCGCAAAGTGACGTTCGCCGGCGGCGCCCAGCTCGCCGAGGGAGAGGCGCGCCGTGTCTATCTGGGCGGCCGGCTGCTGATCGTCGCCAAGGTGGGGGGACAGTTTTACGCCATTTCCGCCCTCTGCACCCACTGGCCCGAGATGATCGAGCCGCAGATTATCCGCGGCTGTGAGGTGCGCTGCCCTGTGCATTGGGCGACCTTTGATCTCCGAACCGGCAAAGCGACCGGCGGGCCGACCCGGAAAGGCGTTCCCGTCTTCCCCGTGACCGTAAGCGGCGACGACCTCCTGATTGAGCTTCCCGACTAGCACCCTCATCGCCCGGGGCGTTCTGCGGAAAACGCGCGGGGGTATTGGGCATGGTCGGCTGCGGACGCGCGCTTTGCTGCGGAAGGGAGGAATGATGGCAGACGACCTTTTGGTAGAGCGGAGAGCAGTCGAAGCTGGCGGCGAAACGATGATCATCACGCTCAACCGCCCGGAGCGCGTCAATGCCTTGACCGAGCGCATGCTGCAGGGGATCCATGCGGCGCTCGACGAGGCAGAGCACGATGACGCTGTCCGCGTCGTCGTCCTGCGCGGTGCGGGACCGAAAGGGTTCTGTTCCGGCCTTGACCGTGCCGAACTGGCGCGCCTTGCCGAAGCGGGGCGTCGGATGGATCTCTTCGTCGGACCTGCCGGGATCTATCCGACAGCAAAACGGGTCGACGCCTTTCCGAAGCCGGTCCTGTCGCTCATCCATGGGCACTGCATCGCCGCCGGCGTCCAGCTTGCGACCGCGGCCGACCTCATCATTGCCGCCGAAGGCGCCAAGCTCGTCGAGCCTGAGATGCGGATGACCGGCTTCAACGACGACAGCTGGGCGATGCGCCTCGGGCGAGTCCTAGGGCCTGTCCGCGCAAAACGGTATGTCCTCCTCGCCGAGCCGATCTCTGGGCGCGAGGCATACGAACTGGGGCTGGTCAGCCTTGTCGTTCCCGATGAGGAGCTGGCGGCGACTGGCGACCGGCTTGCGGCACAAATTGCGAGCTATCTGCCGCACGTTGTCTCGAAAACGCTCGCGCTTATTGACCGCGGCGCGGGCAGAGTCGAGTAGCCCCGCGGCCGCTCAACTGATGCGGCGGAAGGTGATCGTCACGATCTGCTTCGCTTGCGGCGACTCGCAGTCGTTATTCGTCTCGAAAGTGACGATATCGGAGACCCGGACGCCGCTGCCGTCGATCATCCAGGCGCGCCATCGGCCGATGACCATCCCGCGCCCGCTCAGGCTGGCATCGGTCCATCCCGGCTCGTAGCCGGCAGCTCCCGTCGGGTTGGTGATGATCATCGGCTGGTCGGGCAGGCGCCCGTCCCAATCGATCTGAATGCGTTCGCCGTTGATCGGCTGGCCGCCGGCGTCGACGACCGCGAGGCGAACGAGCGTGAAGCCGCACTGCGGCGCAAAGGCGATGCTGCTGCTGCGGTAGCGTTGTCCCGGCTCGAGCGGCTGCGCCGGCTCAAGCGCCAGTTCAACGCGCTCAATGGCGGGGTCGAGCAGCCCTGCCTGCGACTTGAAGTAGGTGACCCCCGGCGGGCAGCTGACGGGAACCCAGCTCGCGCTCCCGTCGCTCCACAGCGTGACATACTCCACGCACCCGTTGACGGTCAGCTGCGGGTAGCTCCGGCTGCTTCGGCTGAGTTCAACCGTAATCCCATCGCGAACGACGCGCTCGACGATCACGATCCCCGGCTCACAGCGGAAGGGCGTTGCCGAGTAGCTGCCGTCGGACCAGAGCGCGACATACCACTCGCACTGCGGCGTCAGCCGCTGAGGAAACCCGCGCACCCAGACGGCTTCACTCTGCGCCGCCGCGCTCGGCGGCGCCGCGGGGAAGAGGAGCGCCGCCAGCATGCTGAAGAGGATTGGCCATCGCATCAGCGAACACCTCATGGCAGAACAGTTGACCGGCGAGTCGTCGCCGGCCGCAAGAGCGTCTCCGCTCAAGCAGTATAACGAGCAAGCGCTCTTCTGGTCGCACGGCAGGAGCCGGGGCGCCGCCTCCTCCCGCGGCAGAAGAAATGTTGCATACCGGCATGGTGCGCGGCACAATGCGTTTCCAAGTGATGTGCCGCCATTCTGCCGCTATCACCGGCACGATTGGCCATCGCCGGCGGGGATACTGCGTTTTAGGGATGCGCCGACATCCTCGGGAGGGAGGCTGATGCGCGGTTCTTGTGGTCGTCTTCTCGCTCTTCCCCTGCTCCTTCTCACTGCGTGCGCCCCGGCGGCGCCGGTTTCACCTGCCACGGGCGGCACGACCGCGCCGGTGGAAGTCCGCGAAGAGAACCAGTCGCTGCGGGTGATTGCGGGTTCCTTGATCGGCAACCCGACGCCTCAGGCGTCGAACTCCAACGCCTACCAGTATTTCCCGCTCTACGACAGCCTCACCGTCTTCGGCGAAGACGCCAAGGTGCTGCCGTGGGTGGCGACGAAGTGGGAGTCCTCGCCCGACGGTTTGACGTGGACATTCACCATCCGCAACGACATGACGTTCTCGAACGGCGATAAGCTCACCGCCGAGGATGTGGCCTACACCATCCAGCAAGTCTTGACCAAGCGCTGGCCCCAGCTGACCTTTATTTCCACCGTCACGGAAGCCCGCGCGACCAGCCCCACGACGGTCGATCTCGTCACGCGCCAGATCGACGTCACCCTGCCGTCCGGCACGACCTATCTCTGGATTGTGCCGAAAGAGTACATGGAGCGGGTCGGATTTGAGGCGTTCGTTCAGAAGCCGGTCGGCTCTGGCCCCTATGAACTCGTCGATTTCCGTGTTGCCGACCGCATTCACTACCGGAAGCGTTCGACCCCTCACGCCTTCCGCAAGCCGATCCCCGACGAGATTCTCATCCGCGCCGTAGTCGATGGCAGCCAGCAGGTCAACGGTCTGCGGACCGGCGAGGCGCACATTGTTGCGGGCCCGACCTACCAAGCCGACGCAGCAGAGATCTTGAGGCGCGAGGGCTTCACCATCATCAACAAGCCGACTGGGATCAGCGCGATCCGGTTCGCGCAGAGTGTCTACGAAGCGAAGAACTCCCCCCTGAAGGATAAGCGCGTTCGGCAGGCGCTCAACTACGCCGTCGACCGGGTTACGCTGACCCGCGTGCTCTTTGGGAGCTATGGCCGGCCCGACAGCCAGTTCTCACTGCCAGGAAGCCAGTATTACGACCCGAGCGTCCCGATCTGGCCGTACGACGTTGCGAAAGCGAAGCAGCTGCTCGCCGAAGCGGGCTACCCGAACGGTTTTAAGGTCGAGATGGACTATTCGGTGTCGATGAGCAGCCCCACTTTGATCCAAGCCATTCAAGGCTATCTCCGCGAGATCGGCGTCGAGGTGAACGCCAATCCCTTTGAGCAGGGGGTGTTTGTCGATAAGGTGTATGCCCGCGCTGGGCAGACGATCAGCGAGATGAGCCCGGGCGGCAACGGCGATACGAACGGATTCAACTCGGGCACTCGCGTCTTCATCGGCTGCGGCCGGCCTTCGCCTCAGCAGTATTTCTACTGCAATCCCGAGTGGGACCGCTTGATGGACGCCGCCTATGCTGAGCGCGACGATGCCAAGCGTCGCCAGCTCTTTCTCGAAGCAAATCGGATCATGCGCGACGATGTGCCGATGATCTTTCTCTATACTGCCGACTCGCTGCTGAGCCACAGCCCGAAAGTGCGTGGCTGGCAGGTGCCGATGCCGCTCTCGTTCCGATTCGACGAGGTGTATCTCGTCAAATAATCCTCGGACGAGCGCAGGAGGAACGTGCGCGCGACCGACCTTGCCATCGATGCCTTCAGCCGCATTGAGGAAGATCTGACGCGGATTGTCGCCGGCCTGACGGTTGAGCAGCTGCGCTGGCAGCCCCGTCCGGACGCAAATCCCATCGGCTGGCTGGTCTGGCACCTGACGCGGGTGCAGGACGCCCAGATCTCTCACCTTGCCGGCCAAGAGCAAGCGTGGATCGCGGAGGGCTGGGCAGAGCGCTTCGGGCGCCCGCCCGCTCCGCGCGACCTTGGGTTCGGCGATACGCCGGAACAGGTTGCTGCATTCAACCCGGTCGATGGCGACACTTTGCTCGCCTACTACCGGGCGGTGTGGGCACGCACTCGCGCCTATCTCGAATCCTGCACCGATGAAGCGCTCGACCGGGTGCTGAACGAGCCGCGGTGGAACCCCATGCCGACGGTCGGCGTGCGCATCGTCAGCACGATCAACGACTGCACTCAGCACGTCGGTCAAGCAGCGTATGTGCGCGGCCTTCTCGAAGGGAGAGGGTGGCAGCGGTTTTGAGCCGGCCGCGAGCGCGAGGAAGCTGAAGAATGAGCGCGTGCGCCCCGTCGGCTGCGCTCGCTGCTGGCGCGCCGGCCTGACTGTCGCGGGCGGCCGTTCGCTTCACGCCTCGGCGTCGGGCGCATCGCTTCCCTCGCTCTCTGCGGAGAGCGCAGCAAGCGCTGCGGGGAGGTCGGTCAGCGCCCGCACCTCGGCGTGCGGGGGCGGCAGGTCGTCGGGAAATGGCGCCCCCTGGGGGTTGAACCAGACCGTCCAGAGCCCCACGCCCCGCGCAGCGGCGATATCGAGGAGAGGATGGTCTCCGACATACACCGCCTCGAGCGGAGAGAGGTCAGCGGCAGCGAGCGCAGCGGTAAAGATCCGCGGGTCAGGTTTCCGAGCGCCGGCTTGGTCGCTGCACATGACGATCTCCATGAAGCAGTCGAGACCAAGATGCCGCAGCTTGCCTCGCTGGAAGCGCTCCTCATCGTTTGAGATGATGCCGAGACGGTATCGTCGCGCCAGCCGGCGAACGGTGTCGCGCGCGCCAGGGGTGGGAACGATCGGCGCGTAGCAGGAGCGAAAGGTCTCGACGATTTCGGCGGCGAGCGCGGTGCCGGCAAGTCCGAGCCGAGCGAGCACGTGGTCGATGCCGCGGCGCGAGTGCTGCCCGTCCATTGCGGCGACGGCGTCGGCGACGAGCGCATCAAGGTCGAACCGCGGGTCGGCGCTGGCAAGGCGGGCGAGCGCGAAGCGGGCGCGGGCCGGCTGGCTGCCGACGGTATCGCAGAGCGTATCGTCTAGGTCGAAAAAGATCGCGCGGATCGACACCTCGCTATTGTCGCCGATCGTCTCGCGAGCAGGGTTGATTCCCGCGCGATGAGGGCCGAGAATCGGCGCGTGGATGATCGTGCCCGGCGGCTGCCGGCGTTCCTTGCGGCGCGGCCGAAGCCGTATCTGATGGCGCACCGCGGCGCCTCTGACCACGCTCCAGAAAACTCGCTTGCTGCCTTCCGGCTCGCTCTCGATGCCGGGGTCGAACTGATCGAAACCGATCTCTGGTTCACGGCGGACCGTCAGCTCGTCTGCCATCACGACGCCACGCTCGACCGGATGACAGGAACCGCCGGGCGAATTGACCAGCTGACGCTGGCCGAGATCCAGCGCCGGCCGATCCGCTCGCGCTTCGACGACCGCTTTCCGGACGAGCGTATCGTCTCCCTTGCCGAGCTGCTCGCCCTTGTTCCCCCCACGGTCATCCTCGTTCTCGAATTGAAGGACCCCCGGTTCGCCGACCCCGAGTGGGCCCGCCTCCTCACGCGTCAGCTCGACGACCGTCTCGCCGCGGCGAGTGTTATCGTCATCTCGTTCTCCTTGGAACGCGTCCTGACCGTGCGGTCCGTCGACGAGCGGACGCCCACCGGGCTGATCACCCTGCGCGACCCGCGGCCCGCTCAGCCGGTCGACGTTCTCGGGCCGTTTTGGCCGCTGCTCGTGATCAATCCGTTCTACGTGCGGCGAGCGCACGCGCTGGGAAAATGGGTCTGCCCGCTCGATCTGGCGCCGCAGCGCCGGCTCGGCTGGTATCGCCGTCTCGAGGTCGACGCGCTGCTGACGAACGATCCGGCGGCGCTGGCTCGGCTCCTTGGGCGGAACGAGCCGCCGGGATCCTCTCAGCCGCGAGGAGCGGCGGCGACGCCGAACTGAGCGAGCGCAGCTAGGCAGACGACGGGCACGGCGCCGCGCCAGAGCAGCACGCCGGCGGGTCAGGCGATCGCCGGCGGCTGATTGCCCGCCTCGCGGGCAGCGCGCCGGACATCGACGCGCGAGAGGATGAGAAGACCGAGCACAAAGAAGATGATCAGCGAGAGGATCGCTTGGCGGTAGCTCCCCGTGAACTGCAGGGTCAGACCGAAGAGGAGAGGGCCGATCCAGCTGGTGCCGCGCTCGCTCACTTCATAGATGCTGTAGTACTCTGCCTCCTGTCCGCGCGGGATCATCTGGGAGAACATCGATCGGCTGAGCGCTTGGCTCCCCCCGAGGATGAGACCGATCAGCACGGCCATCAGCCAGAACTCAAGTGTGGTCCGGAGAACCGCGTAGGCATAGACGACGACAAACGTCCAGAGAACGAGCGACCCCATCACGGTCCGCTTCGCGCCGAGACGGCTTGCGATCCAGCCCATGCCCATCGCCCCGAAGAAGGCGATGAACTGGAGCACGAGGATAACAGTTGTCAAAGTGGAGAGCGGGATCCCGAGCTCTTCTTGGCCGAACTGGGAAGAGAGGGCGATCACCGTCTGAATCCCGTCGTTGTAGAGCAGATAGCCGATAAGAAAAACGACCGTCTGCGGATAGCGCGGCAATTTGGAGGCGGTCTGCCACAGCTGCTTCAGGCCGACGCTCACCGGGTTCTCCCCGGGCGGGAGGTGCTTGATCGGCTGCCGCTGGCGGAGCGCGAGCAAGGGGATGACGGAGAAGATCGCCCACCAAATGCCCGCCGACCCGAGACTGATGCGCGCTGCGTCGCCTTGGCTGAGCCCAAGGGCACTGGCTTGGGAAAACAGCAGGAGATTGAGCGCGAGCAGGGTGCCGCCGCCGAGGTAGCCGAACGCCCAGCCTTGGGAGGAAACGCGGTCGCGCTCATCCGGGGTGGCGATCTCGGGGAGGAAGGCATTGTAGAAGACAATGGAAGCGCCGAAAGCGAGGTTGGCCACGAGAAAGAGCGCTCCGCCGAGCAGGTAGTTCGTTCCTTGGACGAAGTAGAGACCGGCCGTTGCGAGCGCCCCGAGGTAGGCGAAGACCCCCAGCATCAGCTTCTTGCGCCGCGAGTAGTCGGCGATTGCTCCCAGCATCGGCAGCACAAGAACTTGGAGAAGCACTGAGGCCGAAGTAAGGTAGGCGAAGAAGGAGCCGGCGAAGACAGGGATGCCGAAGGGGTAGACAAAGCCGCCGCTATCTGCGGCCGCTCGCGTCACCGTGGTCAGATAGGGGCCGAGAAAGACGGTCGTGACGGTGGTTGAAAAGGCGGAGTTCGCCCAGTCGTAGAAATACCAGCCGACCTGCTCCCGCCGCTGGACAGCCGCTTCTTGTTGGACCATCGCCGCGCCCCTTCTTTCGCCGGAGGCCAGTGTAGCAGGCGTCCGCGGCGAGCCGCCGGCCGCCGGTGCCGGTTTTCCCGTACGCTACTCTCATGCGGCTCGGGGTGCTTGGCGGGACATTTGATCCTGTCCATCTTGGCCACCTGATTGTGGCGGAGAGCGCGCGCGAGGCTGCGCAGCTTGACCGGGTGCTGTTCGTCCCCGCGGGGCAGCCGTGGCACCGGGGAGAGCGGCCCCACGCCAGTGCTGCCGACCGGCTGGCGATGGTCGAGCGCGCGATCGCGGGCAATCCCGCCTTTGCTGTCTCCCGCGTCGATATCGACCGCCCGGGGCCAACCTACACTGTCGACACCCTCGAGGCGCTGCGCCGGCAGTATCCGGACGCCGCGCTCATCCTACTGCTCGGCCAAGATGCCCTCGCGCAGTTCGCTAGCTGGCGTGAGCCCGCCCGGATTGCGCAGCTCGGGGAGATCGTGGCATTCGCGCGGCCGGGCGCTCCGCCGATCGACCTTGCCGCTCTCCATCCGGCTATTCCCGATGCTCCTCTCCGCGTCCGCTTCCTCGATTCGCCGCAGATCGGGATCAGCGCGACGATGATCCGGGCGCGCGTGCAGGCCGGACATTCCATCCGCTATCTCACTCCAGACCCCGTGGTCGCATACATCGCCCAGCGGCGCCTCTACCGTCGGGGCCAGTCGTGAGGAGCAGCGGCGGCACCCGGGCGCCGGTGCCCGGGGCCTCTCGCGGGAATGCGCTACGGAAGCGGCGAGGTCACTGCGCGCCAGCCGGGGGGCTTTGGCACGCTCTCACGCTCGAGGCGAGCGCAGGATGCTCTTGCGGCCGGCGGTGCGCTCCGCCTGCTGGTTCGCCTGCGCGATCGCATCCTCCGCCGACGGCGCAGGGTCCTCGAGGTGCCCGAGCACCTCACCGCGCTCGGAAAGGCGTCGGCGAACGAGGCCAGACGGTGAACCGGGCCGCTTTTAAACCGGCCTCCACTTCTATCGCCCCATCTCCGGACAGGCGAAGATGACCGCATCGCCGTTGCGAGGTTGCTGTGGATTCCTGCGCCGGTCGCTCGTCCCTGTCGGCGCTGACGAAGCGGGGGCGGAGAGGGCGCTCTGCTCGCCAGCGTCGACCGGCCGTGAAGAAGAGGCGGCCATCCGAGGAGTACCGCCTCAAGACGATGGCGGGATACTCGTCGACCCCCGCAAGCCGCGCGCCCGCTTCCCCGCAAGAAACTTAGCGGTCGCATCGGCGCTCACCGCGACGCTCACGCCTCATGCAGCCGCTCCGCTTCTTGGGGCTGCGTTGGCGCTCTGGCGGCAGGCGGGCGGGGCAGCAGCTGTCCGCGGGAGGCTGCCTGTTACTGGAGCCGTCTCAGCGCGGCAATGCGCCGGTAGAGCGCTCGCTCGGCCGGGCCAAGGCGGACACCGCGTCGGCTCATGGCGATCTCTGCCGTCTGGAGGAAGCGCTCAACCTCATACTCCTCCATCCCGGTTGCTCCTCCCCATGAAAACGGCGGAACCGCCTTTGGCAAGAGCCCCCCGCCGAAAAGATTGACCGCCGGCCCGACCACCGCTCCCGAGGTTAGGAGCGACCCGATCCCGAGCCGGACGTGGTCGCCGAGGAAGCAGCCGATCTTGCGTTCACCCGTGTCGCGTTCGCCGTCAGGGAGCGCAACCCGAACGGTGCCGTACGTATTCTTCAGGTCGCTCGTTGTCGTCAGCGCCCCCAGATTGCACCAAGCGCCGATGGCCGAGTGTCCGATGAAGCCGTCGTGGTATTTGTTGGTCCAACTGTGAAAGAGCGAGTGTTCGACCTCGCCGCCGACGCGGCAGCCGGGCCCGAGGCTGGTCCCCGCGCGCACGCGGGCGCCGGGCATCACTTCGGCTGACGGCCCGATCGCCGCTGGCCCTTGGACATAAGCGAGCGGATGGATAACGGCCCCTTCGCCGACGAGAACCGGGCCCTCGCGCGCGTCCAGCACTGCGCCGGCTTCCACCTTCGCCCCTGCCTCAATCCGGATGTTCTCTGGGCGGTAGAACGAGGCAGCCGAGGAGATCACGCCCGCTCGCTTCTGTCCCCCCAGCCGCTCCCAATCGGCGGCGATTTCGGCCGCATTCAGTTGGACGAGATCCCACGGCTGCTCGACCCACGTCCCCTCTTCTTCGCCGACGGGGATCCCCTCGATCGCCTCGAGCGGAGAGCGGCCTGCCCGGATCAGGCTGCCGAAGCGGCGAGCGCGCTCTTCCCCCAACAGGGCGACCATCACGCGGTCGCCGTCGCGCACGGCGTATTCGTCGTGCGCTGGCAGCTCGACAAGGTTTTCGACGACGCTCCGCCAAAATCGCGCTGCGTAGAGCGTGCGGCCATTGAGAAACCAGGTTGGGCCTTCGGCGAGCGGCTCGTTGACGGGAGGGGTGTCGCCTCGTTCTGCGACGACCGGCGCGAGGGCGTCGCTGACAAGAAGACCGATCCGGCCAGGCGCGATGACGGCGATCTTTTCCCAGAGGCGGAGCGCTCCCAGCCGCAGGTCGATGGCAGGGCGGGTGAGGGTGAAGGGGTAGATCGATTGGCTGTCGTCGAAAACCCGCAGCCGGCTCGGCGACATCATGCGCGCGCTTCCGCTGCGAGGCGGGTGAAGATCGCCCCAACTTTTGCAGCGTCGTGGCGGATCGTGTCTTCCTTCTGCCAAAGCGCTCGGGGCGGAGCGTCGTGTTCAACGAGATCGGCGGCGATGACGCGCACGCCCCGCCGCTCAAGCTCCTCGCGCTCCGCCGGCGAGAGCGAAAGGAGATGCCGACCAGCCGCCGCGTGCCGGGCGATGAGCGGGGCAGCGGGACGCCCCTCGTTCACGAGCACCGCGTCAATCGCGCCGCGGGCGGCCGCGATGACCCGCTCAATCTGGGCGACCAAGGGCATGCCGTCGCTTTGTCCCGGCTGAGTGGTGGTGTTCGCGATGTACATGCGGCGGGCCCGACTGGCGACCAGCGCCTCAACGATGCCGTCGACTGCTAGACAGGCAAGGACCGAGGTGAACAGGCTGCCTGGTCCGATGGTGATCAGATCGGCCTCGCGTATCGCTTGGAGCGCCGCTTCCGTTGCGGGCGCTGGCGGCATAACGAACAGGCGCCGGATGGGCGCCTTGCCCGGCCGGCGCACTTCAACTTCTCCCTGCACGAGAGCGCCATCCTCCAGTTCAGCGCAGAGCTCGGCGTTGGCGGTGGTGACCGGGATCACGCGGATGGGCACACCGCCCAGCCGTCCCGCGACGGCAACGGCCGTTTCGAGCGAGCCGGTCGTTTTGGTGAGCACCGCGAGGACAAGATTGCCGAAAGCGACCCCGCGCAGTTCGGCCAGTTCCGGCAGGTCGAGGCGGTAGTCGAACAGCTCGCGGAGGGCGGGCTCCGAGGCGAAGCTGGCGAGGACATTGCGGAGGTCGCCGGGCGCCGGCATGTTGAACCAACGGCGGACGCGCCCGGTGCTGCGGCCGTTGTCGGTCGTGGCAATCACTGTTGTCACGCGCATTCCTGCATCAAACAGCGCGCGCGCGATGAGGGCAACGCCGGTGCCTCCGCCGAGGCAGACGGCGTGAAACGGAAGGGTCGAGGAGGCCATCGGGCGCAAGGATATCAGACACTGCCCGCTGCTGGAGCCCTACAATAGCGTTGCCAAGGGAGATGCAGATGCCTTCTCGCTACTTTACGGTCGAGCAGGCGAACCGGCTGCTCCCCCAGTTGGTGCCGCTGCTCGAAGAATTGCGCGCTCTCAAGCGCCAGCTTGATCGCGTGGGGGGTGAGCACCTTCGCCTGCAAGAGAAGGCGCGCACCAACGGGTATAACCGCGCGGCCGAAATTGCCGATGTGGGGGGACAGCTCGAGCGGCTCATCAATGAGACGAATGACCGGATTGCTCGCCTCAACGCGCTTGGGGTGGAACTGAAGGATATTGAGATGGGCTTAGTCGACTTTCCCAGTCTGCGGCACAACCGGCGTATCTACCTGTGCTGGAAGCTCGGCGAACCTTCCGTGCAATACTGGCATACCGTCGAGGAGGGGTATGCCGGCCGCCAGCCGATCCCCGGGACAGAGACGTGAGCGGGAATGTGGCGGGGGAAGGCGAGCCGCGTGCCTGCCGAAGAGCGGCAGGCGCGGCTGTGAAAGCGCAAGATTGAGGCGTCAGCTCTCCGTGATGGTGACCCATTTTGTGGTCGTCGGAGGGCGGTAGGCCTGCATTTGGCGCAGCAGGCCAGCTATCGAAGAGTCCTCGAGGACAAGCTGCCGGTGCTCCGGCGCGATGAACCCGTGCTCGACCGCAGCGTCGAGGAACCGGATCAACGGGTCGTAGTAGCCGGCCACGTTCAACAGCCCGCAGGGCTTGCGGTGGATGCCGAGCTGCCCCCAGGTTACCACTTCGAAGAACTCTTCGAGCGTCCCGAAGCCGCCGGGGAGAGCGATAAACCCATCGGACAGTTCCATCATGAGCGCTTTGCGCTCGTGCATCGAACTGACGAGATGCAGTTCGGTCAATCCGGCGTGAGCCACTTCCTTGATCGCCAGCGGTTCGGGGATCACGCCGATCACTCGGCCGCCGCGCGCGAGGGCGGCGTCGGCAACGACGCCCATCAGCCCAATCTGGCCGCCCCCGTAGACGAGCGTGATGCCGAGGTCGGCGAGAGTGCTGCCCACCTCTTCGGCGGCAGCCCGATACGCCATGGCGTTTCCGACATTCGAGCCGCAAAAAACGCAGACAGCGTGCATGATGGCGCAACTCCACGGAGTGTCACCTTCAATGATCGCTGTCGAGGCGGCATGTCCGCCATTTACGCACTCAGGTAGTCGCGCAAGCCCGGAAGCTGCCGCTGCTGGCGCAGTTTGGCGAGCGCTTGCCCTTCGATCTGGCGGATCCGCTCGCGCGTCAGGCCGACTTCCCGCGCCACTTCTTCGAGGGTGCGCGAGCGATCATCGTCAAGCCCGAAGCGGAGGCGAAGGATGCGCTGCTCACGCTCTGTCAGCTGCGCCAGCATCGCGCTCACTTCAGCTCGGAGGATGTGATGAGAAGCAGCTTCCGCCGGCGAGACCGCGCTCTTATCCTCGACGAGCTCAAACAAGCGGCCGTCGTCTTCGTCGCCGATCCGCGCCTCGAGCGAGAGAGGACGCTGGGACGCTTTGATGATTTGGTGCACCTTGGCGACCGAGATCCCAAGTTCGCGCGCCAGCTCTTCCGGCAGCGCCTCGCGGCCGGTCTCCTGCTGGATTCGCCGCGCGACGCGCATCATCTTGTTGATCGCCTCGATCATGTGCACGGGTATCCGGATTGTGCGCGCTTGGTCGGCGATTGCGCGCAGGATCGACTGTCGAATCCACCACGTGGCGTAGGTCGAAAACTTGAAGCCGCGCTTGTAGTCGAACTTTTCGACCGCGCGCATCAGCCCAAGGTTCCCCTCTTGGATAAGGTCATCGAGGGACAGTCCGCGATTCAGAAATTTCTTCGCTTCGTTGACGACCAAGCGCAGATTCGCTTCGGTCAGGCGCCGTCGAGCTTCCTCCCCCACAGCAATGAGCGCCTCGGCCTCCGCGATCTCGATTGGATCGAGGTCGCCTTTCTGCAGCTCCGCTTTGGCGAGCTCGCCCTCTTCGATCGCTTTCGCAAGCGACTGTTCTTCCTCTTTCGTTAGCAGCTTTACTGGCCGAATATCGCGCAGATAGATCCCGATCGTGTTTGTGACTTCTTCCTCCTCGCTGGCGGGAGGATACAGGTCGGATTCCTCGGCCTCATCCTCCTCGTCGACGAGGTATTCCGCCGGCTCTGGCAGAAGGATCGTCTCCTCATCGAGGGGAAGGTCATCGGCAGGGACGCCGAAACTGAGTGGAACGACATCATCGTAGTGGGAGATGCCTCGGCCCATATCGTCTCTCACCTTGCGCGAAGTGCGGCAGGATGTCCGCTCAGGCATACATACGCAGGCGCAAAGAGCGCCGTTTCAGCGGCGCCGCACGCGCAAGACGCGGTCGTGCCCGGCAAGATCACGAACGATATCGACCGACGCTGTCGGGAACGCCCGCTGCGCGAGCGCGGCAGCGCGCTCCCCTTGGTCGTGCGCGATCTCGCAGAGCAGCGTTCCGCTTGGGGCAAGCCGCGAGACAGCCTGACTGACGAGCCGGGCGATGAGGCGCAGCCCGCCCGGGCCCCCGTCGAGCGCAAGGCGCGGCTCCCAGTCGCGCACTGACGGCGGCAGCGCGGCCCACTGGGAGGTGTCGATGTAGGGAAGATTGGCGACAATCAGGCCGATGGGGCCGCGGACACCGCGCAGCAGGTCAGCAAGCACGAGGTCGACCGCGAGCCCAAGGCGCTCTCGATTATGACGAGCAACGCGAAGCGCAGGCAGCGAGCAGTCGGTGGCGGCAATCCGCCAGCCCGGCGCTTCGTCGGCGAGCGCGAGGGCGATCGCCCCTGCGCCGGTGCCGACGTCGATGACGAGCGGCGGTTCTGGCCGCGTCTCGAGCGCGAGATCGACGATCAGTTCAGTCTCAGGCCGCGGGATCAGGACATCCGGGGTGACGACAAGGTCAAGACGACGGAACGGCTGCCTGCCGGTGAGGTAGGCGACTGGCTCGCCTGCTGCCCGGCGAGCGAGGAGAGCACGATAGGCATGATGCTGCTCTGGGGAGACGTGCGTCCGCGCCGCGGTGAGAAGTCCCGCTCGGGAGAGGCCGAGGACATGCATCAGCAATCGCTCCGCGGCGGGCGCCGCTTCTGGGTCGTGGGCTGCGGCGAGGGTCGCCGCCCCGTCGCGCAGCGCTTCCCAGACGGTGAGGCAGCGGTCAGGCGACGACGTGGGCCTCCAGCTTCCGGGTCCGGTCCGCGAGAGCAAGCGCGTCGATAACGGGGTCAAGCCCGCCGTCGAGGATCTCGGCCAGACCGTGAATGGTGAGGCCGATGCGATGGTCAGTCAGGCGATCTTGCGGGAAGTTGTAGGTCCGAATTTTCTCAGACCGCTCACCGCCTCCGACTTGCGCGCGCCGGTCGGCGGCGATCGCCTCTTCCCGCTTTCGCTGTTCCCGTTCGTACAGCCGGGCGCGGAGAACGGCCATCGCCTTCAGCCGGTTTTTCAATTGTGACCGTTCATCCTGACAGGTGACCACAATCCCGGTCGGTTTGTGAAGGAGGCGGACCGCGGTCGACACTTTGTTGACATTCTGGCCGCCCGCTCCTCCAGAGCGGTAGAACTCCATCTCGATATCCTCTTCGCGGATGTCGAAGTCGACCTCTTCGACTTCGGGAAGGACGGCGACCGTTGCGGTTGAGGTGTGGATCCGCCCCTGGGCTTCCGTGGCAGGCACCCGCTGAACGCGGTGAACGCCGCTCTCCCATTTCAGGCGGCTGTAGGCGCCCTTGCCCTGAACCTGGAAGACAATCTCCTTGAACCCCCCGGCCTCTGCTTCGCTCACATCGACGACCTCGACCTTCCAGCGGTGCCGCTCGGCGTAGCGGGCGTACATCCGGAAGAGATCGGCAGCAAACAGGGCGGCCTCTTCCCCGCCGACCCCGGCGCGGATCTCCATAAAGACGTTCTTGTCGTCGTTCGGGTCGCGCGGCAGGAGCGCCAGCTTCAGCTGTTCCTCGAGTTCGCGCAGGCTCGGCTCGAGGCGGGCCAGTTCGTCTTTCGCCATCGCGACCAGCTCCGGGTCGCTCTCTTCCTCGAGGATCTGCCGCGCCTCGCGGATCTGATCTTCTGTCTTGCGATATTCACGGTAGAGCTCGACGACAGGCTCGATCTCAGCGCGTTCGCGGTTCAGCTGGATCAGCCGCTCGTAGTCGCGTAGGGTCGCCGGGTCGGCGAGCTCGCTTGTCAGGGCTTCGTAACGACGCACGACGGCGTCGAGGCGGTGGTACATATTCGGGCACCTCGTGGGCGATGGGCAGTGGATGGCGCTAGGTGTCAGCGAGGAGAGCGTCGGCGACGTCCTCCAGCCGGAGAAGGCGGGGCTCGCCCCCGTGCAGCGGCTTGACTTGAGCCTCGCCCGCTGCCAGTTCATCGGGACCGAGAATGATGGCGTATCGCGCCCCAGAGGCGTTGGCGTGCCGCATCTGCCCTTTGAGGCCGCGCCCCCCCACCGGGCCTGCCGTCGCAATCCCGCGCCGCCGCAGCGCCGCCGCAAGAGCGACCGCTTCTGTGAGGGCCTCCTCATTGACCGCGACGAGATAGGCGCGCGGGGGCTCGGGCGGCGGCGCCTCCATGCCGGCCTTCTTCTGGTTGAGCACGATCCGCTCGAGCCCCGTCGCAAAACCGACCCCCGGGGTCGGCCGGCCACCAAGCTGCGCGATCAGCCCATCGTAGCGGCCTCCTCCGCCAATCGCGCTCTGGGCGCCGGCATCGGCCGGCTGGTACTCAAAGACCGTGCGCGTGTAGTAGTCGAGGCCGCGAACGAGCCGATGGTCGATCTGCCATCGCCGCCCGAGCCGATCGAGGTAGCGTGTCAGCGTCGCGAAATGGACGGCGCAAGCATCGCACAGCCAGTCGACGCTGCGGGGAGCGTCATCGCCGATCTGGCGGCAGGCGGGATGTTTGCAATCCAGCACCCGCAGCGGGTTCCGCCCCAATCGGCCGCGGCAGTCGGAGCACAGTTCGTCGAGATGCTGGCCGAAGAAGTCGCGCAGCGCCACGATATACCGCGGCCGGCAGGCGTCATCGCCAATGCTGTTGACGAGGAGATGCAGGCCTGACAGCCCCACTTCCTCATACAGCAGGCCGGCCATATCGATCACTTCCGCGTCGAGCGTCGGGTCTCCCTCGCCAATCGCCTCGACGTTGAATTGATGGAACTGGCGGTAGCGGCCTGCTTGCGGGCGGTCATAGCGGAAGAGGGGCCCGATGCTGTACAGCCGGACTGGCTGGGGCCAGGAGGCCATTCCATGCTCAAGGTAAGCACGGCAGATGGCGGCAGTAAACTCGGGACGAAGCGTCAGGGAGTTTGCCCCTTTGTCGAGAAAGGTGTACATCTCCTTCTCGACAACATCTGTCGTCTCGCCGACACCGCGCAGGAACACCTCGGTCGACTCGACGATCGGCGTATCGATCCGTCGATAGCCGTATCGTTGTGCAATGTCGACGCATCGTTCAATCAGCTGTTGCCAATAGGGCTGGTCATCGGGGAGGATGTCTTGCATGCCCCGCGGCGCGCGGTACACGGCTCGACCTCGCTTTCTTTGCCAGGATAGCTGATGGTGAAATCGCCCCGCAACCGCCTCACTTGCCGCAGCAGTGGATGGGTCATAGAATGATTGCGATGCCCGCCAGGAATGAGAAGGGGCCAACGTGATCAATCCATTCCGCCGCCAACCGCTCGACGACTCGATCAAGCAGCGGATCCCGCCAGGTCAGGTGCTGACCGAGAAATGGCCGGTGCTCCATTACGGGCCGGTGCCGAACATCGACCTCGCGACGTGGACGTTCCGCATTTGGGGCCGGGTAGCGCGTCCCGTTGAACTGAACTGGGAGCAGTTCATGCAGCTGCCCCAGATCGAGTCGACGTCCGATATCCACTGCGTGACGCGCTGGAGCCGGCTGAACAACCGCTGGAAAGGGGTGGCGGCGAAGGAAGTGCTGGCGCTCGCGCAGCCCCTGCCCGACGCGCGATTTGTCCTCATTCATGCCGAATACGGCTACACGGCGAACCTGCCGCTCGAGGCGCTCTACGACGATGACGTGCTCTTCGCATTCGAGCATGACGGCAAGCCGCTCACCCCAGAACACGGCTACCCGCTCCGGCTGGTTGTCCCGAAGCGGTACTTCTGGAAGAGCGCGAAGTGGGTGCGCGGTGTCGAAGTGCTGAAAGAAGACCGCCTCGGCTTCTGGGAGCAGCTGGGATACCACAACGACGCCGACCCGTGGCAGGAGCAGCGCTTCTGGGGCGATTAGCGCCTGTCCGCGGCTGAAGCCCAGTAAGAAGGAGGCGCACCGGCGTCGTTGGGCAGCCACGCCGGAGCGTGCCCCTGGAGCGCTCAGCTGCTCGCCGCCGTTTCGTACCCAGGCGGGGCAGTCCCCCGTCCTGCCAGCTCGTCCGCGATCTTCTCAGCAAGAGCGAGCACCGGCAGGTGGACAGCGGCCCGAGGAATGACCGGAATTAAGGAGGCGTCGGCGAGATAGAGATTGCGGAACCCGCGGACGCGGCCGTCAGCCTCCGCAACGGCGAGAGGATCGCTTGCCGGCCCGAGTTTGGCGGTTCCGCAGGCGTGATGGTACAGGTCGAGGTGGTCGGCCACCCACGCCCGGAGGGCGCTCTCGTCGAGGCGGGCGCCGGGCTCGGCTTCCTCTCCGATCCAAGAGCGAAGAGACTCCTCCCCGATGATCGCGCGCAGCCGCCTGACCCCCTGCGCGATTCGGGCGATATCTTCAGGATGGCCGATCCCGCCGCGGATGCGCGGCGGCGCAAGGGGGTCGCTCGAGGCGATCAGCACCTCGCCGCTTTCCGCCGGCACAAGCATCCAGAGCTGAGCGCCGAAGAAGCGCCCTTCACCCGGGATGGCAAGGTGGCTGTGGAAGACATGGAGGTCAAACCAGTCAAGCGCGGGGTCGCTTTTCAGCTTGACGACGAGAGCGGCAAAGGGCGTTCCGTCTGCCATCAGCCGCTCTCTCGCGCCGGGCGCAGGCTCCCAGCGGAGGAAAATACCAGGCTGCTCCCAGAGATTGCGGCCCACTCCGGGGAGATGATGAAGGGGGGCTCCTTCCTCAAGGAGAGGACGGAGTCGGTCGGCAGGCCCGATGCCGGAGCGCTGCAGGATCGCCGGCGTGCCGAAGCTGCCTGCGCAGAGCACGATCCGCTCGCCGGCGAGCCGGCTCCGCTGTCCGTCGCGGATGACCTCAACGGCGTCGGCGCGGTCGCCGCGCCAGACAATCCGGTCCGCGATGGTTTCGGAGAGAATGGTCAGGTTGGGGCGGTCGCGCGCTGGGTCGAGATACGCCTCGGCGAGATGGACTCGCCTCGCGCCGAGGACGTTTCGCGTCTCTCGGCCAAACCCTTCTCGCGCTTCCGGGTCGTTGAAGTCGGCGAGCCGGGGAACCCCGTGCCGCTCGTAGGCGCCGGCTAAATCGGCGATCAGCGCGGAGGAAGAGGTGCCGGTCGTGACGGGCAGCAGTCCATCGCGCCCATGGCCGGGCCATGCCCCATCGCGGTCGCGTTCAACGCGCTGCAAATAAGGAAGAAGCCCCGCCCACCCCCAGCCGGGATTGCCGAGCGCTTCCCACCGCTCGAGGTCCGCTCGCGTTGGCCACGTGATCCCTGCCGCATTGATCGTGGACGAGCCGCCGACCACCTTTCCGCGCCATTGGCGATAGGTGCGGCCGCGCGCCACCATCTGGTAGCCCCAGTCGTGCGACCCCGGCTGATAGCGCGCCGAGAGAAGCGGTTCCGGCCAGCGACCGGCTCCGACCGGACCGTAATCTGGTCCCGCCTCGACGAGGACAACGCGATGGTGACGATCCTCGCTCAGCCGGCTTGCGATAACACAGCCTGCCGAGCCGGCGCCAATCACGATCGTGTCGACGTTCTCCACAGTACCCTCCCCTGCCAGCAGGCGCGATGAGCATACCACGGCGCCGCCGAAAAGACGGCCCGAGCTGATGTGCTCCTCAAGCGGCACCCGAGGCGAGCGCCTCTGCTGCGCTGGGGAAGTGCGTCGTCGCCTCGTCCACTGGGCGAAGGGAGCCGCCAACCCGGAATGCGCCCTACGGACCAGTCCGCGGCCTGCAGGCAGTCCGCGGATCGAGCTGCCGCGGACGAACCCCGGCGGCGCACTGCGATCTGAGGGCACTCTCAGCACGAGAGAAAACTTGTCATAAATATTTGACAGTTTCTCGGAGCTGCTCGTATAGTTGGTTGCAGAGTGCGGTGGCTACTGGCAGGGCGGCGAGTCCGGACACGTGGCTGTCGATTGGGGAGAAAGGAGTCGTCCGATGACGGACATGACCGTAAAGGAAGCCGGCAAGAAGGGGGGCAAGACCGTCAAGGAGCGCTACGGACCGGCGTTCTTCTCCAGCATTGGGAAGAAGGGCGGACGCGTCGTGGCGACCGAGCGCGGCCCGGAGTTCTACGCTGAGATTGGTAAAAAGGGCGGCGAGGCGGTGAAGGAGAAGCACGGGACCGACTATTACGCGCGCATCGGGCGAAAGGGCGGCTATGCCGTCAAGGAGCGCCACGGTCCCGACTACTACTCGACCATCGGCAAGAAGGGCGGCGAGACCCTCAAGCGCAGCCGAGCGACGAAGCCGGCAGAGTCATAACGCCACGCCGCGGAGAGGAACGAGGGCGCGGCCTAGACGCGCCCTCGTCGTTTTTCCCGCGCAATACCTGCCCTGCTTCTCTTCAGGGCAACAAGCGGCTCGGCACAGCGCGCGCTCTGGGCCGATCGGAGACGGCCGAGAGGAGCAGTGCCCTGCCCTGCGCGTGGAGCGAGAATGCTGCTGAGAAGCGGTGCGACGGACGCCGCGGCTGACGCACGGGCGGGGTCGGCTTTTGGTCAGGGCGCTATCGCGAACTGCTGCCCCGTCGCTGGTCGAAGTCGCCAAGGTCGAGGCTGTTGATGAACTCTGCGAAGGGCCGCAGCTTCTCGAGCTCTTGCTGATCGATCGTCTCTGAGCGTTCGCTGGGCTTCGTCTGCTGGCCTTCCTCTTCGAGATAGATCCCCGCTTTTTCGAGGACAGTCTCCTCCGCGTAGATCGGCGCCTTCGCCCGGACTGCGAGCGCCAAGGCGTCGCTCGGTCGAGAGTCGAGCTCAACTTGGCGGCCGTCGACATCGAGGAGGATGCGCGCATAGAAGGTGTCGTTGTTCAGGTCGCTCACGACGATAGAGAGGACGCGCCCGCCCAGTTCGCCGATCGTCGCAAGCAGCAGGTCGTGCGTGAGCGGTCGAGCGACCGAGACGTCCTGCAGCTTGATGGCAATGGCGTCGGCCTCCGCCGGCCCGATCCAGATAGGCAGGTAGCGGTCCGACTCTTTTTCCTTCAGGATCACCACTCGTTGGTAGTTGAGCAGGCTCACCCGGATGCTCTCGATCACCATTTCGATCATCGCTCCGGCCTCCCGCGTCGGCATCCCTCGGCGGCTGCTCGGCAGCCCGCTCGCTGAATGCCGTGCAACTTCTAGGTCATTGTACGCCGATTAAATGAGGCGATCAACCGAGTCGGCCCGCCGAGCCAGCCGCTTCGCCTCATGATATACTGCGGACGACAGTTCGGCGTCCCCTCCCACGATCGCTTTCAAGGGACTGCGTGCAAGGTCACCCGGGCTCACTGCTCCAAACGGCGGTGGTCGCCGCCCTCCTGCACGATATCGGCGTGCTCGCTCAGCGCGCCGCTGATGCATCAGGGCCGACGACGGGCCATGCGCCGTTAGCGGCCGCTTTCGTTGCGGAGCGCGCTCCCGCTCCGTTTCGCGCCGCTTCGACCGCGATCCTCGCCCATCACCGGCCGGACGATCGCTTAAGCCGCCTTGTCGCCGCTGCGGACCGCCTCGCGGCCGGCGGGCCTGACGATGAGGAGAGCGGGCGGCCTCTCCTGCAGCGCCGTTCTCCTTTCCCCCTTCTTCCCCTCGGCCTTCCGGAGAACGCTCCCGCTCGCCCGCCGACCTTCTTCCCCGTCGGGCCGCTTCCGCACGACCTCGAGGGGCTGACCCCCCGCCCTGCTCCTATGGAGCGGGACGAGGTACGCCGCCGTCTCCTTGCCCTTGCGGAGATGGTCGCCACCGAGCATACCGTCGCTTCCAGTCCCGACTTCGCTGCCTATCTCAGCGGATTGCTCGACCTGATCTGGCGCACCTGCATCCTCGTGCCGGCGCCTGCGCGAGAACCGGCAAACGATATCTCGCTCGCCGCGCACCTTCACGTCACTGCCGCCCTCGCCGCCTGCCTCGCTGCGGATGAGGCTGCCGATGAGCGCCTTGAAGCACTGGCATCCGGCTCGAGCGCAGCGCTCGACGCCCCGGTCGCGCTCGCACTCGGGGTGCGGCTTCGCCGCTGCCTCAGCCATCCGAATGCGGGACTGACGTTCCGTGCCCTTCAGGCCCGCTCGCTGCTTGAGGCGGTTTTGACCGATGTTCTCGCCGATTGGCTGATCGAGTCGTTTCATGCCTCTCCAGTCGCGCGGCTTACGGTCGACCCCGGGCGTCTGCTCCTCCTCCTTCCGCTCTCGGCACAGGAACGCCTGCCGGCGGTCGCGCGGGAGCTCGACCGCCGCTTGCTCGACGGCGGCGCCGCGTTCATCGCCAGCATCGCCGCGACCCCCATCACGGGACGCGAAGTTGGCGGCGCTATCGGTGTCGCGATGGAGCGCTTGGAAGGCCTGCTCCAGCAAGCGGCAGCGCGCCCCTACGGCGCTCTCGGCGCTGTCGAACTGAACCGATTGTTCTCGGCGCGCGACCCCGATGAGGACGAGGAGGCCGCCAGTCTCGCCCACCTCGGCGATCAGCTCGAGAATGCTGCCTTTCTCCTTATTGAAGCGCTTCCCGATCCCGATGGCGTGCCGGCTTCTCCCGCCCAGCGGGCGCTGGCCGCATTCGGCCGGCGGCTCACGCTTCTTGCCGAGCCGCCGAGCGAAGACCTCGCGGAGCATGTCCGGTGGGCGCGGCTCGAGCGGCTCGGCGTCGTTGGTCCGCATGACCCAGCCGTCCGCGCGTGGGCAGTCCGCCAGCGGGCGCCGATCGCGATCGTCTCTCGTCCTCCTCTCCGCCCGAGCAACGGCACGGCCGACGTCGCCCTGCTGGAGATCGATCTCGATTTTTCGCGCCAGCTGCGGACGACGGGTCACGCTGCAGCGCCGCTCGCTCGCCTCGTTGATGGCGGCCGGCTCCTCCGCTATTTTCTCGATGCGGTCGGCGTGGAAGCTGCCGGTCGCTACGCCGCGAGCTCGGTCACGATCGTTCACTGGTCGGCCGACGGGATCACCTGTCTCGGGCGGCCGGATGAACTGCCGCGCATCGGCTTTGCGCTCGCCCAAGGGTTAAGTGCGCTGACGGGCGATCACCCGGCCATCCGCCTGTCGGCAGCGGTCGGCGACGGTCTCGGGAGCGCCGACACCCAGCACCGTGCCGTTGCCGCGGCGCTGGCGCGCGGCGCAAAGCGCCGCCAACGCGGCGGGGGCCCTGCGCGGGTCGGTCGGGATAAGAACGCGCTCACCTTCTTCGGCGCAACGCTCGGCTGGGACGAGTTTCGTCCGGTGTGGGAGCGGTTTAACCGCTTGACGGACCTTATCGTGAAGCGCGGGGTCTCCCCACGCCTCCTCCGCGTGGTGCGCGCAGGAGAAGGCGCACCCGGCCGCGGCCGCTGGACGTGGCGCGCCACTGCTGCGTTACGTCAATTTGCCGATCAGGGGCAGCTTCCGGAGGTCGATTTCGTGAATCTCACCAATGATGTCGCGCGGCCGGAGAGCGCCGCGCGGCTCGCGCTCGCCGCCCGCTGGGCGGAAGAGGCGCTGCGCAGGACGCAGGCGGAGGCACGCCATGACTGAAGCGCCCGAACGACGGAGCGGTCCCCCCCGCGGCGGGCCGCGGCCAAGCGCAGCTCCGCGCGGCGAAGGACGCCGTCCTGCCGAGCCGCTGCGCCCGATCGACCCGGCCGACCTCCGCGCCATCATTGTTGACGGCAATGCTGGGGTCATTGTTCAGGAGGCGCAGCGGGTCGCGCGCGTTCTTGCCGGTGAGCGGCTGGAGGCGCGCCAGGCCACAAGCGGCGCGCTGCGCGTTCTTTGGGGCGAGCTGCGGCGGATCGAGCTTGACTGGCCGACAGACGAAGGACGCGCGCTCCCTTTGGTGAAGCCGCGGCTCGCCTATCTCGCCGGGCGGGCGGCGGGTGTCGGGCGCGGCGTCACCGACCTCTACCAAACGCTGGCGCCGGCGGTCGACCTTGTCGGCAACGACCGCGACCGCTTCGACCATCTGGTCCACTTCGTGGAAGCGTTGATGGCATATTTCTATGCTGGCCCGCAATTCAGCGGGCGCTAGCCTAGGAGGAAGGTCATGGCCGACGGAGCGGTAACGACGCTCTACGGGCGCATCCTCGTTCGCGCGGCCGTTCAGCTCGAGAGCGGGCTCCATATCGGCGCAGGCACGAATGGGGCGATCCCTGGCCTCGAGTTCACGGTGGTGCGTGACCCGCTCTCAGGCCAGCCCTATCTCCCTGGCTCATCCCTGCGCGGGAAGATGCGCGCCGAAACGGAGCGGCTGCTCGGTCTGCTGCCCAACACTTCCGGCCGGGGCGGCGTGCAGGTCTATGTGCCGATGAGCCGCGAAGAGTATGACGCCAACCCCATCGGTCGGCTTTATGGCGTGCCCGGGACGCGCGCCTTCGCAGTTGACGGCGCTGCTCGCCTGATCGTGCGCGATGTCTTTCTTGCCCCAGAAAGCGCCGCAGCGCTGAAACGAGCTCGCACCGACCTCCCGTACACTGAAGTGAAGTCCGAGGCATCGGTCGACCGCGTGACAGCAGAGCCGGCCCCGCGCCAGATCGAGCGGCTGCCCGCCGGCGCCCGCCTTGCGCCGCTTGAGCTGGTGTACAGCGTCTACTCTGCGCGTGACCTCGCCGACTTCGGCTGGGTGGTCCGCGGTCTGCAGCTCGTCGAAGACAGCTATCTCGGCGGGCACGGCTCGCGCGGCAGCGGCAAGGTGCGGTTCGTCGACTTCGACATCACGGTTCGCTCGCGGGCCAGTTACCGCGGAGAGGTAGGCGCGGGCTTCTCGCCCCGCCGCTATCCTGATGTTGCTGCGCTCCTCGACAACCTCGAAGAACTGACCGACGCCATCCGGTCAGCCTTGGCGCTCCCGGCGTGAACGCAACGCTGTTTCGTCTCATTCCGCGCGGCCCGTTCCACTTCGGCCCCGATGCCAGCGGCGAGCCGTCTCCTGTCGTCGCCTCGGACACCCTCTTCAGCGCGCTCTGTCTCTCCCTGCGCGAATTGTTCGGGCCGGCGCGGCTTGCGAGCTTCCTCCGCATCATCCGGAGCGCGGGCGACGCTCCGCCGCTCCGCTTCTCGAGCGCGCTGCCCTTTGTCGGCGATACTCTCTTTTTCCCCGCGCCGGGGGGAACGGGCTGGGTGTCGCAGCGGCTGTTCGAGGCCATGGCGGCGGGAGAAGAGGGGGGCGAAATCCGCGAGCTTCAAGAGGGACGCTTGCGCGCCAGCAAGACCGAGCCGCTGCCGGAGGGGCCGGTCTGGGCGGTTGAAGAGGTCCGCCGCGCCCGCCTCGGCGCGGGAGGGGTCGAGCCCTTCGCCGACCGTCTCGTCCGCTTTGCCCCTGGCTGCGGTTTGGCGGTGATCGCGCAGATCGATGCGGGCTGGCGCGATGATGTCATCGCGGCGCTGCGCTCTCTCGGCGATACTGGTCTCGGCGGCCGGCGCAGCTGGGGAGCAGGCCAGTTTGACCTCGACGTCCGCTCAATCGAAATTCGTGAGCCATCCCAGCCGGCGCGCTACTGCACTCTTTCGCTCTATCTTCCCTCGGTCCGCGAGCTGGAGGGCGGCGTCCTTAATCCGCCGGCCCAGTATCAGCTTGAGGATCGAAGCGGCTGGACGGCGAGCGCGGCGGGAACGGTTCGTCATCGCACAGTCCGCATGATAGCAGCGGGAAGTGTCCTCGCCCCGGTAGACGGCCGTCCTCCCGTGGGGCGCATGGCTGATGTGACCCCCGCGGGCTTCCGGGAGCATGAAGTTCTCCGCGCTGGCTGGGCGCTTCCGATCGGCATGGCGGGGGCAGCGTGACCGGTCAGGCGCGCTCCTTTCGGGTTGTTGTTGACGTCGTCGCCCCGCTTGCTGTCGGCAGCGGGAGCCTTCCGCTGCTGCCGGAGTTGGATTATGTCGTTCATGACGGCGCGCTGCTCGTCTATGGCCCCGAGAGCGGACCGCGCGATGGCGCTGGGCGGCTGCTCGGCATGCCGGAGCCGCTCTATCGCCTCCCGTTCGGCGGAACAACCCCGCCCGGCCCGGTGCGCCCCGTCGCCAAGGATGCCTTCGGACAGCCGCTGCTGCCGGGCAGCGCGCTGAAGGGAGCCTTCCATACGCTGATTGCCGCCGCCCTGCTCGAGCGGGAGCGGGTGGCGGGGCGGCTGATCAAAAAGGACGAGCTTGCGCCGGCCGCCCGATTTGCTGCCCAGCCGCTTGAGCGGCGCCTGTTTGGGGCACAGCCGCGCGCGAGCGGGTTCCGCGCTCTCCGCGTTGCTGACGCGCGGCCGAGCGACGAAACCCGCCTGACGCTCGCAGCCGTTCGGACCTATGGGCTCGAGGCGCGAGCGCTGGTGCCGCTCTCGGACCGGCTTGCTGTCGAAGCGGTCGCCCCCGGGGGCCGCTTCGTCGGCTCCCTCGTCATCGACGAGGCTTGGCTCGCTCTTGAGCATCCGCGGCTCGAGTCTCCCCCAAACCGCGAGGCGATCGTCGAGGCAATCGCGTTAGCGCGCGAAGAAGGGGTGCGGCGCGCTCGCGCGGAGCGGGAGTATGCCGCCGCGGCGGGCGCAGGCGCGCTGGTCGCCTTCTACGACGCCCTCCTCGCCGCTGCCGAGAATGCTTCCGACCTCGTGATTCTCCTCCACCTCGGCTGGGGAGCAGGCTGGAACTCGAAGTCGCTTGGTCTCGCCTTGACCGCTAGCCCCGATTGGGCGCAAATCCGAGCCGACTATTTCGGAGAGCGCGACGATCGCCGGCGGCCAACCGAGCGCTCCCGCCCTGACCAGCGGGGGCAAGGGCGGGGACGCACCCAGCAGAGCGTCTTTCCGGCGACGCGCAAGCTGGTCGAGCGGCGGGGCGGTCCGGCGCTGCCGCTGGGGTGGACGCTCGTCACCCTCAGCCCGCTGGAAGCGCCGCTCCCGACCTCGAGGGCGATTGCGGTCGACTGGGAGGATGACGCCTTTGCCGTCGTCGAGCGTCCACCGGTGGCGGCCGCGGCGCCCCCGCGGGAACCGGCCCGCCCGGAGCCGGCAACGCCCTTTGCCGCGCTGCAGGCATTGCTCCGTCCCCCCTCTGCTGCCGCGCCGGAGCAGGCTGCTGCGCCTCCTCCGCCGATCCCGCGGCTGGCCGACCGCGCCATCAAAGTAGGGATGATCCTCGACGCGGAGATCATCGCGATCGAGCCGACGCGCTTAGTGGTGGATGTCGGCCGGAGCGAGCCGGCAGTGCTCGACGCCGCTACAGTCGGCGGCGGCAACCTCGCGGTCCGCTTTACCGTCGGCCAGCGCCTCCGCGTCCGGGTGCTGACGCTGCCGCCCTTCTTCCGCATCCGCCTTGCCTGATCACCGCGCCGCGCATCGTGGTACGCTTGACACACGCGATCACGACAGTGTTCTGGAGTGGCCATGCGCGAAGCACCGACGCTCGAGGTCCCGCTCTCCCCTGAGCAGCTGGCGGCGCTCGAATCGATCCAGCGCCGAGTGCTCTGGCTCGCGACCAATATCGTCCATCACGCCAATGCCGTCCGTCCCTCCTCGGACGGCACCAAAGTCGGGGGGCATCAGGCGTCTTCCGCCTCGATGGTGTCGATCCTCACTGCGCTCTACTTCGCGTTTCTTCGCGCCGGCGATCGCGTCTCCGTCAAGCCTCATGCCTCGCCAGCATTTCACGCGGTCCAATATCTTCTTGGCAACCTTGACCGCCGCTACCTGACGACGCTGCGGAGTTTCGGCGGACTGCAGGCCTATCCGAGCCGAACGAAGGACCCCGACCCGGTCGACTTCTCGACTGGGTCGGTCGGCCTCGGAGCGGCGGCGCCGGCCTTCGCGGCGCTCACCGACCGCTATGTCCAGCTGCATTTCGGCGGCCCTGCTGATCGGCGGTACATCGCGCTCGTCGGCGACGCCGAACTGGACGAGGGGAACGTGTGGGAAGCGGTGACGGAGGAGCATCTTCGCGATGTCGGCACGATCCTGTGGATTGTCGACCTGAATCGCCAGAGCCTCGATCGCGTGGTGCCGGGGATCCGCGCGCGCCAGCTCAAGGCGATCTTCCGCGACAGCGAATGGCATGTCGTTGAGGCGAAGTATGGGCGGCGGCTTCAAGCAGTGTTTGCTGGTCCAGGGGGCGCCGCGCTCCGCCAGCGGATCGACGACATGAGCAACGAAGAGTATCAGGCGGCGATCCGGCTGCCGGGAGCGATCTGCCGTGAGCGTTTCATTGTCGGCGCGGATGACCCAGCGGGCGTTGAGCGCGCGCTCTCGCCTTTTCCTGACGAGGAGATCCCTGCTCTCGTGAGCGATCTTGGCGGCCACGACATTGCCGAACTGCTGCGCGCTTTTCAGGAAGCGGCGGCAGTGCGCGACCGGCCGAGCGTGGTGTTCGCCTACACCATCAAGGGGTGGGGCCTCCCGATCGCCGGCCATCCCCTCAACCACTCGGCCCTTCTCACCGCCAAACAGATGCAAGAGTTGGCGGCGCGTCTCGGCATCCCGCCGGAGGACGAATGGGCCCGCTTTCCTCCTGGCAGCCCCGAGGCCGAGATCTGCCGCTTGGCGGCCGAGCGTCTCCGTGGGCCGGCGCTGCCCAGCCGTCCGCCTGCGCTTGCGCCGACGGATATCCCGCCAAGCATCGGCCATCAGCCGCTTGCGACCACGTCGACCCAAGAGACACTCGGCCGGCTGCTCGTTGAACTGTCGCGCGTGCCCGCCATCAGCCAGCGGATCGTGACGGTCGCCCCGGATGTCGCCGTCTCGACGAACCTCGGCGGCTGGATTAACCGGGTTGGGGTGTTCAGCGCTACTGCCGCCGACCGGTTTGAGCCTGCTCCCCAGCCCGTCCGTTGGCAACCTGGGCCTCAAGGGCAGCATATCGAACTCGGGATCTCCGAGATGAATCTCTTTCTCCTGCTGGGGCAGCTCGGCCTCTCGCAGGAGATGCAAGGGGAACTGCTGCTGCCGATCGGCACCGTCTATGACCCCTTCGTTCTTCGCGGGCTGGATGCGTTCATCTACGGTCTCTACTCTGAGTCGAAGTTCATCGTCGTCGGCACTCCATCCGGCATCTCGCTCAGCCCAGAGGGCGGGGCGCATCAGTCGACGGTCACCCCGTCGCTGGGGATCGAACTGCCGAACCTGATCAGCTACGAGCCGGCGTTTGCCCGCGAGGTCGAATGGATTTTGCTCGAGGGGCTCCGCCAGTGCACCGACCGCCGGAACGGCCGCGCAATGTATCTCCGATTGTCGACCAAGCCGGTGGACCAGCGGCTGCTTGAGCCGGCCCTCCAGCGGCTTGGCGCAGAGACGCTGCGGCAGCAGGTGTTGGCGGGCGGCTATCGGCTGCTCGAGGCGCGGGAAGAACTCGGCGAGGTCGACCCGAAGACAGTGGTCCAAATTGCGGTCGCGGGGGCGATGGTGCCCGAAGCGGTTGAGGCGGCGCGCCGGCTCCATCGGGAAGGGGTGGCTGCCAATCTCGTGGTCATCACCAGCGCCGACCGCCTCTCCGCCGAGTTGACCGATCAGCGCCGGCGGCAACGCGCCGGCGAGCGTGCTCGCTTTGGTCAGCTTGCAGCGCTCTTTCCTCCTGCCGAGCGGCGCGCCCCGATCGTGACCGTTGTCGACGGCGCTTCCCACGCGCTGACCTTCCTCGGGGGGGTGTTCGGTGCGCCGGTGGTCCCGCTCGGTGTCGATGCGTTTGGACAGTCGGGCTCGCGGGCCGATCTCTACCGCTACTACGGGATCGACGCCGACGCGATCGTCGCCGCCGCGTTCGCGGCGCTTGACCTCGTGGAGTGAACGCGCGGACCGGCCTGCGGGTGCAGCGGCTTCAGATCCAGCTGCAGGCAAGAGACGACGTCGATCTCGGCCGGAACCCGGGCTCAACGCTGCGGGGTGCGCTCGCCGCTGGGCTTTTCGCCCGCTGGTGCCATGGTGGACCGAGCAGCGCGCCCTGCCACTGGCGACACTGCCCAGCCTGTTTTTTGCTGCTGGCAGCGGACCCCCATCGGCATCGCGGCCAAGCGGTGCCCCGGCCGTACGCTCTTGAGCCGGGGCCGGCGCGGGTTGAAGCAGGCGCGCTCTGGTCGTTCAGCCTCACGCTGATCGGCCCCGCGATCGAACTGGGGGAAGCGGTGGTCGACGCGATCGCGTGGGCTGCCGGGCGCGGCTTCGGACGGGGACGGGGGCGATCAACGCTGCTCGCCTCGCGCCGAATACCGCCAATCAGCGGGGCAGCAGTCGGCGTTCTTGATGACGATGCAGTCAGTGCCTCGTGCGCGCCCGCGGCGAGGCTGACGGTCACATTCCGAACACCGCTCCGCCTCGTCCATCGCGGAGCGCTGGTGAAACGGCCGGACCTCGTAGTGTTGACCCACCGGCTCCTCGAGCGCTTGGAAGCGTTGAGCGCCTGCTACAGTGTCGCACCGCCGCTAGCATCGGTTTGGCGCGAGCGGCGCGCTGAAATCGCAGCAGTCGCGCGGGCCGCTCAGCTCGTTGAGGAGCGCACCCGCTGGGTTGAGGCGTGGAGCGGCTCGCGGCGGACCGGCACGCGCACCCCAACGGGAGGGATAGTCGGAGCGGCCGTCTGGCAGGGCGAACTCACGCCGCTTGTGCCGTGGCTGCGCTGGGGAGAAGCGGTCCATGTCGGCAAGAATGCCGTTAAGGGGGACGGCTGGATGGTGGTCCAGACCGCCTGATCGCTGCGGCGCGCTGCTCCTGTCGCTGCTCCGCTGGCTGCTGCGGCTGGCCGGTCGAGCGGCGGGCGCCGTCTGTGCTGTCAGCGCGAGCTTGCCGCTCGGGCGCAAAAAGCCCGACGCCTCCCGAGAAGGGAGGCGTCGGCGTGGTGGAGACGGGGGAGAATCGAACTCCCCGTCCAGAGCAGTTCAGCGCGCGATATGCTACGGGCGTAGTCGGCGTATTGGCGCTTCACCCAGCGGACTCCCACCGACGGGATTCCTTTGGGCTAGTCGAGTAGGCTTAGCGCCGTCCCCCTCGACCTGAGACGGCGAGCATCCCGGCTGCATGGCGCCTACTCCCCTCCCGCCGGGACGAGGCGAGGGTAGACGTCGCTGCTACTTAGGCAGCGAGAGCGTAAGCAGTGTTGCCAGTTATGGCGTGCCGAATCGTTTACGAGTGGATCGGCATCCTCGGCCCGCAATCGCGTCACCTCCCCCCCTGTCGAACCCTTGCGTCCCCAAAGGTGTTGAGGCGAGGAAGGTCTCGCCGCTGTTGCCGCGGTTACCGCGCTTTGAGTGCCCGCTCGATTTCGCGCCGGGCTTCTCGCTCCGCGATCGCTTCCCGCTTGTCGTGCTGCTTTTTGCCGCGCGCCAAGCCGATGGCGACCTTGGCAACATCGTTTTTGATATAGACCCGCAGCGGAACGATCGTCAACCCCTTCTCCTTCACCTTGGAGGTCAAGTAGTCGATCTCGCGCCGGTGAAGGAGCAGCTTGCGCGGTCGCCGCGGGTCATGGTTGTAAATGTTCCCCTGCTCATAGGGCGCAATGTGCACCCCGAGCAGCCACATCTCGCCGCCCTCAGGCCGAACATACCCATCGCGGAGGTTGATGTTCCCCTTGCGGACGGACTTGATTTCGGTGCCGCTGAGCGCTATTCCCGCTTCGAACGTCTCATCGATAAAATAGTCATGAAACGCCTTGCGGTTAACAGCGAGCGGCTCTGTCGGTTCCTTTGACACAGTACAGTATACCATGGCCAAGCAGCCTCCGCTGCCGCCGCTGCGGTACACTTGAAACGCTATGTTCTTCTTCCTTGCGGCCGGCCTCGCTATCGTCCCGCTCCACGATGGGCAGATTGGGCCGGATGAACTGCTCAGCTATGCCGTCGGGACTGCGGCCGCGCTCGGGTTCGCCTACCTCCTCTCGAAGTTCCTCGACCGGATTGGCGGGAGGAATGTCAAGAGACGGTAGGGGTTCTGTGGACGCCGCCGCGGCATTCTGCTAGCGTTCTGGCCGCCATTCCTCCATCATGCATTCCCGCCGGGCGCGGCAGCTTGCGCCCGAAATCCGAGACCGAGTCGCTCAATGATCGAACTGGCGCGTTCCATTCGCATTGCCACTCCTCCCGAGGAAGTCTTCCAGTACGTTGCCGACTATCGGAATGTTCTCCGCTTCATGCCTTATCTGACCGACTTTCGGCCTCAGTCGCGCCGGCCGTATGGTCTCGGCAGCCGCTTCACGTGGGAAGCGAACGTCCGCGGTTTTCCGCTGTGCGCCAGCTTCGAGGTCACCGAATTCGACCCCCCGCGCACCATGGCAGCACGCACCATCGATGGCCCTGAAAGCGCCTGCCGCTGGACGTTCGCGCCCTGTCCGGAAGGCGCGCTCGTCACGCTGGAAACGACGCTGGTCCTCCCCTCCCTGCCGCTCGTTCGCCTCATCGGGCGTCCCTTCTTCGAACGCGAAATCGCGGCGACGATGGAGAGGGCGCTGCGCGCGCTCCGCGAGTGTCTCGCGCCCGCCGCCGCGCTCTTGTCGCGCTGACCCCCCGGATGCATACTCCCGTGCGGCGCGCCGAGATGCTGGAGCTTCCAGAAAGAGAGCGGATGCGGACGCGACAAAAGACCCCGCTGGTCAGTGTCATTCTCGCCGTCGATCGGCAGCGCGAGCGCGGCGCACGAGCGCTTGCCAGCGTCCTTGCTCAGCCGCGGATAGACGAATGTGAAGTGCTCCTCTTCGACTTCGGTCGGGATCGTCATCCTCCGCTGCCGGGGAGCGACCATCCGGCCGTCGTTGCCGTCCCGCTGCGGCGCGGCTGGCCACTTGGCGCTTTCCGCGCCTATGCCGTCTCGCTTGCCGCTGCTCCCATTGTTGCCTTCCTGGAGGAACACGCCCGGGCCGGGGAGGGATGGCTCGACGCCTTGCAGCACAAATTTCCTCCGTTCGCCGTCGCGCTCGGCTCGTTCCCCGACTGCGCGAGCCCGCCGACCGAGAAGAGCGAGTTCATGCACCTTACGTCGTTTGCCAGTCTTCGGCTTCCCTCTGCGCCTAGCCTCGTCCCGCTTCTTCCCGGGCATAACACTGCCTTCCGGCGAGAGGCGCTCGTGGCGCTCGAGCCGAGGTTGCCTCACTTGCTCGCCGATGAAGCTCTGCTGCACCGAGCGCTTCGTGACCGTGGCGGAGGTCTCTTCGCCGAGCCATCGTTTCGATGGAGCCATCTGTCTGATAACCGGTATGCTGCCCGCATTCGGGCTCTATGGTGCCTCAATCGCTCGGCAGGCGACGCATTTCGCAAGTCGTTTCCGCTTTCGCCGCTCCGGCGCGCGTTGTGGCTCGGCCGACTGCCGCTGCAGCCCTTCGTGCGGACAGTGCGTCTGCTCATCGCGGTGTGGCCCAGCTCCCGTCAGCGGATGATTGTCCTGAGGCGGCTCCCGATCGTTCTCTGTTCCAACTGCCTGAACGCAATGGCGCAGTTCATTGGCTACTGTTTCGGAGCGGGGACCGCGGGGCAGCGATTCGCCGATTTCGAGATGAATGCTGAGCGTCTGGAGTAATTCCAGCGGGGAGGAATCGAGACCGCGAGTATCGATCGTCATCTCTGCCTATCTTTCGCACGCAACGATCGGAAGCACCCTCTCGGCGCTGCGGGCGCAAACGTTTTGCGATTTCGAGACGATCGTCGTCGACAGCAGCCCGGACGACCGAACGCGCCGGATTGCCGCCGCCTATCCCGGGGTGAAGGTGGTCGCATCCCCGACGCGGCTGACCCCGTGCTCGGCGCGCAATCGCGGCATCGCGCTCGCTCGCGGCGACCTCATCGTCTGCACCGACCCCGACGCTTACCCTGAGCCAACGTGGCTGTCGCGTCTCGTTGCCGAGCACGAACGAACTGGAGGGATCGTTGCGGGTGCCTGCCGCTGCTTCGGGGACCGCTGGCTCGATCACGGGATCCATTTCGTGAAATTTGCGGCCCTGCTTCCGCGTCGGTCGCGGCGCGCCGCCGTTGCAGGGACGGTGAACTGCCTCCTGCCGCGCTGGGTCTTTGAGGCGCTCGGCCCGTTCTCGGAGGAGGTTGCGCCGGCAGATGCGCTCTTCAGCTGGCGGGCAGCGCAGGCCGGTCTGTCGATCACGTTCGCTCCCGACGCCGTGGTATATCACCACCATCTTGACCATCTTCGCGCAATCGTCCAGAACCGCCTCCGCTGGGGGAACGACCTTGCGCGAGCGCGAACGGCGCACTTTAGGTGGAGCCGAGGACGAAGTCTTCTCTGGGCACTGCTCTCGTTCTTTCCCGTTCGCCTGATGTGGAGCGTTCTGCGCGACGCGCGGCGGGCTGCGGAGGCACGGCTCTTGCGTCGCTATCTTGTCACGCTTCCCGTCTATCTTGCAGGAACGTATGCCACGCTCGTGGGCGAGGCATGCAGCTACTTTCGGCACGCGGTCCGGCTGTGATGCGCATCGCGATGCTGTGTTCGCAGATCGCGGGAGAAACAGGGGAGTTTGCGCGCGCTGCTGCTCTGGCCAAGCATCTCGGCCGGCGCGGCCATGAGGTAACAGTCGTCGCCGCGAGCACGACGCGGCACGTTGGGGGGCGTCACGTTCTGCGCGAGGGGGTTTCTTGCTGGGAAGCCGGCGGTCTTGGGCCGCGCAAGCTGCGCCAAACCGGCGTTGACCCGACGGAGATCGCCACCCGTCTGCTCGTGTCCGACCGCGCGTTTGACGTTGTCCACGCTTTCTCGCCTCGCCCAACCGCCGCTTGGCATGCGGCGCGGCTGCGCCGGAGCGGAGTTCCGCTCGTTTATGACTGGGCTGACCTCCTCGGGTTCGGCGGCTTCGCCAGCCAGCGGCGAGGAGTGATTGGCTACGTGATCGGCTTGATCGACACGCGCCTTGAGGAGGCCATTGTCACCTCTGCCGACAGCGTCACCGCGATCTCGACGTTCTTAGCCAGACGCGCTCTTCGCCTGCGAGCCCCGCGCGGAGGGGTGTGGCTGCTCCCTCCCGGCGCGGACAGTGAGGCGATCTTCCCCGTCGACCAGCGGGCGGCGCGCCGCGCCCTCGGGATACCGCAAGGGTGCCTTCTCGTCGGGTTTGCGGGCTTCCATCGGTTGGATGTTGATCTCCTTGCTGCTGTTCTCGCGCGGCTTTCCCCCCGCTATCCGGCCCTGCGCCTTGCGGTTGCGGGGCCGTCGGGAGCGTTTCTCCAGCGGCAGCTTGACCCGCGCTGGCGCGATCGGCTGATCCGGTTCCCCTCTCTTTCCGGGGAACGGTACCGCAACTTTCTCGGCTGTGCGGACGTGCTTCTCCTTCCGTACCCGGGGCGCCGCTATAACCTCGCGCGCTATCCCCACAAAATCGGTGAGTATCTCGCGAGCGGACGGGCAATTGTCACCAATCCGACTGGCGACATGGGCGCGCTCCTTGCCCGCCACTCAGCGGCGCTGCTCGTGGAGGAGACCGCAGCCGGGCTTGCCGAAGGAGTTGCTCGCTGTCTTGAGGATGAGCGCCTGCGGCAGGAGCTCGGCCGGCGCGCTCGGGCGCTTGCGGAGACAGAGTTTCGGTGGGAGCGCGTGGCGGCGCGGCTGGAGGAAGCCTACATTGCAACGGCCGCTGCCTCGGGGCAGCGGCCGGTCAGCGTGGAGAAGGGGTGGTAGGGACTGGATTCGAACCAGTGTAGAGCTTTCGCCCGACGGTTTTACAGACCGTTGCCATTAACCACTCGGCCACCCTACCAAAGCACTCCGCCGCTCGGAGCCGACGATGGGATTCGAACCCGCAACCCGCGGTTTACAAAACCGCTGCTCTACCGTTGAGCTACGTCGGCAGCAGGGAGAACGTTTTCCCTCGAGCGACGGAGCAGTTAAACTATAGGCCTCCTTTGGGGCCGCGATCAAGACCGCCGGCGATGCGCTTTTGCTTGATCTCTCGATGGAGAGGAGATACCGTTAGCCTGTGAGCTACAGCTATCGACCATCGCGCTTCGGAGGCCGGGAGAGCGGCCGGGACTGGCGGGAGAACGACTGGCGCCTTCCGGCCGATGACCCGCGCCTGCCGGCGGCGGAGAATGCGATCAGCTGGCTTCTCGACCGAGGGATCTTTGAGACTGTCGGCCTCGCTCCGGATGGAGAGCTGCTGATGCGGCTGTCGGAGCGCGCTGTTGCCGAGAGCGAGCGCCCTGCCCAGAACGACACTGCGCCGGCTCCTTCCCCTTCCCGGTCACGGCCCCGCCAGCGGCGCCGTTCAGCAAGCGCGCAAAAAGAACCTCCCGCGGATACTGACTAGCCCGTGCGGCGTCTCGGCATCTCCGTCGTCGGCAATAGCGCGCGCGACAAGATCGATCTCGCCAAGCGTGCCGAGGCGGCGGGGTTTGCGATGGTGTTCACGAGCGACGATCCCGGCCAAGATACTTTCGTTGCTCTCGCCGCTATCGCCTGCAATACCTCGACCATCACGATCGGCGCGGGGATCTGCCGTTCGTTCATCCGCCATCCTGTCGTCACGGCGTCGGCCGCAGCTGATGTCGACGAACTGTCCAATGGCCGCCTGATCCTCGGGCTTGCTACCGGGACGAAGCGTCAAAACCTGTATCAGTACGGGATCACCGTCGACCGGCCTGCCGCTCAGCTGCGCGAAGTGATCCAGATCATGCGCGGGGTGTGGCGGCACCGCACCGAGGCGCCGTTCTCGTTCAGCGGGCGGTTTTACACGATCCCGCAGCTCCGCTATCACGACCCGTGGCAGCCGCGCGATCAGATCCCAATCTACCTTGGGGCGGTCAACCGGCGGATGGCGCAGCTGGCGGGCGAACTGTGCGAGGGAATGGCGGGCCATCCTTGCTACACGCGGCGCTATATTGAGGGAGTTATCGAGCCGAACGTCGCGCTCGGCCTTGCCCGGGCGGGGCGCAGCCGCGCCTCCTTCGACCTCGCCCGCTGGATCTGCACCGTGGTCGACGACGACCCCGAGCGGGCCCGCTTTGCCTGCAAGATGGGGCTCGGCAACTATCTTGCTACGCGCAGCTATGGGTCGCTCCTCGATTTTCATGGGTGGACCGCTCAGAAAGAAGCGATCCAGCACGCCTTCTTCCAGCAGCGGGATATGACCGCTGTTGCGCGTGCCGTCACCGACGACATCCTCCAGGAGATGGGGATTGCAGGAACGCCGGCGCAAGCGCGCGAGCAGCTACTCGCGCACTGGGACAGTTGTGACATCCCCGTGCTGATCCCGAGCGGGCGCTTCTCGAGCGCCGAGGAGCGCTACCGCAGCACGCGTCTTCTGATCGATACCTTTGCCCCACTTCTCACCTGAATGCGGAGCGAACAGCATGCCCCTCGACCTTGGTCTTACCGCGAAAGTCGCCGTCGTCACCGGCGGCAGCGCCGGGATTGGCCGCGCCACCGCCCGCCGTCTGGCACGTGAAGGGGCCCGCGTCGCCATCTGTGCGCGCGACCCCCACCGCCTCGCGGAAGCAGCGCGCGCTCTCGCCGAAGAGACGGGGGTGCCGGTGCTTGGGGTTCCAGCCGATGTCCGTCGGCCCGAGGATGTTGACCGGCTGTTCGCCACGGTCCGCGCTCAGCTCGGGCCCGTCGCGATCCTCGTCAACAATGCGGGCACGGCGAACGCAAATCCGTTTGACGGCGTTGATGACGCGACGTGGCAGGAGGACCTCGATCTGAAGCTGTTCGGCGCAATCCGGTGCATTCGCTGCGCGCTCCCGGATATGCGTGCCGCCCGCTGGGGGCGGATCGTCAACCTGACGGCGATTAGCGGGAAGACCCCTGGGCCGAGCACACTGCCAACATCGGTCAGCCGAGCCGCCGGCATCGCCCTCACGAAGGCGCTCTCGAAGGAGGTTGCCGGGGACGGGATTACAGTGAACACCGTCTGCATTGGGCTCGTGCGCAGCGCCCAGATCGATCGCGCGACGCAGGCGATGTATCCCCACCTTAGTCTCGAGGCCGCCTACGCCGAGCGGGCGAAAAGTGTTCCCGTCGGCTACATCCCCACCGCCGACGAAGCTGCCGATCTGATCGCCTTCCTCGTCTCGGCGCGTGCCGGCTACCTGACAGGAACCGCGATCAATTTCGATGGGGGCGCGTCGCCTGCCGTCTAGGGTCTCACTGAAGGAAGGCGAGGCCGGCGACTGCGGCGCGGATCGGTTCCAGCAGGAGCCACGGCGCTGCCCCCAGCACTGCCGAGGCGGCGATAAGAAGAGACAGCCAGAGCGTGGCGCGCTCCGAGCCGCGCGGAACTACCTCGGCTGACGGTCGGCCGAGGAAGAGGGCGCGAAAGGCCCGCCAATAGGCAAGGAGCAGCATCAGGTTGGCGAGCAGCAGAAGCAGCGTCAGGCCGGCGGCAGCGTCGGCGCCGACCCGAAATACGATCCAGCGTCCGGGAAAGGAAGCGAAGAGCGGGACCCCTCCTGCTGTGAGGGCTGCTCCCAAGAACGCAAGCGCGGTGCCCGGCAGCTGGGTGATCAGCCCGCGCATTGCGCCGAATTCTGTGCTGCCCACGTGCCGCTCAATCTGAGCGATCAGACCCCAGAAAAGGAGGACGGCGATCACATTGGCGACAAGCAGCGAGGTCGCCGCGGCGACGCTTGTTGGCGAACCGAGGCTGATGCCGAACAGGACGAACCCAAGCTCTGCCGACGCCCCGTACGCGACCAGCCGTCGTCCGTCCCGGGCGTTGAGCGCAAGGAGCGCGCCTCCGAGCGCGCCCAGCGCAGCCAACGCGGCGATCACCTGCCGGTTCCGCTCGGGAAGCACTAACCACGGCGCCTCCGAGAGTGTCGAGAGGAGGAGCACGATGGTCGCGACATTGACAACACTTGCCGCCAAGGTCACGGCGGGCGGCGGGGCGATCCCTGCGAAGTCCGGCAGCCAGAGATGGAAGGGAAAGGCGGCGAGGCGCAGCCAGATGCCGACGACGAGGAGGGCCAGCACGACTTGGCCGACCGTGCGCGTCTCCCCCGCAATGCGGGTCGTCTCAAGAAGCGCGAAGCCCGAGAGGAGCGCAAGCGCGGAGACCACCGTGAGAGCGAGATATTTCGCGCCGGCAACTGCCTCGCGGGAGAGGAAGATCGGGAGCGGCGTTCGCGCCGGCAGCAGAAAGAGCACGCCGACGGCGGCCAGTTCGAGGAACAGGCTGGCGAGAAACGGGCTCGAAACCAGCGCCACCCCCACCGCCGCCCCATTCACCAGCAGCCCGACGGGGGCAACGGCCCGGGAGTCCCGCTCGCCGAGTAGGCAGACGACGACGAAGGCGGCCACGATCACGGGCACGATGACGCGGTCGAGCGGCTGAAGGACCAGCACCACTCCGCCCGCTTGGAAGAGGTCATCGTCGCTCGACAGGCTCGTCAGGAGCAGTTGCGCCAACGCGGTGACGATGGCGATCCCCAGCCCAGGCCGCCGGCCGAGCACGAGCGCTACCGGCGCGGCTGCCCACGGGAGAAGCACGAGGCTGAGGAGATGCCATGCCATTTAGGCGAGCTCCCCTTCGCGCTCGATGTAGAGCAGGTAGGCAACGGCGACCGCGATCGCGAGCTGGACAATCCCTGCCAACAGCAGCCGGGCCAAGCCCGGGCCTTCGCTGAACAGCGAGAGAAAGACCGAAGCGACCTCTTCGAGGAGAAAAATCGCGTAGGCGGTGGTCAGCACCCGTCGCGCGAGGACGAGCGTGATCAAGCCGACGGCCGCGAGCCAGTAGACGCCGAAGTTCAGCGCCGGCGACGCCTCCGCCACGGGGTATGTCGAGGCAAGGCTGTAAGCGACGGATACGGCGAAGACGCCGGTCGCAATTCGGTACGGCAGTCCGAAGGCGTACTGGACAGTGGCGGGGGCGCTTTGCGGCAAGATCCGGAGCGCCGAAAAAAGTACCCCGCCGGTGAACATGCCGACGAGAAGCTGCACCGCGCCGATGGCCGGATTGGTCTCAATGCCGACGAGCACGGCCATCACGCCGTAGGTCAGCAGAAGCGAGGGGAGCGAAACCCGCCACGACTCGGTGAGAATGAGCAGCGAGACAGCTCCCACCAACATCCCGAGAAGGAGCGTGGTCTCGGTCACGAGCTACCCAAGGAAGATGATCAGCGCCCAAAGGCTGATGACGAGCACTGCCGCCATGTAGTACCGTCCCTCGAGGACGGCAAGCCCCTGCGCAAACAGCCAGAGCGAAAACTGCACGAACTGCGCAGCGCGGTCGAGCAGCGGGCGCGCGTTGGGCCGCTGCTCTGTTCCTTCCGTCACTTCGCGCGTTCCGCTCGCTGGGGGGGGAGCAGGCACCTCCATGCTGGGACGGGGCCGGGGCGGCGGCGCAAGGCGGTGGCGACGCGCAGCGAGCGCCAGTCCAAGCGCCGTCGCGGCGGAGAGGCTGACGATTGCCGCCGCCGTCCCGTACCACGGGAGAGCGAGGAGTTCGCCGCCGGTCGGACGAGGACGGAGGCCGAAGACCGCGATCGCGGCGTGGGCTGCGGGGTCCCACGCCGTGAAGGCGAGCACACCGGTCGCGGCCGCGCTCGCCAGCGGGAGCGCAGCGGCGACGAGCCCGACTGGCTGCTCAGGCAGGGGTCGCCGTTCCGCTGGGCGGGCAAAAAGCATCATCGCCAGCCGGCCGAGGCCGACTGAAGCGCCGCTCAGCCCTGCAAGCGCGAGGATGACAAGGACGACCCTTCCATCGCTCCAAGCGCCGGCGAGCGCGAGCGCACTGCCGAGCGGCGCGCCGCCGAGGAGTGGAAGCGGAAAGAGGGTGAGCGCGCCGCCGAGCAGGAGAAGCGCTGACGCCGGCCGAGTGAAGGCAATGCCTCGGGCTCCCTCGAACGCGGTCGTGCCGGCGCTCACGGCGAGCCGGTCGGCGGTGAGCGCCGTCCCCGCGAGAGCAAGCACGCTCGCGATGCCGATCAAGATCGCGGCCGGCTGGGTGGGGGAAATACCCTGCCCAAGCGCCAGCAAGCTCGATCCGGCGTAGAGGGGAGCGAGCGCGGCGAGAAGCTGCGGGATGGTCGCTGCCTGGGCGGCGGCGAGCCCCGCCCAGGCCATCGTCGAACTGCCGAACACGGAGAGCAACTGAAGCTGCCACGCGGCGGCGCCGTCGCAGCCGAACCGAATGACGATCGCCAAGCCCGGCAGAAGCACGGTCGCGAGATTGGCGGAGAACGCTCCCGGAAGCCCGCCGAGCGCGCGCTCGGCAAGGCTCGTGAAGGGAAGCTGAAAGAGGAGGAACAGTGTCGCTGCGAGCAGCGCCACGAAGCCGAAGAAGCTGGCGGGCCCGAAGCTGGCAGCAGCGAGAATGCCCATCCCCGCGCCGAACATGCCGCCGAGGAGAGCAAAGCGGGCATCGTCGTCGAAGCGGCGGGTCACGCCTTCGGCGAGGGGCAAGAGCAGAACGGCGCTGGCCGCAACAGCGATGTCCGCTGCCGCAATGATCAGCAGGGCGATCCCGAAGGCGAGGTGCCGGCCGACGACGAACCGCCATGGAGGGGAGGTTATCGTGTCGGAGAGAGCGACCCCAAGCGCGATGATGGCGACGGCAAGCGCGAAGGTGCGGGTCAGGGCGTCGACATGGAGGGTAAGCGCCAGGGCGACATCGGGGGTTCCCGAAATCCAAGGGAGCCGAAGGTCAGCGCCCGGCCACAGCGGCAGGACGAGCGCAAGCGCTGTCAGCGCCGAGAGAAGCCAGACTGCCTTGACCGCCGGCGGGAAGCGGCGCAGCAGCAGCACCAGAGCGGCTCCGATGAAGAGCGCAAGCGGAGCGCCGACGACTGCGATAGCGATAGAACCCTCGATCAGCTGGACCGCTCGCGAGCAACGGCGGTCGCGCCACCACCTCGGAGACGCAGCGGGAAGTATAGCGACCGCCGGCTGCGCTCGCGCTCGTTGCGGCGCTCCACCGCGTTGAGGGTGTACGATCACGCAGGCCGGCGAAAATTGTCTCCTGCACGGCCAGCCGCTCCCTCCCTCTTTTCAGCGAGAAGAAGAGGGCAGAAAATCCTCACGGTTTGCGGCCGTGAAGTGAGGCGAGTGGTGACGCCGAGAGGAGCGCGCCTTCGCGTGCGGGTTTGCCTTACTCTGCTCTTTCGCCGAGCGCGCCGCCCTCGCGGCGCGGTCGGCGCGCCGAGGAGTGCCCGGAACGATGGCCGGCCTTTCGCGCGGCAGTCGGCTGGAGGCGCGGCGGCCGCGCGGCTCTGCCGCCGACAGCGCTGGCCGAACCAGCGAAGGTCGGAGCTGCGTGCGAAGAAGACGAAAAGCGCGGGCGGTGCTGACTGATGTTCGCTTCCCCCCTTCCTGCGACGATCACCTACATGGCGATTTTTGTCGTCTCGCTGCTCCTCACCCTTCTCGGCACGCCGCTCGCTCGTCACCTCGCGATCCAGCTGGGGCTTGTCGACCAGCCGGCGGCGCGCAAGATCCATCGCGTTCCGGTGCCCTTGATGGGGGGGGTCGCGATTTGGCTGGGGCTGATTGTCGCCCTGATGCTGTTCACCGACCGCTTCAACCTCCCCCAGCTCGGAGCGATCCTGCTCGGAGCGACTATCGTCGCCATCGCCGGCCTTATTGACGACCGAGTGGGGCTGTCGCCCTACCTCAAGCTTGGCGTGCAGTTTCTGGCGACTTGGCCGCTTCTCGCCGCAGGCGTTCGCGTCGAGTCGGCGACCCCGTGGCAGGAAGTGAACCTGATCCTGACCGTGCTCTGGGTTGTCGGCGTGACGAACGCCTTCAATCTGCTCGACAACATGGATGGTCTCGCGGCGAGCGTGGCGGCGATCGCGAGCGGGTTTTTCCTCGTCCTTGCGGCGGGAAGTGGACAGTTCCTCGTTGCCAGCTTATCCGCCGCCGTCGCTGGCGCCAGCCTCGGCTTCCTCCGCTTCAACTTCTTGGCTCCGGCGAAGATCTTCATGGGAGATGCGGGAAGCCTCTTGCTCGGCTTTTTACTGGCCGCGATCGGGATCAAGCTCCGGTTCGACAACGACCCGACCGTAACGCTGCTCATTCCCATCCTCGTCCTCGGCGTGCCGATTTTCGACACCGCGCTTGTCACCATCTCGCGGCTGCGTCGCGGCCGCAATCCGCTCACCGCCGCTGGCCGTGACCATCTCTCTCATCGCCTGACGATGCTCGGGCTGACGCAGCGAGAGGCCGTGATGGTGATCGCGATGCTGAGCGGGATCCTCGGTCTCGCTGCAGTCTTTCTCAGCAGCGCCGGCCAGATCGAAGCGTTCGCTATCGCGGCGACCGTCGTCCTTGCGGCGCTCTACGGCGTCGTCCAACTCGAGCGTGTCTACCAGCGCGCAACGATGCCGGCGCCGCCGGTGCTGCCGGCAGCCCCGCCGCCGCCCGATGGGGCGAGGGCGCAGCCGCTCACCGCCGAGCGCGAACCACTCGACAACAGCCGGCGCTGAGAGTATCCTCCTGCCGATTGGATACTCCATGCTTTATCCGAGACGAGGAGGCTGACTGCCCCGGCTGGCACCTGTGCGTGATCTGCTTCCTGCGCCGCTTCGCGATGTCCGCTCGCGACCTCAAAGATCGCGAGCTTCGCCCGCATATGTGCGTGATCTGCTTCCTGCGCCGCTTCGCGATGTCCGGGTGCTCGACCTCGCCGGTCCTCTCGCGTGGTACGGCACGAAACTGCTTGCCGATCTTGGGGCGGATGTCATCCGTCTCGAGCCCCCGGGGGGCGACCCTGCCCGTCGGCGGCCGCCGTTTGTGCGGGCCGGTCCGGCCCAGGGGGAAAGTCTCGCCTTCTGGTATTTCAATACCTCAAAGCGGTCGGAACTCATCGACCTCACGCAGGAAGAGGGCTGCCGCCGCCTGCGCGCCCTCGCCCGCGATGCCGACGTTGTCGTCGATACCGCTCTTCCCGCCGAGCGCGCGCTGCTCGGGATTGACTATGCCGCGCTTGCCCGCCGCAACCCGAGACTGGTGTATGTTCTGGCGACCCCCTTTGGAACGACCGGCCCCTACCAGCGCTGGCAGGCGTCTGACCTCATTCTCCAAGCCCTGGGCGGGTTGATGTTTCTGGCGGGCCTGCCGACCAGGCCGCCGAGCCAATTGGGCGGCAATCAAGCCGAATATCAGACGGGGGTCCTTGCGGCCTGCGGCGCGCTGCTCGGGCTGGCTGCCCGCGACCACTCGGGGCGGGGCCAGCTTGTTGAGGTCATCGGTCAAGTTGCCGTCGCGATCGACGCCGAGAATGCCCTCCCCTACTGGGATTTCGAGCGGTGGGTGCGCCCTCGCCTCGGCGTCGAGAACTACCTCCGCATGCGCCAGCTCTTCCGTTGCCGGGACGGCTGGGTGGTCGTTTCGATCGGCAACCGCTGGCAGTCGTTTCGTCGCCTGCTCGAGCGTGCCGGGCTTCTTTCGGAGGAGCTTGCCGACCCGGCCTGGAACTCCGCTGACTACCGGGCGGCTCATGCTCAGACAATAGAACGCGCATGCGAAGCGCTGTGCGCTGCGATGACCCGGGATGAAATTTGGCGGCTTGGTCAAGAGGCGCGGGTGGGCGTCGCTCCGGTTCAGCGCATCGATGAGCTGTTCGCCGACCCGCAGCTGGCGGCGCGCGCTTTTTGGCAGCGTGTCCCTCATCCTGAGATCGAGCGCGACATCACTTATCCCGGCCCGCCGTTCCGTCTTAGCGCCACGCCGTGGCGGATTTTCCGCCGCCCTCCTTTGGCGGGCGAGCACAGCGGCGAGGGCTGGCTCCCGCGGCCGCGTGCTCCCCGTTCGGCGCCGCCGGCGCGCCGCGACCGGCTGCCGCTTGAAGGAGTTCGGGTGATCGATCTCTCTTGGGTTGCGGCTGCGCCCTTAGCGACCCGCCTCATGGCGCTCTTCGGAGCAGAGGTGCTCCGGATCGAGAGCGCAACGCGCCCAGACAGCTCCCGCCGCCTGCCGACGGCGCGGCCGCCCGGCAACGATAGCCTGAACGCCTCCGGCATGTGGAACAATCTCAATCCCGGGAAGGCGTCGGTCGTCCTCGACCTGACGCACCCGGAGGCAGTCCGGCTGCTCGAGCGGTTCATTCAGACCGCCGACGTCCTCGTCGATAACTTCGGCGTCGATCCCTATCCCAAATGGGGGTTGACCCTCGCCCGGCTGCGCGCGCTTCGTCCCGACCTGATCATCGCCCGCGCCTCGACGATGGGGCGCACCGGACCGCGCCAGCATTTCATCGGCCTTGGCTACACTATCGGCGCAGCTGCCGGCCATCACGCCATTACCGGCTTTCCCGACGACCCCCCGGCTGGGGCTGGCATCGCGCATCCAGACTACTCCTGCAACCCGTACCACCTCGCGGTCGCCGTCCTTGCCGCTTTGCACTATCGTCGGAGGACCGGCGTCGGGCAGACGATAGATCTCGCGCAGCATGAGAGCACGGTCTGCTGGGTCGGCGTCGAGGCGATGGACTACGCCGTCAACGGCGTCGTTGCTGGCCCCTGCGCCAACCGCTCGCCCGATGCAGCGCCCCATGGCGCTTACCCCGCGCTCGGCGATGATGCTTGGATTGCCATTGCGTGCCAAAGCGACGCGCAGTTTGCCGCTCTCGCGGCGGCGATGGAGCAGCCCCACCTCGCGACCGACCCGCGCTTTTCCTCTCTTGCCGCGCGCAAAGCGAATGAGGATGCGCTCGATCAGATCGTCGCGCGCTGGACGCGCCGCCAGCCAGCGCGTGCCGCCGCCGCGCGCCTGCAGCAGCTCGGCATCCCGGCGGGGCCGGTTCAGAGTCATCGCGATCTTGTCGAGGAAGACCCGCAGATGCGCTCCATCGGCCACTATGTCCGCATTGAGCACCACGAAGTGGGTGTCCATCTCGCCGATGGACCGCCCGTCCGGTTGACGTCGACGCCGGGTCGGGTCTCCCGCCCGGCTCCCCTCCTCGGGGAAGATACCGAGCGCCTCCTACGCGAACTGCTGGGGCTCGACGAAGAAGAGATTGTGGCGGGCTATCTGAACGGCTGGCTGCGCTAGCGCTGTCCCGCCGGCGACCCGGCGGGACGGTGGTGGCCGAAGGCGGCAAGCGCTATCGTTGGAAGCGAGGGAGCAAGAGGATGGCACTGGCTGTCGACCGGCCCAAGCCGGACGGTGCGCGCGACCGCTGCGTGACGAGAAGCGTGCCTATCTTGATGTATCACAGCATCGACCGGTCGAGTTCGCCAGCCTTCCGGTCGTTCGTCGTCTCGCCGGACCGGTTCAATGAGCAGATGGCGGTCATCTCGTCGCAGGGCTATCAGGCGGTCACCGTGTCGGACCTCGTCCGCTCGCGGCGGGGAGGGCGCGCGCTGCCTCCCAAACCAGTAGTCATTACGTTCGACGATGGCTTTGCCGACTTCTCTCGGTACGCGCTGCCGGTCCTCTCTCGCTACGGGCTGACGGCGACGCTCTATCTCGTCACCGGTGCCATCGGCGGTCAGGCGCGGTGGCTTGCTCCGGAGGGCGAGGCTGACCGCCGGATGCTCAGCTGGGCGGAGGTGCGCGAGATCGCCCAAGCCGGCATCGAATGTGGCGCGCACACTGTCACTCATCCGAGGCTCGATGCGCTGCCGCGCACGCAGGCGGCTGCCGAAATTCGCTGGAGCAAAGCGACGATCGAAGACCGACTCGGGAAGGAATGCGCGACCTTCGCCTACCCCTATGGATTGTATGACCCGAGCCTGCGCAGGCTTGTCCGTCGCGCCGGCTTCACCTCTGCCTGCGCGGTCCGATACGGCGTCAGCGGACTGGCCGACGACCTGTTTGCCCTCCGCCGGCTGAAGGTCGGACCCGACACTGGCGGCGCAGCGCTTGCGCGTCTGCTCGAGGCTTCTGAGCACGCCCACTGGCGCAGTGTCGACTTCTGGCGGTCGCTTCTCTATCGTCACTTCCGACGCGTTATCATGCCGGTAGTGCGGCGGACGAAGCAGAAAGGACATGCATGACCTCTCCTGCACTTCCCGTCTCCGTTCTCCTTTGCGTCTATACCGAGGCCCGCTGGAACGACATGCTCGCGGCCATCGACTCCGTGCGGCGACAGACGCTGGCGCCTCAGGAGATCGTCGTTATCGTCGACCACAATCCTGCCCTTGCGGAACGGCTCCGCGCGGCGGTTTCTGACGTTCGAGTGATTGAGAATGAAGAAGCGGCAGGGCTTTCCGGTGCGCGCAATACCGGCGTTCGGGCGGCGCGCTCTGACCTCGTCGCATTTTTGGATGATGACGCCACCGCAGCTCCCGATTGGCTGGAGCAGATGAGCCGCCACCTCACCGACCCGCGCGTGCTCGGGGTCGGGAGCCGGGTTGAGCCCCGGTGGAGTGCTGCGCCGCCGCAGTGGTTTCCGGAAGAGTTCTTCTGGGTCGTTGGGTGCAGCTACCGCGGCCTGCCCGAACAGACTGCCGTCGTGCGCAATCCCTTCGGCGGAGCGATGTGCATCCGCAAGGAGGCGGTCTTCGAAACGGGCGGCTTCCGGACCGGGATCGGCCGCAACTCCCAACGTCCGATGGGCTGTGAGGAGACCGAATTCGCTATCCGCGCGACCCAACGCTGGCCGGACCGCGTCTTTCTCTACGAGCCTCGTGCGGTCATCTTCCATACGGTGCCGCCGCAGCGCACGCGCTTCCGCTACTTTCTTGCGCGCTGCTACTTCGAGGGAGTCTCGAAGGCGTCGATGATGAGCGAAGTTGGCGCGGCTGCCGGGCTGTCGGAGGAACGGAGCTACACGTTGCGCGTGCTGCCGGCTGGCGTCCTCCGCGGGCTGGCCGACGGCGCGCGGACGCGCTCACTTGCGGGGCCGGCGAAAGCCGCCGCCATCATCGCAGGCTTTGCCGCGACGGTGGCCGGCTTTCTCGTCGAAAGCGCTCGCCAACGCTGGGAAGCGCTGCGCGCGCGGCTGCGGCCGAGTTTTGCCTAGCGTGAGCGCGAAGAGCTGAAGAGGGAAGCGCAGGCCAGAGGCGAAGTCGGCCTACGGTGGGGCCGTCAGTCCCGCGAGGCGGTATACTTCTCTGCGCGGGCCGGTAGCTCAGTGGTAGAGTCGCGGACTTTTAATCCGTTGGTCGTGGGTTCGAATCCCACCCGGCTCACCCCCTTTTCCTCCTCCGAGTGGATGATCCTCCCCCATTAAATTGACCTCTTGCTCGATAAGTGATACGTAATATATCGTACTGGTAGCTGTGGCCGGATCAGCTGCTGGATGAGCGATAGTGAGGGGGCCTGTGCACGAGAACAACGCTATTCCTCCAGGCGCACAGGCGGCGCATCGAATCAATAACCGGCTGACGGTGATCGTCGGCGCGCTCGAGTTGATCGCGGAAAGCGAGACGCTCTCTCCGGACCTCCGCCCGGTGATCGCGGCTGCTCTTCAGGCGGCCGATGATCTCGCCCATCTCGCTGAGGAGATGAAGGGCGAATCTGCGGCGGGCGCGCTCCCGGAAGAGATCCCATCGGAGAGCCCAACAATCGCCGCTCGCTAAGGGCCGCGACTGCGCGCTAGCGCGCTGAGCATTTGTTCGGTGGCAGCGATCGCCTGGCGCTGCTGCTCGTCCCTGCTGATGAGCGCGGGCCGGTCGCGGAACTGTTCCCCATACCACCCAAACTGGGCGTGATTGCCTCCCCGAATTTCGACGAACTGCGTTGTCGGCGGCAGCTGCGCCTGTGAGGCACGGACACGCTCCGGAGCGCTGAGCGGGTCGAGCTCTCCATACACCGAGACCACTTCGAGCGGAAGCCGGGAGAGATCATCGGATTGATTGGGATACGATGCCCACAGCACCAGTCCCGCCACGCGGTCGGGATTGCGCAAGGTGAAGGCAGACGCTGCGACGCCGCCGAGGGAATGGCCGCCGACAGCCCATGCCGGAACGGCGGGGTTGGCGGCGATGACGGCGGCAGCGCGGTCGACGCCGAGGAGCGGGATACCGAGCGGCATTGGCACGAGCGCGACGAAGTAGCCCCGCTCGGCAAGGGCGCGGGCTGCCGGCGCATAGGCGACGGGGTCAACGAAGGCGCCGGGATAGAAGATGAGACCTGCCCGCGGGTTCCCCGCCGCCGGCTGGAATTCCCACCAGCTTTTCCGGAGAACGAGCACGCGCTCATCGGAGCGGGTCGCTGCGGTCGCCTCCGGCATCGGGCCGGGGGGCAGAACGAAGCGAAGCGCGAGCCCCACTCCGCCGCAGAGGAGGGTCGCCGTGCCCAGAACGATGATGACCCGTCGCTGCATCCTCTTCGTCCGCCTCAGATGATGAAGCGCTGGGGAGCGCGCCGATGGCACCTTCCGTCGCTCGGGAACCGGGCGGGGACGCGCTCTCCGCAACTGCGGCAATCGACCGCGGCCTCCTCCGGCACGGCGCAGGAGTTTCCTAGAGCCAGCCTCGCTCATCGGTCTTCGGACGATGGACGATGCGCGCGAACTGAACTCCGCTCCGGGAAGGAGATCGCCGCTCTAGGATGGCGTGGGCCTGTACCGCCCGTCAAGTACGGCAGCATGGCGAGAGCGTCCGCGCGCAAGCGGGGTGCTGGTTGAGGAAGGAGGTCACCAAGTCGCGCGCTCGCGCAGGCGGTGAGCGCGGCGACGGCGCGGCTGTACCCGAGGCGGTCACTGAAGCGCCCGGCTCAGGCAGGCACCGCTCTCTCCGCTGCCGCCAGCAGGGAGCCGCGCCTCCCATACCCGAGCATGCCGCAGGCGGGTGAGGGCGGAACGTCATCAGCCGCAGGGCGGATGCGCGTGGCGCACCGAGCGACTTCTGCCTCGCCTCTGCTCGCGCCGACAGGCCCCCTGCTTGAGCGGCGTGCGTGGAGCCCTAGTGTTGTGCCCACGAGGAACGCCGCCATCGTCCTGCCGGAGCGCCCGAGTTCTGCGCAGTGCGGCGTGACGCGCTCCGTCCGGCCGGCAAGGAGCTGACATGACGATCTTCGGCGAGGCCCCGCAGCGGCGCCTCACTCGCAGTTCAGAACGTCGGTGGGAATATCTGGCTGCGGAAAGATCGTTCGGGCGTCGGCGGCGTGGGACCAGATGTTGCTCCGACTGTCGACGCCGTCAACTGTCACGCGGAAGTAGACCGGGATCGACGGATTTCGTGCTGGGCTGACATCGATATCATTGAATACCCAGACCGGAAACGTCACCCCGCCGGCCTGCTGCGTCGTGCGAATGCCGGTCGCCACTGCCTCGAAAGACGCGGAGCCGACTGCTCGCCACAGCCGGACGGTCGGGCTCCAGTCCAGCCCAACCGACATCCCAGTGCCGCGATGGAAGAGATAGGCCGCAATGTTCGCTTTCGTCGCCGCGGCGACGGGGGCGTTGCCGTGCGGCCAGACGATCTGGATCTTGGCGTCGACCGCCGACGGTATCCCCTCGGCGCCGGTCGGCACGTCGGGCTGGGGAAAAATCGTCCGCGCGTCTGCGCCATGGCTCCAGACATTGCTCGACGCTGCCGTGCCATCGACCGAAACTCGGAAGAAGATCTTCGTCGCGGGGTCGCGCGCAGGGCTGACGTCGATGTCATTGAACGCCCAGCTGGGGAAGAGCATCTCCCCGACCCGCTCCGTTCGGCGCACTCCGGTCGCGATCGGCTCTTCGATCCCGGCATTGACCGAGCGCCACAGCCGCACGACCGCATTCGGATCAGCGGGGCAGGCAATGCGCTTGCTCCCCTTCTCAAAGAGATAGACACCGACATTCGCTCGCGACGCTTGGGTGACCGGCGCGTTGCCGTGGGGCCAAACGATCTGGATGCGGCTTTCGAGGCCAGCGAACGGCGGCAGGACCCGGAATTCCGCGCCCGGGTCGGCGCTGAAGAGCAGCCGTTCGCCCTGCCGCCGCGCGCTCACCGGCGCGCCGCTGCGCTGGACGACTGCTGCGGGGTCGAGAGGGGCCCCGGTGAAGCGGGAGACCGCGATCTCGAGGTCGGTCGGCGCGGTAACCCGCCCTCGGAGATGGTCGTTCCATGCGAGAAAGACTTGGGTCGTCGACGCTGACTTGGCGGTGAGCCGCTGATCGCCGACTTGCCTGCCGCCGTAGAAGGCGAGGTTCGCCGAGGTATAGCGGTAGCGCAGTCCCGCGCCCTCAGCCTCGAGGAGAAGGTCGCCAGGCTTCCGCTCCCCGCGCAGGAGATAGGCGGCAAGCGCCATGGTCGCGGTGACGATCGGCTTCGGCGTGCCGTCGGTGCGGAAGAAGCCGAAGTGGTCCTCTCTCGGGTTGCCGACCGGCGGGAGGTCATCCAGCATCCATTTCAGTCCCCCAGCATGGCCGGCGTGCCAGAGAGAGAGCCAAGTCGCTGTCTCCAGCACCGCCGAGTCGTGCGGGTCCACCTCCGCGGTGCTCCATCCAAACTCGGTCAGCGCGATGGGACGTCCTGGAAAGGAGCGCCGCATGCTCTCTAGGACGAGGAGGTTTGCCCGAACGCTTTTCAGGGTCGTTGCGGGGTAGCGGTGCATCGAGAGGAGAGTGAGGGGCTCGTTTGCGGGAAGCTTGGCCAGGATCGGGTCGTTATAGCCGACCGTCACGAGGCGGGTCGGGTCGGCTGACCGGATCGCCGCGATCTGCGGCGCGAGCCACGCGGCAAGGGTGGCGGAATAGGCGGCGAGAAACGGCTTCCACTTCCCCGACTCAGGAGAGTCGAGGTAGTCGCCGGTGGAGCGCTCTTCGCCTTTCGCCGTCCACGTCGCGGCGTCGGCGAGGAATTCGAGGTACAGCTTGTAGTTATTGGCCTGCCAGTAGACCTGCTCGCGCGTGAACCGCGCCGGCGAAAGCGCTTTGCCGGCTCCTTCGCGCCACGAGTCGGCCTCGGCCAGTGGCATCCGCTCCCCGTAGTGGGCAATTAATGCTCCGGTCAGGAGCGGCGGCGTGACCCCGGCAGGGTAGCGAGCGAGCACAAGGTTGGCGTACTTGGGCTCGTTTTTCAGGTCGTAGGCGAGGATCTCCGGTCGATTTCGATACCGTTCCGCGATCTTCTGGGCAACGCTCGCCACTTTGGTCAGGTCGTCCTCGTTGTAGTCATACAGCGTGACGATAACGGCAAGCCGGTGCTTTGCCGCGAGGTCGAGAAAGGTGTCGAGCTTCTTGAAGTTGCCTGCCTCGATTTCCCGCGGCAGCGGCGCCTGAATGAACATCCGGACGGTGTTCAGCCCGATCCGCGCCGCGCGGCCGAGATCGGCGTCGATCCGGGCAGGGTCCCAATTGCGGTCTTCCCACATCTTCCAGGCGCGGTCGAGCGGGCCTTCGTAGTTGAAGCCGAGCATGAAAAACGGCTTGCCGTCTGGGCCGACAAGTCGGCCGTCGGGGGTTGCGCTGTAGCGCGCCGCCGCGTGTGCCGAAGGGGGAGAGCCGGGGTCGAAGAGAAGGCTTCCAAGAAGCACGAGGAATGCCGCAGCACTCCGAGCGAGTGCGGGAACGCGTAGAGAGCGAGGCGCCATACTGGTACCCTAGCAACCAAGCGGGCGCGATGCAAGGAGTAAGTGCGGGAGGGCGGAGGCCTGCCGCCGGGACTCCGCCGATTGCGGGAGACAGGTGCGCCGAGGTCACCGCTGGGAGAGCAGCTCCCAGCGGCCGTCGTGATACAGCACATACACGCTGCGGCGGTCGACGAGGAGGACCGAGCCGCGCTCGAAAGGCTGAAGCGTCAATTGGACGGCGCGCGGCTCTGCTGTCGCCCCGCCGAGCAGGTCACGGGCGGCGGCGTTCTGGCGGTAGGCTTGGAGAAGCGGAGGCGCCGGCTCGCCGGGACGAAGCGCTGCTGTTGTCCGCCCTTCTTCTCCTTCGACGAAGGTGGCCCATCGTTCTGGGGCGAGGATGAAGACCCGGCGGGTGTCAGCGCGGCGGAGCATCACGCCGTTCTCGAAGGCGCCCTCATGGCCCGCAACAGTGGCAGCTGCTCCCGTGGGACAGCCGAGCGCTCCCCGAAGCGAGACAGTGGGGGGAGCGGCCTGCTCAAGCTGGCTTTCGATGGGGGGACACCCCGGCGTCGGGGTGACGAGGGGAGCGCGGACCACGTTGCGGCTTGCAGCGTCTGCGGGCTGCGCCGTTGCTGTCGGGCTTCCTCCTGGCGTGACGACCCCGCTGACGATAGCCCGACCGGTCGGTGAGGCAGCGGGAGAGGCAACGGCCGTCGCCGTCGCTGGCGGCGTGGTCGGAAGAGCAGCGGTCGGAGTGGGAGGAGGCGGCGAGGGGATGACAGGAGGAGTGCTCGGCGCCGCTCGCCCCTCGGCTGCTCTCGGGGATTCTGCCGGCGGCGACGGCGTGCGCGTCGGCGGTGGAGGCGCGGACGGCGAGGGCACCATCGGGGCTGGCGAGGCAGTGGGAGTTGCGGTCAACGGCGGCGAGGTCGGCTGCGCGCTCCCGCCGGCGGCCGTATCGGTCGGTGTCGCCGGCAGGAGAGGCTCAAGTGAACTGCTAGGCGGAGCGACCGCTGCAGGGACTGCCTGGCTCTCGCTGAGCCAAGCGCGCCCTGCCCCCACGACAAGGAGCACGACTGCAAGCGCCCCCACAAAGCCAAGGGCGACAGCCCCCCAGACGGGTCTCCCTGCTGTCTTGCGCCCCACCGTTTTCGCCAGTATGCGCCGCCGCAGCTGCGGCGGAGGCGGTACCTCCGGGAGCGAGCGGACCGCAGAGCCGATCCGCTGGTAGAGCGCAAGGGTCCGACAGCAGTCGGCACATTCGGCGAGATGGCGCTCAAACGCGCGCGCGTCGGCCATCGAGAGCATGCCGTCGCGGTAGGCCGAGGCGCGCGCGCGGTCGCACGCCATCTAGACCTCCGACCCTCGGGGCGGCGCGACCGCCTCCCGCTCGAGGGCGGTCCAGACACGGCGGAACTCCTCTCGCGCTCGAAAGAGCAGCGACTTCACCGCAGACCGCGATACGCCGATCACGGCTCCGATCTCCTCACACGACAGGTCGTGATACTCGCGCAGCAGAAGACAGGCCCGGTACTTCGGGGGAAGACGATCGAGCGCCCGCTGCACGAGCGCGCTCTCTTCGCTGCGCAGGGTCTCCCGCTCCGGGTCATCGCTCGCCACCTGCTTCGGATGAAATGCGGCCAGGAAAGTCTCCAGCGGCTGCCATTTGAGAAGTCTGCGCCGCCGGAGCTCGTCGAGGCAGGTGTTGGTCGCAATCCGGTAGAGCCAAGCACTCAGATTGACCTCGCCCGACAGTTTCGGAAGCGCCTGATACGCCTTGAGGAACGCTTCCTGGGTGAGGTCGCTCGCGTCTTCCGGATTGCCCATCATCCGCAAGATATAGTTGTAGATTGGCGTCTGGAACCGTTCGAAGATCGCTTCGAACGATTCCTCGATATGCGCCGCCGGTTCCTCCGGCATCGTCGACCTCGCGCGGCGGCAGTCCGGCGTTTGGTCTGGGGCGCCGAAGCCGCTCCTCGCCGGGCGTCGCCATGCAGGTCTGCTGACCTCTGGGACGGCGCAGCGAGCCGTCCCACCAGTATAACGAGCGGCGATCGCCCGAGTTGCGTCGATATCTTGCTTGCTTAGGAATGGTACGATGCGAATATGAGTGATGGAGGGGCTGACCGGTTCGATGAACTCGTCGCTGCCGTGCAGTCGGGCACGCCTCAAGCCGACCCTACCCGCGCTTCGCTTGGCGCCGCTGTTGTGGCAGTGACGGGCCAGCCGGTGATCGCGACCCCGATCCTCGGCTGCGACATCGTGCCCGCTGCGCTGGAGGCGGCGCTGCGGGAGGCCGGGGGGAACGCTGTCGTCGCTCCCCTAGCAGCGCCCCAGCCCTCTCTCGCGGCCCAGCTCGCGACGACGCGGCGGCTGATCGCCGAGATCGAGGTCGAGCTCGAGCGCCTGCGCACCGAGGCAGAGGAGCTCGAACATCAGCTTGCAGCGCAGGGGAGCGGCGCTGAGCAGCGCGATCCTGCCGCCGAGCGCGACCTCGTGATCGAGAAGGAGACTGCCGACCACGGCTTCAGCGCCATCTTTCGTCGCGACGATCCGGCGCGTCCTTCACGCCTCTATCGCGGCTATGTTGAGATCATCGTGCCGTCGCCCGCGAGCCCCTACGCCATTCGCGACTTAGAGCGCGCGCTCACCGCCCTTCCAGACGCCTCCATCCGCCTTATCTGGGGCACTTCCTTGCACGGCACGACGATCGGGGTCGATCTCCGCCAGCCGGTGGCGCTTGCAGCGTGGCTCAAGACGCACCCCTTTGTCGAGTCGGTGCGCGAGCTTGCGGATCGGGGCGGGGTCGGGCGGGTGCGCGCGCGCCTCCGCGAGCCGTGAGACGCGCGCTGCTCGCGCTGCTCGCTCTTCTCCTCCTCGTCGGCTGCGCGCCGGCGCCGGCCGCTGCGCCGCGCCTCGAGGCTGAGGAGATTGCTGCGCGCGCCGTCTGGGCGCCGGGTGAACTGGAAGAGCATTACCGGAAGCATCCGGATGGGTACCGTTCTGTCGAGGAGTATGATCGGGGAGCACGGGAGACGATCCGGGTCGGCAAGCGGTTTGAGTATCGGGATACTCAGAGCGGCGCTCCCCGGCTCGGCTTTTATGATCCGCAGACAAACCGGTTTACCGGTCTCACTGCCGATGGCCGTCGTATCACCACCCATTTTCGTCCCGACCGCGGAGAGCGCTATGTTCGCGGTCTTCCGGGGTCAACATACCGATGACTGCTGAGCGCGACCAGGTTGCGGCGCTGCTCGACCGCCTGTTCGCCGAGCGGGGGCTGGCCGGCGCAGTGCGGTTCGGCACCCAGCAGGAAGGGCTCTTGTTGCCGGGGATCGGAGGCGGCCCGCCCATTGAAGCGCTTTCAGGATTTGCGCTGGCGCCCGATGGGACAGTGTATCGGTTCTGGCTCGACTGGGATAGCGGCGCTGGCCGCCATCTTCTCCGCCCGCTCGAGCCGATGGCGTCACTCGGCGTGCTGGCGGACGACCCGGAGTATCTCGCTGCGCGCCGCCGGCTGGGGCTTCCATGATGGAAATCGAGACCATCCTCAATGACCGGCAGCTAGCGCAGAACGCGTTCGAGTGGGTTGAGCTCGCTCTGGAGCGCCGCCAAGCGGCGTCGGGCGAGGGGCCGCTGTTCCTCCCGCCGCTCGCGCCGGGCATCATCGTGACTGGGCTCGAGGTATGTGACGACTATGCGTGCCGCTGCGGTTGGACCATCACGATACGCGGGCGCGATCCTCTCCGCCGCGCTCGCCTTGCTGCCCTTGCGGCACGGCCTCCCGACGATCGGTTCGGCGCCTTCAGAATTCTCGCCGTGCGCGATGGCGACACGTTCTGGACTGTTCGCATTGCCGGCACCGGTGACCTCGGCCTTGACGCGGTGGTCCAGGTGCTGCTCGCTCCGACCTCCCTCTAGGACGAGCGGTCCTCAAAGAACCCGATCGCGGACGCAACTCCCGCGCCGATCGCGAAGGCAAGAAGAGCAACTCCCCCGCTAAGGAGCCAGAACTGCGCCGAGCCGGAGGGCGTGTTGAGGGCGGCGATGAAGCAGCCAGCTGCCGCTCCGAGAAAGGCGAGCGCGATCCCGAGGAAGAGTGACGGCAGGTGCATTCTCAGGGCAGATGCCGGTGAGGATACACTATTGCTTGGCGAGACCGAGCGCACGCGCATCGGCATTCTGAGGAAACGATGAGCATTGCGAGCCTACTTACCGATATCGTCGCGGATCCGAAACTGTCGAACTACACGCGCCTGCAAGCGCTCTCGAATCTTCCTGAGGAGCAGCAGCGGGAGTTTGCGGCGACGTGGCCGACCCTTCCCGTTGAGCGCCGGCGATCGATAGCGGCGTGGCTCGAGGAGCTGGCAGAGGAGAACGTCGAGCTGAACTTTGAGCCGATCTTCGTCGTGCTGCTCGATGATCCGGACCCTGAGGTGCGGCAGAGGGCAATTGATGGGCTGTGGGAAAGCCACGACTGGTCGTTGGTGCCGCGGTTCATCGCCCTCCTCCGCCACGACCCCGATCCGGATGTCCGCGCTGCTGCGGCGAGCGCTTTAGCAAAGTACGAACTGGCGGTCGAACTGGACGAACGCAAGAGCCGCTTCGGCCCGGAGATAGACCGTGCCCTCTTGGAATGTCTTGCCAACTCGACCGAAGCCCCCCATGTTCGCCGCCGCGCTTTGGAGGCGATCAGCACGCGCTCGCTGCCCGAAGTTCCGCTCGCCATTATTGAGGCGCGCTCCAGCGATATCCCTGAACTGCGGCTTGGCGCGATCTATGCGATGGGCCGCACCTGTGATGAGCGATGGCTTGATGACCTGCTCGAAGCGCTGGAGAGCAGCGAGCCGGAGGTGCGGTTTGAGGCGCTTGGGGCGCTCGGCGAACTCGAGGCGGAAGCAGCGGTGCCGAACATCGCTCCGCTGCTTGAAGATGAAGACACAGAGGTCCGGCTCGCGGCCATCGACGCTCTCGGCAAGATCGGCGGCGAGGAGGCGAAAGCGATCCTGCGCCGCTATGCGGACCGGCCTTCGCCGCTGCAGGAGGCGGCGATCGAGGCGCTCGCCGAGGCGGAATTTCGAGACAACCCGCTGGGCTGAAGGGCGCGGGAGGGCGTGCCTCGGGATCGCGCTTCTTGCGCGACCTGTCTGACAAGAGGCGCCGCTAGTTGATGATGACGGGCGCTTCTTCGGTCGCGTTCGCGACCGAGATCGCCGCCGCGACCTGACCGGCGACTTCGCGGAAGCTTGCGGCCGTTGCGCTCTCCGGCTCGGCGATGGTGACGGGCTTGCCCTGGTCGCCGCCAATCCGGATCGCTGGGTCGATGGCGATCGCGCCGAGGAATTTCAAGCCCTGCGCCGCAGCAGCCGCAGCGCCGCCGCCGTGGCCGAAGATATCTGTCCGCTCGCCGCAGTGCGGGCAATGGAAATAGCTCATGTTTTCGATGATGCCGAGAACGGGGACATTCAGCCGGCGAAACATCGCGAGCGAGCGGCCGGCATCGAGCAGAGCGACATCTTGGGGCGTTGTGACGATCACGGCGCGCGCGGAGGGGAGAAGCTGGGCAACCGTCAAGGCGGCATCGCCCGTGCCGGGCGGCAGGTCGATCACGAGATAGTCCAACTCGCCCCATTCAACATCGCGCAGAAATTGCTGGATTGCGGAGTGGACCATCGGCCCGCGCCAGATTGCGGGAGTGTCGGGGGTCATGAAGAACGCGATCGACATCACCCGCACGTTGTAGCGGACCGGGGGCAGGATCTTCTCGTTCGGCCCTTTCACTGGCTGGCGGGCGATCCCCATCATCAGGGGGACATTCGGGCCGTGGATATCGGCATCGAGGAGCCCGACGCGCGCTCCTGCCTGCGCCAGCGCGATAGCAAGGTTGACTGCGACAGTGCTCTTCCCGACGCCCCCCTTGCCGGACGCGACCGCGATGACGTTTCGAACGCCGGGGAGGAGCGGCTCTTCGGCGCGAGAGAAGCGGCGCGAGACGTCGGCAGAGAAGTCGATCGTGACGGAGTTCACCCCGGGCAGGGCGGCCACTGCCGCCCGCGCCTCGCGTTCGATGCGCTCGCGGAGGGGGCAGGCGGGGGTGGTGAGGACGACAGTAAAACGAACGTCCCCGCCGTCGATGCGGATGTTCCGCACCATATTGAGAGTGACGAGATCTTTGTGCAGCTCCGGCTCTTGGACAGTGCTCAGCGCGCGGAGCACGTCCGCTTCGCGGAGGGGGTTCTGGGACGTGCCGGACATGGGTCTCCTTATCCCTGCGCAAGACAGGGGTCGGGATGCTCGGATTCGAACCGAGGGCCTCCGCGTCCCAAACGCGGCGCTCTGACCAGGCTGAGCTACATCCCGTTTGGAAAGGAGTATAGGGGCCGACGGCCGAGGCGGGCAAAAGAGACCGTCGCTCCGGTCGGCCGACCGGGCGACGGTGGAGGCAGGAATTGCAGAAAGGCGCGGCCGATTAGCCGGGATTGTCCCGGATCGACTTGTAGATCCGCTCGATGAACTGGTCACGCTTGGCGCGCACCTCGCGCTCGCGCTCCGGCGGTGTCCGGTAGCGTTCGATCTGCTCGGTGGTCAGAATGCCTTTCTGGTCGAGCAGCTCCTCAATGACGCGGAGCCGATCCTTGACCACCCAAAGGGCGGCGCCGAGCTCGAGCGTTATGTTGAACAGATTGTCGATCACCGGCGACTCGAAGTAGACGGGGTTGTCGCGGTCGTCTACTTCGACCCTGAGGTCGGTAATCCCTCCTGCGGTCGGCGGTGGAGGTGGCGCGGTGACCGGACCCTGCACCACCGGCTGCGTTGGCGGCGGGTAGGTCGCCTGCGAGGGGGGGATGAAAGTCGGCTCGCCCGGCGCCGAGGGGGCACTCGGCGGCGACACCGGCACAAACATCGGCGGGGGCGTCGGCGCCGCCGACGCTGCCGGCTGCGAGACCGGCGCAGATGTTGGCTGGCCGCTTGGCTGGGCAGGAGCCGCCGGCGCGCTTGCGCCGTTCGCACCGACGATCGTGATGCCGAGTTCGCGGGCCCGGTCTTTCGCGGCAGGGGTCACGATCTGCCCGCTTCCGAACGTGACGGTTCGCTGCCCGGCTGCTGCTGCCGCCTCGATGTCTTTTGCGCTGATCAGCTTTGCCATCGTTCCTCTCCGCGCAGACGCGGTTTATTTTCCGGCCTGCAACTCACCGGCCGACCGTCCGCTCCCGAGCTCGCCGCTCGCGCCGGAGGGGAACATCCCGCCGTCAGTGAGGATTGGACCGATCTCGCGGCCGGGGCGAGAGATGACGTGGACGGAAACGACCTCGCCAACGCGCGCTGCAGAGGCAGCGCCGGCATCAGTCGCGGCCTTCACCGCTCCCACATCTCCGGCGACGATGACGGTGACTAATCCATTGCCAATCTGTTGCTTGCCGATCAACTCGACGTTTGCCGCTTTCAGCATGGCGTCCGCTGCTTCAATCGCAGCGACAAGCCCGCGCGTTTCGATCATGCCGATAGCGCCACCGCGGTTTGCCGACGTTGTCATTGTGTAGCCTTCCTCCCTCCGCACAGCGGGCCGGACCACTTCAACACGGTCCGGCTCCCGCTCTCGTTGCTGTTGTTGTGGGCGTTCTTCCTCCAGCGTCACGATGCCGACAGCGGCGAACGCGACCCCATGCCGCGTTCGTTGCCCCGGCATACGCTCCGGGGCAGCCTCGGGCGCTTCTTCTCCCGGCGCCGCCGGAGTGTCCGACAGGGGAACCGTCAGCGAATCTGGTTCCTCGGCGCGCTGGGCGGCGCGGACGGCTTCCCGCTCCCCGTGGGGCGAGCTGCCTTCCTCCGCTTTCCGGCGCCGGCGTGGTGTCCGCTCCTCCTCTGCCACGTCGCCTTCCTTTCCTCTCCTCCTGCGGGCTGGCGTTCCAGCGCTTCGGCGGGCCGGGCGACCGTGAGCCGGCTCGCTGCGCGCTGGCTAGCGAGCGCCGATAACTGGAACCGATTCTGCTCCCGCGACATGGGCGTGGAATACCGGCGGAGATGGCGGCTCCAACCCAGTCTCTTCTTTGCACCGCGCCAAGATCTCCTCGAGCGGCGGCCCGAAGTCGAAGGTCGGCAGCGGGCCGCGGGTTGCCCGCATCTCGGCGCGGAGCAGTTCTGTCGCGTCGTAGTCGATCTTCCACCCTTCGTCGTACAGAACGACGCCGTACTCCTCCTGCGCTTTCTGCTCCGAGACGAGCCCGCGGATGACATCGAGGCGAACCGCTTCGGGGTCGCGCTCGAGCGGGTCGCCCCAGCCTCCGCCGCCCCAGGTGATGAAATGCAGCTCATCACCCGGTTCGACGGCGATGTGGTCGGCTTTTGCCGGCAAGGGGATCTGCCGGCCGTCGGGCTTGACGAGGATTTTGCGGCCGCGCGCGCCGGGCTTGCCGCCGAGGACCCCCCATGGGTAAGTCAGCCAGCGGTCGTCGTGGATCGAGATCTCGCCGGCGGCGAGCCAGCGGTACACCTGGTCGATCCCGTTGCCGCCACGATGCTTGCCCGCGCCGCCCGAGTCTTGGACCAGTTCGTACTTCTCGATGACGACCGGGAAGTACGTCTCGAGGTATTCGTTCGGAACGTTGGTGAACTCCGGCCAGAGGCTGTGGCCGTCGAGACCGTCGCCGATCGGGCGGCCGGGAACGCCGCCGAAGCCGATCTGGTAGAGCTGCACCCACTCGCCGTTCTGGTCATACCCGCTGTACATCAGGTGCGGGCTCGTGCTGAACCCGGCTGCAGTCATAAACTCGGGGGCGCTCTTGCCGAGCGCGCCGCCGAAGACATCGAAGACCCGCCCGAGCGCGTGGGTGCGGCCGGAGAGTGCGGCGGGATAGCGCGGCTTCAGCAGCGACCCTTCGGGAATGCGCACTTCAATCAAGTCGTAGTAGCCGTCATTGAAGAGGATCTGCGGGTCGTGCACCATGATCAGGTAGACGCCCACAAACATCTTCAACATTTCGACGTTCAGGTAGAAGTTGATCGCGGCAGGCGACTGGGGATCGGTTCCCGTCCAGTCGAAGATCGCCTTGTCGCCTTCGCGCCAGACAGTGCACTTGATCTTGTAGGGGCCATGCCCCTGCCCGTCGTCGCAGACGTAGTCCTCGAAGCTTTGCGGGGTCTCCGGGATCGTTCGGCGGATCAGTTCGCGCACGGCGCGGTAGTTGCGCTCCAGCAAGGCATCGAGAACCCGGAGGTAGACATCGGGGCCGAAGCGCGCGCACAGTTCGCGGATGCGCCGTTCGGCCATGCGGCAGGCTGCGACGATGCCCATCAAGTCGGAGCGGTTCCACTCCGGCAGGCGCACTTGATCGAGGATCATCTGCAGCCGCTCTTCATCCAGCACGCCGCGCTTGTACAGCTTGAACGGCTTGATGATCACTCCTTCGGAGTGGATTGTCCGGGCGTTGATCGGCATGCTGCTCGGCACTGCACCGCCGACGTCGGTGAGGTGGCCAAACATGCTCGCCCAGCCGACCAGCTGTCCCTCGTAGTAGATCGGCAGCAGGACCAGCCAGTCGTTCAGGTGGCTGATCGCGCCCGCGCACGAATACGGGTCGTTCAGCAGAAAGATATCTCCCTCTTCGATCGTGCCCTTGTATTCGCGCAGGAAGCCGGCGATGAATGAGCCGAACTGGCCGGCAACCATCTTCCCCTCAGGGTTAGCGATCAGCGGGAACTCGTCGTGCTGCTCGCGGATGCCGGGCGACATCGCGGTGCGGAAGAGCACCGCGTCCATCTCGTAGCGGATGTTCCGCAGGGCGTTCTCGATCAAGTCGATCGTCACTGGATCGAGAGGAGGAGGCGATTCGGCGGCTGCCGCCGCCGGGGCGGGCGACTCCGGGGGAGGGGCGCTCGGCTGCGCCAGCGGCACCGTTGGCGCAAGCATCGCCTCAACAAGGTTCTGTCCTTGGGGGACAACCGTTGCCCAGCCGTTCGGCTCCTGCTCCACAATGCGGCCGGGGGCGGTCGGGACGGCAGCCCCGCCGTTGGGAGAAGGCGCTTGGGGCTGGGGAGCGGCGGCAGGCGCTGGCCGGTTCGTGAAAATCCCCGAACGATCTTCCGCGGAGCCGGCCTGGTGGGCAGGGGAGATCTGCGGCTGAGCGACAGGAGCGTCAGGTGGGGTGCGGAAGAGGGTGGAGGGATAGTTCTCCGGCTTGCGCTCTGGGATCGGCGCGGACTTAATCGGGATCTGACGCACGCGTACTGTCGAGCGCGGCGCGCGCGCCGCCGGCTGGGGGGCCGGCGCAGGCGTCATCGGCTCGGGCGCCGTTCGCTGGGGGGTCATCTGCGCCGGCTCGGGGGGCGCCTTCATCGTCTCGATGACGATGCCGTGGGAACGCGCGTAGGTGCGAGCGGGCAGGGTGACGGTTGTTCCCTCGCGGACGTAGATGTGCCGGTAGCCCGATGCTGCCGCGCGGATCACAGCGCTCGTGTCGAGCACTTCGCCCTGATATTGAACTGCCGTGACCGACCCGTTGCCGCCGTTTGTAGCCATCTCCGCCCTCGGAATGCTGATGCACGCTTGAATACTCGCCGTTCCGCACGGGAACGGCGCTGAGCTGCTTTTGGTGAGGGGTCGCCAGGCTTAGACGCCCGGCCTCCCGCGGATTGCGCCAATCGATTGTATCACCGCATCGCGCGCAGTTTGAACCTGCGACTCGGTGCCGGAGACGATGATACGGCCGGCGGGCCCGATCGAGCTGATCGAGACCAGCTTGATATCGGCGGCCTTCTCTGCCTCATTCGCCGCGATGCAGGCATAGCCTGCCGGCGCAATCTCCATGACCAGCATCGCCTCGCCCGGCACGATCATCGAGCCCCGCCGCATCTGGTTGACCAGCTGCGCTTGGTAGGGGTCGACGTTGCTGATCACTTGGGAGGAGACGATCTGCGCCGCCAAGCGGTCTTCTTCGGTCAGGCCGAGGTCCTGAAGCATCGCCGCCGCCGCCGATCGGATTGCCTCTTGGCTGCGGGCGTGCAGCTCGAGGATGCCGAACTGCCGCTCCACGAGCTGCATCCCCGGCCGCACATCCGCTGATTTGAGGGCGATGTCGGCGATCCGGTAGATCGCGTTGCCGGGGGCGACTTCGACGTACAGTTCGGCCTGCCCCGCCGTTGGCATGTCGCCGTTCATCATCGTCCCCATGAACGCCGCATACTGCGGCTGCATGCGGTCGATGAACGCGAAGGTGCGAAGCTGGAAACCGGACCGTTCTTGCATCGGTTAGTCGATGCCGTCGCGGCCAACCGACGTGAGCAGGCTGGCAAGCTCAGGATGGGGACGCGGGATGACGTGAACCGAGACCACTTCGCCGACCCGCTCGGCCGCCATTGCGCCCGCGTCGGTGGCGGCCTTGACGGCGCCGACATCGCCGCGCACGATGACCGTAATCAAGCCTGCGCCGACCTGCGCACGACCGACTAGTTCGACATTCGCTGCTTTGACCATAGCGTCAGCAGCCTCGATCGCCGCCACTAGCCCGCGTGTCTCGATCAGTCCAAGGGAACCGCCCATGCCTTCCTCCTGTTCTCTTTCTCCTCCGTGCTGAGGACGGATGTATCAGTTGCGTGAACTCGATGGCGCTATGGTATCGCGTTGCTGCCAGCGCACCTCACGGCTGCTGCCGGCATCCCGGAGCGCGCTCTCCCTCTTGATCGATGATGTCACCCCCTCGCGTTGGCCTCGCTCCCCACGAGCTGAGCGCCCAGTTTAGCGTTTATCGATCAGGAGGCGTCGCCCGCCGCGTCCCTCATCGGTCTCGACACTATCGACGATCCCGACGATTGACGCATCGGTCGGCGCATCGCGTGTCTGCTCGGTTGCGCGCGCCGATGCGCCGGTCACCACGAGCACCACCTCGCCTGCCCCCGCGCCGACGGTGTCGGTGGCGACGAACACCTCTCCGGTCAGGCGCCCGTCGGTGTCCCGCCGCTGGACGAGGAGCAGTTTTGCGCCGCGAAAGCCAGGATCCTTCGCCGTCGCGACAACGGTTCCCAACACCTCACAGACTATCATGTCCCACCTGCTGGACGAATGAGCAGGTTACCAAACGTATCGACCTCAGCGCTATAGCCGGGCAAGATGAGCGTGGTGGAGTCCATCTCCGTGACGATAGCGGGCCCGGGGATCCGATTGCCGGCGAGGAGACGCTCACGATCGTACACCACGGCAGTGTGGAACTGCCCTTGGTAGTAGATCTGCTGCTCTCCTGTTCGGGCTGCCGACGGGTCCGGACCGCCCATTGCAAGCCGCGGCACCTCAGGGGGGCGCGAGCGGCTCTGGCCGATCGCCCGAAGATTGACCATCTCTTTCACCGTCGCAAGCCGGAAGCTGTACAGCCGGTCGTGCGCCTCGTCGAAACGGCGGCCGACCACCTCGAGCCCCTCCCGCGCTAGCGCGTCAAGGTCGACATCGATCGGCAACTCAAACCCTTGCCGGTGATAGCGGATGTCCATCTGATAACGGATCTGCTGCTGCTCTGGCGGGACCCCTTGCTCGCTCAGCCACGCCCGTGCGCTGTTCCCCAGTTCCACAAGCTGGCGCAGCACCTCTTCCGCTGTCGTCTGGTCGAAGGTCCGGATGTAGGTTCGGGCAAATTCGTTGCGGAAGTCGGTCACCAAGTCGCCGAGGGCGCAGAGGAGCCCAGGTCCCTTGGGGATGATAACCGGCCAGGAGCCAAGCACTTTCGCGATGGCATTCGCGTGCAGAGGGCCGGCGCCGCCGAACGCCACGAGGGCGAAGTCGCGCGGGTCGTAGCCGCGCTGGACGGAGACCAGCCGGAGCGCGCCAAGCATATTCTCATTGACGACGTTGAAGATCCCCTCGGCGGCGCGGTACAAGTCCAGCCCCAGCGCGTCCGCGATCTTCTGGACCGCCCGTCGCGCCGCGTTGATGTCGAGGATGATCTCGCCGCCGATCAGTTTCGGCGTCAGGTAGCCGAGGACGAGGTTGGCGTCGGTCACTGTAGGCTCGGTTCCACCCTTGAGGTAGCAAGCCGGCCCTGGGTCGGCGCCGGCGCTCTGCGGTCCGACGCGCAGAGCGCGCGTCAGCTCCGGAACGTGAGCGATCGAGCCCCCTCCTGCGCCGACGGTGCGCACCTCCATGGCAGGGATCCGCACGGTGAACTGCCCGACCACCGTCTGACGGCCAATGTCGGGCTCGCCGTTGATGCACAGCGCTACGTCGGTCGACGTTCCTCCGACATCGATGGTCAGGATGTTGTGGTAGCCCGCCATCCGGCAAACGAACAGCGCGCCCGCGACGCCGCCGACCGGTCCCGAGACCAGCGCGTTCACTGGCCGCTCCTTCGCTGCCTCGAGGGTCATCAGCCCGCCATCGGAGCGGAGCAGGCTGACCCGGGCCGGCACACCCCGCTGCCGCAATCGCGTCTGCAGCGAGTCGAGGTAGCGGCCGACTTGGGGAGCGACATACGCGTTGAGCGATGCCGTCAGCGTCCGCTCGTACTCGCGAAACTCCGGCAGGATCTCAGACGACAGCGTGACCGGGAGGTCAGGGGCAAGGTCGCGAATGATGTCGCGGATGCGAAGCTCGTGCGCAGGATTGGCGTAGGAGTTGATGAGCGAGACGGTGATCGCTTCGATCTTTGAACGCTTGAGCAGCCGTTGGAGGTCTTCCCATAGCTGCGTTTCGTTGAGCGGCCGGATCACTTCGCCTTTGGCGCTCATCCGCTCATCAGCCTCGATGGTGTTTTCCACCAAGGCGGGCGGATCTTGCGGGATCATGGTGATCCAGCCCGCAAGCGGCCCGGGGGTGCGGGAGCGGGCAATCCGCAGGATATGACGGAACCCTTTCGTCGTGATCAGGCCGACCGTCGCCCCCGTCCCCGTCAGAACGGTATTCAGTCCGACGGTCGTGCCGTGGCGGATCTCCGCAATCTGGCTCGGGCTGATCCCGGCAATACGACAGACTTTTTCGATCCCCTCCAGCACGCCCAGCGACTGGTCGGCGGGAGTGGAGGAGGTCTTCGCCCGATACAACCTTCCGCTCGCGTCGTCTGTCAGCACGAGATCGGTAAACGTGCCGCCTACGTCGACACCCAGTCGATATGGCATCTTCCCGTCCAGTAGCTTGCTTCCCTCGCTCGAACCGAGCTTGCGTCGCTCTCTCGCGCGCGCAACACTCATCGACGGCGGTAGTTTCTATCAGCTTTTTGGAATGTGTGTCAATGTTGGTCATGAGGGTGAGAAGCGCGGCGCGAGAACGTGCTCGTCACTCGCGGGCGCCAGACGCGCCGCCGCGATCAGCTGCTCGCTGTCCTCGCTGCTTCTTTCGCCCTCACCAGCCCGCCGCGGCGGCCTCCTTGCGCCTGGGGCGTGCTGTCGGCGCCGATGGGACCGCGGAGCGGCTGTGCTGCAGGAGCGGCTGGGTGAGCAGGGTCGGCGGCACGCTCCCGCCGTTCTGCTACGCTTTCTGCAGGCAGGCGCCGCCGTGGTCTGACCGCCTCGCGCAGCAAGGAAGCGCCGCGAGAAGACGGCCGCATCCCGGCGGTCGGTGCCTGCTCGCAAAGACCCACGCACGACGTGGTGGAGTGGTGTCTGGAGGATCCAACGGTGGCCCTGCCCCTTCGCGCCCCTTCGGTGCTTGCCCCCGCACTGCGCCGTCCGTTCGGCCTTTTCCTCAATCTGAACGGGACAATCGCGCCGATTGCTCCTCATCCCGACGCGGCGGTTGTGCTTGAGCCAGCACGGCGAGTGCTGGACCAGCTCGTGAAGGAGCTGGACCTCATCGTCGTCGTCACGGGATCCCCGGTGGCGCAGGCGCGGCGGATGGTGGGGGTGCCGGGGATTATCTACGTCGGCAATCATGGGAGCGAGGGTCTTGGGGAAGAAGAGAGCGGGGCGTCGCCGGCAGATTCTCGTCTCTGGCGGGCGGCGGAAGAGGCGGCGCGTCGTCTTGCCGACCCCGAGGTGTTTCTCGAAGCCAAAGGGCAGGCGGTCGCCATTCACTTTCGGGGCGTGCGCAATCGACGGGCGACCCGGAAGCTCCTCTTGGCCGCGCTGCATGCCGGTGCGCAGCGCCGTCAGTATCGGCTGATCGAAGGGCGCTGCCTGATTGAGCTCCGGCCGGCAGAAAGCCGCGATAAGGGAGATGCGGTTGCGGCCCTCCTGACCGAGCGTGGGATCAAAGGCGGCCTCTACATCGGGGATGATGCCAGCGATGTGCCCGCCTTTCGTGCCGTGCAGCGCCTCTGCGCTGCCGGAGGGTTCGGCATCGCTGTCGGAGTGGCGAGCGACGAAGCGCCGACGGCGGTTGCCGATGCCGCTGATTTTCTCGTGGAGGATGTCGAGGGGGTCGTCCGCATCTTAGAGTGGCTCTGCGGCAAGATAGCCCGGGTCTCTCGCGGTCGTTGACACCTCGCGCAGGCGCTGCTACAACGATTTCCGTCCGTTCGGCCCTGCTGAGACTGGCTGATCGGTTCTCGCTCGCTGCGCGCTCCCTCCCTAGGGATCGGCGGGAGTTGCTACTGAGGAGGAAGAGATGCCCCACCTGATTGTCGTTGGCGCAGGAACAGCCGGTTTGCCCGCCGCAATCGAGGCGGCCGACCGCGGCGCGACGGTGACCCTGCTTGAGAAGAGCGACCGCGTGGGCGGCACGCTCTGGTGGTCAAGCGCGATCATGAGCGGCGCCGGGACGCGCATGCAGAAGGCGAAGGGCTACGAAGACAGTCCGCAGCAGCATTTTGACGACTGTTTTGCCATCGGCCGCGGCCAGAACGACCCGGTTCTCCTCCGGCTCGCCACGGAGGTCGCTGCCGAAACGATCGACTGGCTGGAGGCGATCGGCGTTCCTTTCACCGCCGACTCTCCTCGCTTCGCTCCCGAGCACGAACTTTACACGCGGCCGCGGAGCCACTATCTGCAGCCGATCCCAGGCACGCCGGCAGCAGGGCGCGGCGCGATCCCTCCCCTCGAGCGCGAACTGCAGCGCCGGATCGAGGCGGGAAAGGTAACCCTCCTCCTGCGTACCGCAGCTGTCGGCCTGATCCAAGATGACGGGGGCGCTGTCGTCGGAGTTCGGGCCGCGGGACCTGAAGGCGAGACGGTGATCCGGGGCGACGCGGTTATCCTCGCGACCGGCGGCTACGGTGGGAACATCGAACTCGTCCGCAAGCTTCATCCCCAGTTTGATCATGTGATCACGCTCTGTCCGCACGAAGCGGACGGTTCGGGCCTGCGCCTTGCGCAGGAAGTGGGCGGCGCGACCGCGTTCATGGACGCCCTTATTCCTCTGCCGGGCGGAGTGCCCAACCCGAACAGTCCGGGCGACTGTCTCTATTGGGTGATGCTGCCGAACCAGCGCCCGCCGGCAGAAGCTGGCGATATTTACGTCAATAAACTGGGGAAGCGCTACATCCGTGAGGATGAAAAGCACCCGGATGCGCGCGAACGGGCGATGATGCAGCAGCCCGAGACTGCCATGATCGCCGTCTTCGACGAGCCGATGCGGCAAGGGCTGACCCCGCGCGTCGCGGAATATACGCGGCGCGAACTCGAGGGAGGACGCGGCAATCCCAACGTCATCATCTCGGCGCCGACCATCGAGGCCTTGGCAGAGAAGCTAGGAATCGACCCTCCCACGCTCCGTGCCACGGTCGAGCGGTATAACGGCTTTGTCGAGCGCGGCGTCGACGAGGACTTCGGGCGAGAGGCGATGCCGAAGAAGATCGACACCCCGCCGTTCCATGCGGTCGTCACCTACGGGGTTATTCTCGGGACGATGGGCGGGGTGAAGGTGAACGGACAGCTGCAAGTCGTCCGCGCCGACGGCTCTCCCATCAGCGGTCTGTACGCTGCCGGCGAAATCCTCGGCAAAGGGCAGATCATGGGAGACGGTATCTGCAGCGGTTTGGCCGCGGGGCCGGCCTTCTCCTTCGGGCGAGTGGCGGCGCGCAACGCTCTCGCGGCGGTTGCCGGCGCGCCAGCCTAAAGCCGGGGAGGCGCCCAGCTTCCTCAAGGCGGTGCAAGCCAGCCCACCGCATGCGCTGCGGCCCTAAGCGAGAGTTAGGTGTTCTCTGCCTCATCGAAGCGCCGCGACAGCACCATCACGTGATTACGCATTAGCTGTTCGGCGTCTTCGCCGCGGCCTTCGCGCAGCGCCTTCAGGATCGCGATGTGGTCCTCGAGGGTCTCCCGCTGCCGCTGAGGGGTGTCGGAGCGGGTCAAAAATCGATAGCGCAGGGTCTGGTCGAACACCCGGTCGAGCAAGGTAATGAGATGCCGGTTGCCTGAGGCGCGATAGACGATCCGATGGAAATCGCCGACGGCACGCTCAGGCCACTCTGCGCCGGGAGAAAGATCGATCGCGTCGATTGTGCGTTGCAGCGCTTGGGCGGTCTCCTCGGTGAAATGGTGGGCGGCCTCTCGGGCGGCTAAGCCTTCGAGAACGGCCCGGATCGCGAACAGTTCGCGGCCCGATTGATAGTCGACCGGCGCGACGCGGAAGGCGTGGCGCGCCTCCTGCTGGAGATACCCTTCTGCGAGCAGTCGCTGGAGCGCTTCCCGTACCGGTGTCCGACTGACGCCGATGACGCTGGCGAGGCGGTCGGGTTGGATGCGCTCGCCTGCGGCAAGGTCGCCGGAGAGCACAGCGCGCCGCAGCCGGCGATAGATCTCCTCGGCGAGCGTCGAGCGATCGATCGCGGCGACCCGGCCAAGGATGTCGTTTTGCTGCGCTTCGCCTGCCATGGCGTGCCTCTCCTCCCTCAGATCGCGTACCGCTTCAGCAAGTTGCGGGCGATCACGAGGCTTTGAATTTCGTTGGTCCCTTCGCCAATGATCATCAGCGGCGCGTCGCGAAAATAGCGCTCGATATCGAGGTCTTTCGCGTAGCCCGTGCCGCCGTGAATGCGCATCGAGTCCATGGCGACCTGCAGGCAGATCTCGCTGGCAAACAGCTTTGCCATCCCTGCCTCGAGGTCGACACGCTGCCCACGGTCCTTCAGCGCCGCGGCCTGATACGTCAAGAGCCGCGCCGCCTCGATCTTGGTCGCCATGTCGGCCAGTTTCAACTGGATCGCTTGATGCTCCGCGATCGGCTTCCCGAAGCTCTCCCGGCGCTGGGCATACTTGATTGCGGCTTCGAACGCGGCCTGCGCGACGCCGACCGCGCGCGCCGCGACGTTGATCCGTCCTCCCTCGAGGGCGCTCATCACTTGGTGAAAGCCCCGGCCCTCGACCCCCCCGATCAACCGGTCCGCCGGGATCTCGTAGTCCTCAAAGAGCAGCTCGCACGTGTCGATTGAGCGGTAGCCGAGTTTGTCCAGCTTCTGGACCACCTTGAAGCCGGGATGATCCTTGAGCGCGATGAAGGCGCTCATGCCCTTATACGGTGGCTGGGCGGTGGGGTCCGTCTTGGCGATGAGGGCGAAGGCGGACCCGTAGTAGGCGTTAGTGATCCACATTTTGCTGCCGTTGACGATGTAGCGGTCTCCCTCGCGCCGAGCGACGGTTCGCATCGCCCCTTGGACATCCGAGCCGCCTCCGGGCTCGGTCAAGGCGAGCCCGCCCCGCAGTTCGCCGGCAGCGAGTTTCGGCAGGTATTCGCGCTTCTGCTCTTCGGTCCCGCCGTGGACGATCATGTGGACAAGGATGTGATGGGTGCCGATAACCCCGCTCAAGCTCATCCAGCCGCGGCACAGCTCTTCCATGATGAGCGCGAAGGTCGTGTAGTCGAGGCCGAGACCGCCGTACTCCTCGGGCACAAGCACGCCGAACAGCCCCATCTCGCGCATTCGCTCGACGAGTTCATGCGGGTAGATATCGGCGTTATCCAGCTTGTTCGCAACGGGCTTGACCTCGTTTTCAACGAACTCGCGAATGACGGCGACGATATGGCGCTGGGCGTCAGTGAGTTCCAAGAGCATCGCGCTCCTCCGGTCGTTCTGTTCCAAGGGTGAGCGCAGGGTCGGCGTCGAGCGAAAAGTCCGCCCGCACCCCCGCGCGCGAAGCGAAGTAGCCGGCCGCGGCGATCATCGCCCCGTTGTCGGTGCACCAGCGTACCGGCGGCCAGCGCACCGGCACCGGCGACCGCGCTCCAAGCTGACGCCGCAACTCGAGGTTGGCCGCCACGCCGCCACAGACGAGCAGCTCTGCAACGTCATGCTCGGCTGCGGCGCGGAGCGCGTTGGTTGTCAGCACCTCGGCTACTGCCGCCTGAAAGCTCGCCGCGAGGTCAGCGACGGGCGCTTCGCCCGCCGGGTAGCGCGCAATCAGCCGCCGCATCGCGGTCTTCAGCCCGCTGAAGCTGACATCATACCTGCCGGGGACTGACGAGCGGGGAAAGGGGATCGCGTCAGGACTCCCAGCCGCTGCTGCCCGCTGGATCGCCGGCCCGCCAGGATAGCCCAAGCCGAGCAATCGCGCTACCTTGTCGAACGCTTCGCCCGCAGCATCGTCGCGCGTCCGGCCGATGCGCTGAAACTGCCAGTGGCCGCTCATAAGAACGAGGTCCGAGTGCGCGCCCGAAACGATCAGACAGAGAAGCGGGAAGCGCGGTTCAGGCGTCGGCACCTCGTCGTACAACCAGCCGGCATAGATATGGCCCGCCAAATGATTGACAGGGATAAGCGGCAGCTTCTGCGCCAGCGCTAGCGCTTTGGCGACATTGACTCCAACCAGCAGCGAGCCCGCTAGCCCCGGTCCGGCGGTTACCGCGATCGCACTGAGATCGCTCCAGTCCACAGCAGCCTGCCGCATCACTTCCTCGATCACAGGGATCAGCAGCTGAATGTGCTGTCGTGATGCAACTTCGGGGACAACGCCGCCAAACTGCGCATGTACGGCTGCTTGACTTGCCACAATCTCGGCAATAACACGACGGCCGTCTTCAACAATAGCGGCCGCCGTTTCATCGCATGAAGTCTCGATTCCGAGTATCAACACAGTTTTAGCCTAGCATGAATCGTCCAGCTTGACCAATCGACTGTTAGAAGGAGAGGGAGACCCGATCGTTCCTTGAGAGAGTGCGCGTTCACGCTGCCGTTCGACCTGCAATCGGGGAACAGCATCGCGTGACCTCGGCGCTTATGACGAACAGCGGGCCGAGCGCTCTGAAGGCTTCCCTGCGTGCTGGGGGAAGCGGAGCTCCCGCCGGGCAGCAACGCGATCAGGGGGGAGAGGTGCTCTCCTCCCTGCTTCGAGAACCGGCCGAGGGCAGGTCGAGGCGATCAGGTGAGAGGCCAGCCCCGCCATTCGATATCGGCGCAGTGCGCAAACCGGCGCTCCATCACGCGCAGAGCGTCAGGATTGTTATCGATCAGGAAAAAGCGCCGGCCAAGGGCGAGACACGCTGCGCCAACGGTGCCGCTGCCTGCAAATGGGTCAAGAACAAGCGCCCCCGGCGCCGAGGAGGCAGCGATCATGCGCCGAACGATCGCGAGCGGCTTCTGCGTGGGGTAGCCCGTGCGCTCTTTCCCGCTTGTCGGCACGATGGTGTGCCACCAGGTATCTGTCAGGCGCTTCCCGAGCGCCGCTTTCTCCGGTCCGACCAGGCTGGGCGCAAGGTAGGGGATCCGGTCGACCGCATCGGCGTCGAAGAAGTAGCGTTCCGGGTCGCGCACGTAGACGAGGATCGTATCGTGCTTCGCTGGCCAGCGGCGCCGCGAGCGGCCTCCGTAGTCGTACGCCCAGATGATTTCATTCAGAAAACAGTTTCGTCCAAAGATGGTGTCAAGCAGCACCTTGCAGTAGTGCGCCTCGCGCGGGTCGAGATGGAGGTAGAGCGTTCCGTGCGGAGCGAGAACCCGGTGGATCTCGCGGAGGCGCGGCTCGAGAAAGGCAAGGTAGTCGTCGAAGCAGTCAGCGAAACTGGCGCTTCCAATGCGAACTGCGGCATAGCGCCGGCCGGCGAACCCGACCCGTTCCCCGTCGGGGGAGTGGTGAACGCGGAGACGGGTGTGACGGCGCCGGCTGCCGGTGTTGAACGGCGGGTCGGTCACAACGAGGTCGACCGAGCCCGCAGCGAACTCGCGAAGGACCGGCAAATTGTCGCCAAAGACGATGGTGTTCATCCCTGACCGAGAGCAGGTTCCGGGGGATTTCGCGCACGAGCGGCGCCGCGCGGTCATCATTGCTCTGCCGCTTTAGTGGGCGGCAGGCGTCGCGCTGCCGAGCGAATGCTGCCACACGCTCGGCATTTCCTCAAGCAGGAACCCGACCGCCATCAGGAAGGGGTTGGCCGAGGAGCTCCAAGCAAGAGGACAGCGCCGGGCAGCTTGGCGCTGGGGTGCAAAGCGAAGCGGTGCCGCCCGGGCGGCCCAAGACCGCCGGCGAGAGCGCCGCTGCCAGGGGAGGGACGGCTAGCGGCGCGCTCGTCCGGACGGCGTCACGCTGCTGAGAGGACGCTGCGGCCGCTGGCGCCGCGGGGGGGCCAGCACGCCAGCAAAAGTCTGCCGCTGCGATGGTGGGGACGGCGCGACCAGAGGGCATCCCGCTGCGAGCGGCCTCTCTCCCTACGCTGCTTCGCTCGGCCACCGCTCGGCATGCTCGCGTCGGCGCAGCGCACGCGACGTCAGCCGCTCGCGCACATGCCAGCCGAGCCCAATCCCGATACTCGCCGCCGAGTACAGGTAGTACAGGAGGTGAAGGGGGACAGCGCGCAGGGCGAAGATGACGCCCCGCCGCGCAGCGAAGAACTGGTAGAGCCTGCGGCTGCGGAAGACGGTCGCAGCGAGCAAGGCAATCCCGATGATGGCGGCGGGCCACCAAAGCGGTCCCAGCACCAGGCCGGCAGTGCCTGCAGTGGCGCAGAGGGCGTTTATCCGCTCGGCGGGCCGAAGATTGAGGTCTGCCGGGAGACGGCGCGTGCGGAGGATGAGCGCCGTCCACGGCGCCCCGCGGTCGAAGATCTCCGTTCGCAGCAGGCCGAAGAAGGTCCACCGCTTCAGGTGACGGACGCGCAGAGCGGGATCGAGCCGAATCCGGCCGCCCTGGGCACAGAGCCGGACGCCAAACTCGATGTCTTCAACCGAGGGACGGCGATAGCGCGCGGCGTCGAACCCCCCAAGGGCGAGGAAGACCGCGCGGCGGACCCCGCCGCAGCCAGTCCAGAAGGTGGCGGCTTCACGCTTCGCCTGTTGGTGAACCCAATGATGGAACAGATTTTTGTACTGAGAGAGAAAGCGCGGGTCGGCAGGGGCGTCGTCGTAGGAACCGATGACGGCGTCGACGGTCGGGTCTGCGAGCGTTGCCACCACGCGCTGAACGGCGTCAGGATGGACCTCGCAGTCGGCGTCGGTGAAGAAGAGGATCTCGCCCTGCGCTGCACGCGCGCCCCTATTCCGCGCAGCTGCTGGTCCATACGGGCCGCCCTCGAGGCGCACCAAGCGCGCGCCGAATTCGTCTGCCAGCGGCGCGATCGGCTCGGTCGAGGAGTCATCGACGAGGAGAAGCTCGATGCGGGGGTAGGTCGACGCTCGAAGCGCCGTCAGGCAGCGGCGGAGGGTCGCCGCGCCGTTGTGAACCGGGATAATCACGCTCACGAGAGGGGAGGTCAAACGCGCTCCTGAAGCGGCCGGAGGCAACGATAGCATCGGCGCCGCTCAGCGTCAACGCACCTGCAGCGCAGGAGGACGCGCTCTGCCAGGGGGCTCCTTGTGCTCCCTCGCGTGCGCTTCGGAACAATGGACGGCTTCACCGCAGGACGGCGCAGTCGACACCCTGCGCCGATGTCCCCACCGCTGAAGGGGAGGCAACTGGGCCATTCGTTTTGTCGCCTGTATACTGATGGCAGAGTTCGGTGGTCGCTACAATCCGCCCGCCACCTCAGCAGCATTCATCACCCTCGGGGGAAGCATGAACACGATCGAGCTGGTGCGCATCCCAGCGATGACGGTGCCGGACAAGGAGTGTCTTGTCTTTGAAGATCGCCGCTTTACCTATCGCCAATTGCTGGACCGCATTCTGCGGCTTGCGGCGGCGCTGCACGCGCGCGGAATTCGGCGCGGGGACAAGGTCGCGATCCTCCACACCAACAGCAACGAATATGTCGAGGCGTATTACGCCGTGGCGATGCTGGGCGCGATTTTCGTCCCGCTCAACTATCGTGCCCGCGCTGATGAGCTGGTTCATCTCGTAAACGACTCCGAGTCCTCGACCCTCTTCGTCGGCGACCGCTATGTTGAGCAAGTTCGGTCGCTGGCATCGCAATTCCCAAATGTCACGCGCTACATCGCGGTTGAGAGCCCCCAAGAGGGAATGGAGTTCTTCGGCGACCTTCTTGCCAGTGCTTCTCCCGACGATGCCCCGGAGATTGAGGTCGATGACTCCGATTGCACGATCTTGATGTACACCTCGGGCACAACCGCGTTGCCGAAGGGGGTTATTCTCACCTACGGCGGGTTCAGCGAGTACATCTTGACGACAACAGAACCGGCAAGCGAGGAGTCAACCGGAGCGACGCTGCTTGCGGTGCCGATCTATCACGTCGCTGGCGCAAGCGCAATCATGACCGCGCTCTATGGCGGGCGCAAACTGGTCCTGATGCGGCAGTTCGATCCTAAAGAGTGGCTTCGGCTTGTCGAGCGCGAGCGCATTACCAACGTCTTCCTCGTTCCGACGATGATGAAGCGCATTATCGACGACCCGGATTTCGACAAGTATGATCTGTCAAGCCTTCAATTCATCTCCTATGGTGCTGCGCCGATGCCGGTTCCGGTAATTCTGAAAGCGATCGCGAAATTCCCGAAGCATGTCGGGTTCATGAACGCTTTCGGGCAGACAGAAACCACTTCGACTGTAACTATTCTCGGGCCTGAGGATCATCGTCTTGAAGGAACGCCGGAAGAGATTGAACGGAAGATCGGGCGGCTGCACTCGATCGGCCGGCCGGTCGACGACGTGGAGCTCGCTATCCTCGACGAAGAGGGCAATCCGCTGCCTGTTGGCGTGGTTGGCGAGATCGCCATCCGGACCCCTCGAGAGATGGCTGGCTATTGGAAGCAGGAGGAAGCGACGGCCAAGACCAAGGTCGGCGGCTGGATCCGCACCCGCGACCAGGGCTATATCGACGAGGACGGGTACGTCTTCCTTGCCGGGCGCAAGAGCGACATGATCATCCGTGGGGGCGAGAATATTGCTCCGGAAGAGGTGGAGCGGATTTTGCATGGGCATCCTGCGATCGAGGAAGTGGCCGTGATCGGCGTGCCGGACGAAGAGTGGGGCGAACGGGTCAAGGCGGTGGTCGTGCTGCGGGAGGGCGCCCACTGCACCCACGAAGAGATCATCGCTTATGCAAAGACGCGGCTCGCCTCCTTCAAAGTGCCGGAGATTATCGAATTTGTCGAGACCTTGCCGCGCAATGCAATGGGCAAGGTGCTGAAGAATGTTCTCCGCGAACAGCACCGGCTCTATGAGTCAGAGCCATCCCATCCCGAGAATGTTTCGGCGTGAGCGGCGCTAGGGAAGGATGAGGCGTCCGCTGGCAAGAGCGTGGCGGATAGCGTCGAGCACGCGGGCGCTCTTTACGCCGTCATCGGGCGCAAGCAGGGGCGGCTCCTCCCCCCACGCTGCGGCGGCAAACTGCTCAACCATCAGTTGATAGGGGTCGGCAGGCGGAAAGGAGACGACCGTCTCGCCGCGCTGCGTGCGCAGCTGCAGGGTCGTGGGGTCGTGGCGCCAAGCGGTGAACGCGAGGGAGGCCGAGAGCGTGCCGTCGGTTCCGACGATCGTGAGCCGCTGATACTCGTAGGCGTCAAATGCTGCAAGAACGTGCGCCGTTATTCCGCCGGGAAAGCCGAGGATCGCGTCGGTGCGCCAATCGACCGGCGAACCTTTGGAGAGGGCGACGACGCGATCCGGCTCGCCTCCGGCGATCCAGCGGGCAGCGTTAACGCCGTAGCAGCCGACATCGAGGAGCGCGCCGCCTCCGCGGTCGGGTTCAAGCCGGTAGCCTGCTGAAGCCCGCAGCGGGAACGTGAATGCGGCTTCGATAGCACGCGGCTCGCCGAGCGTGCCCGCTCCGATAATCGCGTCGATGTGGCGGCTGCGCGGGTGGAAGCGATACATCACCGCCTCCATCAGGAGGACGCCGGCCTGAGCGCAGGCTGCGGCGATAGCTGAGGCGTCGTGCGCTGATGGGGCGAGCGGCTTCTCGCACAGCACGTGCTTTCCTGCTTCCGCTGCCCGGATTGCCCAATGCGCGTGGAGGTCGTTGGGAAGCGCAATATACACGCCGTCGACCTCTGGGTCCGCCAGCGCAGCCTCGTATGAGCCGTAGGCACGGGCGGCGTCAAACGGGCGGGCGGCGGCCGCCGCCCGCGCTTGGTCGCGGCTGGCGACAGCGTAGAGCGTCCCGTTGCGTGAGCGGGCAATGGCTGGCATGACCGCGCGCGTTGCCACGAAGCCGGGACCCAGCACTGCCCACCGGAATCGACCCCTAGATGGCGCGGTCATCGATCGCGACCGGCGTCGCATCGTGGGCAGCGGACCACATTGCTGCCTCCATCACGGCGATGGTGCGCCGTGCCTGCTGCGGCAGCACTGCAAGCGGCTCGCTATCCAGCAGATGGTCGGCGAGGTTGCGATGGAACGGCCAGCGCGGCGGCGAGGGGAGCTCAAGATGTTCGTGATGGATCGCGCCGCCGCGATCGCGCCGGGAGACCACCACCGTTGCCGGCGCGTCAGCCGGCTGGAAGAACTGTTCGATCAGCTCGCCAGTAGGAGCGCGAGAGACAACCCGCTCGTTTCGCCAGCTGGCGACAACCGCTCCTTTGGTGCCGAGGATGTACCACTTCGGTTTCGGCGCCGCCGCGATATCGGCATGAATGAATTCCGCTTCGACGCCGCCATCGAACCGCAGGAGAATGCGCGCCATATCCGCATTGGTGACGTCATGCCAGACGCGCTTCTGACTGCTGGCGGAGACACTCCGCACTGGGGCAGGGACCAGCGTCAAGATCCAGTCGAGATAGTGCGCCCCCCAGTCGTAGAACAGCCCCCCTGAGATTGGTTCATGGGAGTGCCAGAAGTCGCAGGGATGGCGGAACCCGCCGATGAAAGTCTCAATGTGAAACAGCTCCCCGATCGTGCCGCTCGTGATCGCTTGGTGGATCGCGAGGAAATCGGCATCCCACCGCCGATTCTGATACACGGTGAGCGTCCGCTGGCGGCGGTCAGCAAGGTCAATCAGGCGGTCGGCCTCCGCGGTGGTGAGACAGAACGGTTTCTCGACGACGACGTGTTTGCCGGCCTCGAGGAAGCGGGCGGCGATGGGGGCGTGGCTGTTCGGCGGGGTGGAGACGACGGCGAGCTCCACCTCGCTGTCGCCCAGGACTGCCTCCAACTGCGCGTAGGTGCGCGCGGAGGGAACGTCGCGGCGTGCTTCCTCAAGACGTTGGGGATTGGTATCGCAGACCGCGATGAGACGAAGACCGGGGGTTTCCTGCAGGGCCTGGGCATGGATGCTGCCGATTGCTCCCCATCCGATAAGGGCGGCTCCGATCGTGCGCGACGCTGCCTCGCCTGCCGCGAAGCGGACAGCGCGGTAGAGCAGCCGTTGGACGATGCGGTCGGTCAAGGCGGGCGGACGGCCTTCGAGCGCAAACGTCACGAGGCGACCGCGCCCGAGGCGAGTGACGATGGCGAGCGGCAGGCGACGGTAGTGCCAACTGAAGCGGAGAATCACCTCGCCGTCGACGTGGTCGGGCAGCAGCGCGCTCGCGTCCACGATCGTGAGCCGCTGATCGAGGCGGTCGCTGATCGGGTGCGTTCCCTCGACGCTTACGATCAGCTCGCACTGCGGGGTCACGGGGGCCTCGCTGATGCCGAGCAGCGCGCCTCGGTCGCCGAGGACCACAAGCCCGCCACCGCTGGCGACAAAATCAAGCAGCGCGGCGCGCTCTGCCGGCGCAAGGGGCGTTCCGGTGAGCAGCGCGACGACAACTCCGGTGCCGGTCAAGGACGGCAGGCCGTCGGCGAGCGACGCTTGCCGAAGGACGAGCTGCGGGTGGAAGCGGCGCAACGCAAGGCTCAAGGCGTCGCTGTCCGCGCTGGGAGCAGTTAGGGCGAGCGTGGAGATCGGAGGCATCGCGGTGACATACCGAGCCGACAAGAGCGAGATGGGGGGAGCCGATGGCTGCGCATTTGCAACTGCAGTGTAGAAGAATCTGACGACGCTGCCAAGCCCCGACGCGCAGCGGGCAAACAAAAACGGGCGCCCAGAGGACGCCCGTTCGCATTAGGGTGCTTCTCGCTAGCGCACGATCAATTTCCCGACCATGCCCGCAGCTTCATGGCCCGGGAGCGAGCAGTAGGTCTGGAACTCGCCGGCGGTGGGGAAGACGAACGTTTTCGTCTCCTGCTTCCCAGGGTCGGCGTAGAGCACGGGCTCTTCCGGCAGCCCGGTTCCGCGCACGCGCCAGTCGTGCGCTTGACTGTCGGGGTTCCTGAACGTGATCGTCACAGGCTGGTTGACGGGGACGGTGATCGTGCTCGGCTCGAAGGCGAAGCCGCCCCGTTTGGCCGAAATCGTCGTTCCTCCCCCGCCACCGCCGCCTCCAGTGCAGGCCGCAAGAAGCAGCGCGGCGCCGGCAACTACGCCGATCATCCCTCGCCTGACATTGCGGGAAACCACTCGCATCGTTCCTCCTCGGCCGTCCTGCGCGGGACGGCCGTTCTCAGATGCGGCGCGATCGTCCCACGGCCTCGGGCCGCGCCGGGTATCCGCCCGAGACATCATGATGCTCCGCCGGAGCCCTCATCAGCTCCTCGTGCGCGCATTTCGCTGTCGCGACACGGCGCGGGCGCACTTGTGCTGGATTTCACGAGACGACAAAATTGTATTCTGTTTCCGGCACGACCGTCAAAGACCTGCGCTCCTTTCCCTGCGGGACGTATCATCCGCGCGTTGCGTCGATCGCGTCGGCTTCGGTTGCGCCGTCAGCGCAGACGCCCGCTCGGTGCGCGGTCGGCGTCCTAACAATCTTGGAGTAGAGCGGTGAAGCTGGCTCGCGATCTCGAACGCGCTCCGGGCGGCAGTGATGCAGACGGCACGGTGACGCTTCGCCGCCGTTCCTCTCTTCGCGTCGCTCTGCCGTCTTGGCAGCCCGGCCGGCGGGGCGATGCAGCAGCAGGCGACAGCTGTGCCGCCGACGCTTTTCTTGCGCGCTCAGCCTGGGCAGCGCTGTCTCTCGCTCGGTCTCGCATCGACCAAGCGCCCCTCCCGCTCTTGTATCGCGAGGCAGCGCGCCGACGGCAGGGAATTCCCTGCGGCGATGCGCGCGCTCGGCCGGCACGAGGACGAACGAAGCGCGATGCGCGGCGACAGCGGAACGCAGCAGCGCCGCAACGCCACCACCCTTCCTCTCCGCTCTCAGGGCAGCTACCAGAGCCGCAGGAGGAGCACGCAATGCTGGCATGCCAAGGTGAGGGGGCTTGTGCCGGCTGTCGGCGATGGCAGGGCGGCAGGAAAGGCGCTGCGCGCCAATGAGGACAGTAAGCGTGCGGCGTCATGTCTTCGCCAACCGAACGTTTGCCCTCCTCGCGGTCGGCCAGACCTGCTCGAATACGGGGATGTGGATCAGCCTGTTCGCGGTCTCCTTCGCCATCAAGACGATCACCGAATCGGACTTGCAGCTCGGTCTCGTCGCCTTGGTGCGGGCGGCGCCGCTCATCGGGTTCTCGCTCGTTGGCGGGGGACTGGCCGACCGCGTCGACCGCCGCCGGCTGTTGCTGCTGACCCAGCCCGCTGCTGCGGTGATGCTCGCCGTGCTCGCGCTCGCTTTTCTCTTCGGCGCGCCGGAGGGAGCCCTCGTCGCGCTGCTCTACCTCGTCACCTTCGGGATCGGGGCGCTTGGCGCCTTTGATGTGCCTGCCGTGCAGGCCTCGGTGCCGACCATCGTCGGCCGCGCCGACCTTGTCCAAGCGCTCGGGGTCCTCGTCCTCGCTCGGCAGGTGAGCAGCATCGTCGCGCCGGCGGTGGCAGGGGTGGTCATCGGACAGGCAGGCTACAGCGCGGTGTTCGGGCTGGCGGCCGCGATGTATCTCGTCTTTATCATGCTGCTCCGCGTCATTCGCTGGCGGAGCCTTCCGGAGTCACGCCAGCGCCGCTCCCTCGCTGGCGCAATTGCCGAGGGGCTGCGGTATGCCTGGTCGACGCCGGTCGTCCTCGGGCTGCTTCTGATGGATTTTGTGGCGACGACATTCGCGCAGCCGAGCGCCTTTGTCATCATCATTGGGCGCGATGTTCTCAATCTGGAGCCTGCTCAGATCGGGGTGCTCGCGAGCGGATTTCCCCTCGGCGCGATCGTGGGCGGCGCTGCGCTGGGGCTGCTCTCCTCCCGGCTCCTTCCGACGCTGCGCGCCATTGTCATTGCGACGGTGATCTATGGGATGGGGGTCATTCTTCTCGGGCTGGCGCCAAGCTTCGGCGTCGCCATTGTCGCCTTGGTGCTGATGGGCATCGCCGACGTGGTCAGCGAAACCCTCCGCAACGGCCTCTTACAGCTGTCGGTGCCGGATGAGCTGCGTGGCCGGGTCTCGTCGGTGATGCTGATCTTTGTTCGCGGCGGGCCGAACCTCGGGCAGTTCCGTGCCGGAGCAGTTGCCAGCGTGGTCGGCCCGGTCGCCTCGGCGGTGAGCGGCGGCATCCTCTGCGTCGCCGGCACGCTCCTGCTCGGCGCTTGGCTCGCGCGGCGGCTGCGGCAGTCCCCGCCGCCGTTCGCTGCCTCGGCGCGGGATCAGCGCTAGGCCCGGCGCGTCCCGCTCTCAACCAGACAAAAAGGCGCCCGTCTCGAAGGCGGGCGCCGGGCCGGCATTCCTTGCGATATGGCGCTTCCGAGACGAGGCTTCTCGCTAGGAGATGCTGGTTGCCACCCGAGGCACGAATTGGAAGAAGAGCGCCATCAAGGTCAGGATGATGACGGTCGCGATGAGGAGCGGCCCAGTAAAGAGCGCGGTCATCAGCCTGCCGTCGTAGCGGAGATGCATGTAGAACGCGACAACGAGAAAGAACTTGCCGGCTGAAAGGAGCAGCAGAAGGGGCGACACGATAAGCGGGCCGAGCGTCGGCTCAAGGTAGTAGAGCGACACCTCGAGAGCGGTCAGCGCTGCGAGCACGAGCGCGACCTTGATGTACGTGCCGACCGTCGGATGGACATGCTGCTCTTCGGCGAGTACCGGTTCAGCGAAGGCGCCGGGCGCCCATCGTTCGACGTCAACAGGCGGGGTCTCTGTCGCGTGGGTGTCGCTCAATAGCCACCTCCGTGCGGCGCAAGGAGATATACGAGAACGAAGATGACGATCCAAACGATATCGACAAAGTGCCAGTAGAGTCCAGCGATCTCGACATCGAGGCTTGCGCGCTGGTGAAGCTTGCCGCGGAATGACAGGAGCACGAGCGAGAGAAGCCAGAGGACGCCGACGGTGACGTGAGCGCCGTGAAAGCCCGTCAGGACATAGAACGACGAGCCGAAGATGTTCGTGTCGATGCCGAGCCCCTTCTCCACGAAGAAGGTCGTGAATTCGTAGAACTGGCCGCCGAGAAAGAGCATCCCCAGCCCCGCGGTGGCGAGGAGCCAAATGCGGGTGCTGCGGATATCCCCCCGCTGAATTGCCGACACCGCCAGCACCATCGCGAGGCTGCTGATCAGGAGCACCGTGGCGCTCACCGTCGTAAACGGAATGTCGAAACTGAACTGGTTGCCAGGGTAGGGAGGATTGAGGCTTCGCCCGCGGAGCGACATGTAGGTGGCGATCAGCGACCCGAAGAACATGCACTCCGAGCCGAGAAAGACCCACATCACCGTCTTGCGGTTGATCAGCCCCATCCGGTGATGGTCGTCGAAGACGGTCGCGTGGTGAGTTGGATGCGCCGTCGTAGTCATCCCTTCCTCACGCTCAGGACGCCGGCTCGAGCGCCCAGCTGTAGATACTCGCGAGCAGAACGAGAACGCCGATACCGGTGAGGACGTACCCGAAGATGATCCCCGCAGCCGCCAGCGTGAGACCGAACGCTGTCACGATCGGCCAGTAGGACGGCTTCGGCAGGTGGACATGGACGTCTGCCGGAGCAGCCGCCGGTTGCGTGGACGAGAGGCGGCTGTCATTCGGCCCTCCCCACAGCGGGTAGAGGCTGCGAACCACCGGAACGGTGGCGAAGTTGTACACCGGCGGGGGCGAGGGAAGCGACCATTCGAGCGTGCCTGCCCCCCACGGGTTCGCGCCGGCCGGCTCGCCCGACCGCACCGACTTGATCACGTTGTAGATGAAGAAGAGGAAGGAGATGGCGATGATAAAGGCGCCGATCGTCTCAAGCTGGTTCATCAGCTCCCACCCGAAGCCGGCGGGGTAGGTATAGGTGCGGCGCGGCATGCCGTTCAGCCCGACAAAGTGCATCGGGAAGAACGACAGGTTGAACCCGATCAGCATCAGCCAGAAGTGGATCTTCCCCAGCCGCTCGTCGAGCAGCCGGCCCGTTACCTTCGGCAGCCAGTAGTAGGCCCCCGCCATGATCCCGAAGATGGCGCCGCCGAACAGCACGTAGTGGAAGTGCGCGACGATGAAGTACGAGTCGGTCTGCTGAAGGTCGGCCGGCGGCGAGGCGTGCATCACCCCGGACAGCCCGCCGATGATGAACATGGCGATGAAAGCAACAGCGAACAGCGCCGGCGTCTTGTAGACGGTCTGCCCCATCCACAGCGTGCCGATCCAGTTGAAGATCTTCACGCCGGTGGGAATTGCGATCAGCATCGTCGCAATTGCAAACGCCGAGTCGGCGACAGGCCCCATTCCGGTGGCAAACATGTGATGCGCCCAGACAATGAAGCCGAGAAAGCCGATTGCGATGCCGGAGTAGACGACAAAGGTGTAGCCGAACAGCGGCTTCCGGGCAAAGGTAGGCAGAATGTCCGAGATCATGCCGAACGCGGGCAGAATCAGGATATAGACCTCAGGATGGCCGAAGATCCAGAAAAGATGCTGCCAAAGGATCGGGTCGCCGCCCCACTGGGCGAGGTAGAAGTTTGTGCTGAAGTGACGATCGAACGTCAGGAGGATCAGCGCCACTGCGATCGGGGGCAGCGCGAGCGCAAGAAGCCACTGCGTGACAAATTGCATCCAGACGAACGGCGGCATCCGCATCAAGGTCATGCCGGGCGCCCGCATGTTGATGATCGTGACGATGAAATTGAATGCCGCCGCCAGTGAAGCGACGCCAAGCACCTGGAGGCCCATTGCCCAGAAATCAGCGCGCAGTTCGGGGGAGAACTGACGATCTGTCAGCGGGGCATAACCGAACCACCCGAAGTCCGGCGCCCCTCCGATGAAGAAGGAGAGATTCATCAGGATGCCGCCGAAGAGGAAACACCAGTAGCTGAATGCATTCAGGCGGGGAAAGGCGACGTCGCGGGCGCCAATCATGAGCGGGACGAAGTAGTTGAGGAAGGCGGCGTTGAGCGGCATGACCGCCAAGAAAATCATGGTCGTGCCGTGCATCGTGAACAGCTGGTTGTACTGGTCGGGAGTGAGCAACGTTGCGCCCGGCACAAACAGTTGGAGCCGGATCAGCAGCGCTTCAATCCCGCCGATGAGAAAGAAGATGAACGCCGTCACCCCGTAAAGAATGCCGATGCGCTTATGGTCGACAGTGGTGACCCAACTCCAGATCCCTGTCGGCCTGACGGCGACTGCCTGTCCAAGCTGTCCAACGTTGACCGTCATGCTCTCCCCCTACTTCGCAGGACCCGAACGTCTCGCGGAGGCAACAGCGGTGCCTCAGCGCAAAGTCTGCAGATAGGCGATGATCGCCTGGCGCTCTTGCGGATTGGTAACGACCACATTCATCAGGTTCCCCGGCTTGATCGCTTGGGGATTCTCCAGCCATCGATCGAGGTTCTCCGGCGTGTTCGGCAAGATCCCGCCGCCGATCGTGCTCCGGCTGGCGAAATGAGTGAGGTCGGGGCCGACGCGGCCGCGGGCGTTCGTGCCGTTGATGGCATGGCAGCCGGCGCACGTCCCTTGAAGAACGAGCTGCGCGCCGCGCTGGGCTTCTGGGGTCGTCGGCTCGGGCGCAGGCTGGGCATTGCGCCGGAGCCACTGTTCGAACTCTGCCGGCTCTTGGACGAACACGCGCAGCCGCATGTTCGCGTGCTGAAGCCCGCAAAACTCGGCGCACTGCCCTTCGTACACCCCCGTCTCCTTCGCCGTGAACCAGAGCGTGTTGACGTGGCCGGGGATGGCGTCTCGTTTCGCGGCCAGCTTCGGCACCCAATAGCTGTGGATCACGTTGTCGCTCGTGATCCGGAGAACGACGCGCCGTCCGACCGGCACGTGCAGGTCGGTCGCCGTGACGACGTTGTTGCCCGGGTAGCGGTATTCCCACCAGAACTGACGGCCGATCACTTCGATGGTCAGGACATCCGGGCCGGTCGGCACTTCGTAGGTGCGGAAGATTGTCTGGACTGTCGGCACTGCAATCCACGCCAGAACGAGCGCCGGCGCGATCGTCCAAGCGATCTCAAGCGGGGTATTCCCGTGCACCTGCGGCGGAAGCCCTTGGTTCGCCCGGCGACGGTAGCGAATGATGGCGTAAATGAGCGCGCCTTGGACAAGCACAAAGACCACGATCGCAGCCCAGATGATCTGCCAGAACAGGTCGGCGATCATCTGAGTGAAGTCGGACCGTGCGTCAAAAACGTTCTGGGGATCGGTGGAGCACGCCGAGAGGAGAAGGGCGGCGGGGATCAGGATCAGGCCTACCCGCACGGCCCCATTGCGAAACGATGTCATCTGCACCTTCCGGACATCCACGGGCGCGCGTGTGGTCCGCTCCCGTGTTCGAATGGCGGAGCCGAACGTTTCGCCGTTGCTGGCGCCCGCGGGGCCGAGCGCTAGCCTTCATGACGACACCTGCATTGTAGATCTATCGTCTGGGTGCTGCAAATCAGTCCCCGCAGTACGCGATGAAGACACTCGTCCAAACGAGGTCGTCCCCGCGCCGACATACCAACAACGGGTATTTCCTTCATAGTGTGGTCGTGTCATTGCGATGGCCGCTCGCCGGCGTTGCGGAGAAGCGGCAGGGCATCCCCTCTCGAAAAGGCCTGCGATTTGCCCGGGGCGCCAAATGTCGCAGTTGAACGGCCGCGCAATCGTCGCGTACAATGTTGACCATCTCAATCAACTACGCGCCACGAGCGGAGAGCGATGCTGCGCGTCTCGATGCGGACGGATTATGGCATGCGTGCTGCGATCGAGTTAGCTGCCCGCTTTGGGCAGCCGCCGATCTCGAGCGCCGAGGTGGCGTCACGTCAGGAGATCCCTGAGCCGTACCTCGATCAGCTGCTCGTGGCGCTCCGCAAGGCGGGGCTCGTGCGCAGCACGCGCGGCCCGCTCGGCGGACACGTCCTTGCGCGCGACCCGCGCGAAGTGAGCGTGGCCGACGTCGTCGCCGCGCTCGAGGGGCGCACTCCTCCTTCCGCCTGCTTCGATGAGCGCGGGCAGTGTCAGCTCGGGCCAAGCTGTGCTCAGCGGGAGGTCTGGGTCGAGGTCGACCGCTTGCTGTGGGACTATCTCAAGAGTGTCACGCTGGCCGACCTGGTCGCGCGCCAAGCTCGGCTCGAATCGCGTGCGATGTACTACATCTGATGGGTATGAACCGCCCTTCCGTTGCTCACTCCGTTCTCGACCTTATCGGCCGAACGCCCCTCGTCCGGCTCGGCCGGCTGTCGCCTTCGGACGGCGCGACGATCTACGGCAAGCTGGAGTCGGCAAACCCGGCAGGGAGCGTCAAGGACCGGATTGCGCTGGCGATGATCGAGGCAGCCGAAGCGTGCGGAGCGCTGAAGCCGGGCGACACTATTGTTGAGCCAACGAGCGGCAATACCGGCATCGGGCTGGCAATGGTCGCTGCGGTGAAGGGCTATCGTCTCATCCTGACGATGCCCGAGGATATGAGCCTTGAGCGCCGGCGCTTACTGGCGCGCTTCGGCGCCGAACTTGTCCTTACCCCGGCGATCGAGGGCATGACGGGTGCAGTGTACGCGGCCGAGGAGATTTGCCGCCGCGGCTCGGGCTATTTCATGCCGCAGCAGTTTGTCAATGCCGCCAATCCCGAGATCCACTACCGGACCACTGGCCCGGAGCTGGCCGCTGCCCTCGACCGGATCGATGCCTTCGTTGCCGGCGTCGGGACAGGAGGCACGATCACGGGCGTGGCGCGCTATTTCCGAGAGCAGGGGATCAAGGCGCGGATTATCGCTGTCGAGCCGGCCCGCTCGCCGGTGCTGCAAGGCGGACGTTTCCGTCCCCACGCCATTCAAGGCATCGGCGCAAGCTTCGTTCCTGGGGTCCTCGACCGAACGCTCATCGACGAGATCATCGGCGTTCGCGACGAGGACGCAATCGAGATGACGAGCCAGTTGACTCGTTACGAGGGGCTGCTCGTCGGGATTTCCTCCGGAGCGAATGTCTGGGCCGCGCGGCAGGTAGCGCGTCGTCTGCCTGCCGGCGCCTGCGTGGTGACCATCCTCTGCGATACCGGCGAACGGTACCTCACCGTCCCCTTCACCGACGAGGAACGGATCCGCCCTGACCAGAGCAAGACGGCCGCCGACGCGAGCGGCCAGGAGAAGGTGAAATGACCGTCCATGTCTATATTCCCACGAGTTTGCGGCCGCTGACGGGCAACTGCTCGACGATCGATGCGCCGGCCGGCCGCGTTGCCGACGTGCTCGCGGGGCTGACCACCCGCTTCCCCGCCATCCGCGAGCGGCTCTACGACGAGCAGGGGCGGCTGCACCGCCATGTCTCCATCTTTGTCAACGACGCCGAGATCGGGCAGCTGCAGGGAATTGAGACGCCTGTGCGCGACGGTGACCATGTCGCTGTCATTCCCGCGATCGCCGGCGGCGCGGTCGACCTCGGCATCGACTTCAGCCAGCGCCCCTTGACCTGGGGGCCGGAGCAGGTGCAGCGCTACAGCCGCCATCTCATCTTGCCTGAAATTGGGGGGGTCGGCCAGAAGAAACTGCTCCGCTCGAGGGTGCTGCTGGTCGGCGCGGGCGGTCTCGGCTCGCCGATCGCGCTCTATCTCGCCGCAGCAGGCGTCGGCACGATCGGCCTCATCGACTTCGACGACGTCGATATGTCGAACCTCCAGCGCCAGATCCTGCACCGAACAAGCACGGTCGGCATTCCCAAGGTCGAATCCGGCAAGCGCGCCATCAATGACCTGAACCCCGATGTCAATGTCATCACGCATCGCGTCCCGATCAATTCCGAGAACGCGATGGAGGTGATCCCGCAGTACGATATCGTCGTCAACGGCTGCGACAATTTCCCCACCCGCTATCTAGTCAACGACGCGTGTTACCTCCTCAACAAGCCGCTCGTTGATGGCAGCATCTTCCGCTTTGAAGGCCAGGCGACCGTCTATCTTCCCGGGCGCGGCTGCTACCGCTGCGTCTTCCCTGCTCCGCCGCCGGCGGGCGCCGTGCCCAGCTGCGCCGAAGCCGGTGTCCTCGGCGTGCTGCCGGGGATCATTGGCGTCATTCAAGCGATCGAAACCATCAAGCTGATCGTCGGCATCGGCGAGCCGCTCGTGAATCGCCTTCTCCTCTTCGACGCGTTGGAGATGAGCTTCCGCCAAGTGAAACTGCGCCGCAATCCGAACTGCCCGCTCTGCGGCGACAATCCGACGATCCACCAGCTAATTGATTACGAAGATTTCTGCGGCGTTGCTATTCCGTCGGCGCCGGCACCTGCCAGCGCATGAGGGTCCCTCCCGCGCCTGCTGAACGGCGGCTCCGCTTGCCGAGCGACATCTTCTGGGAGATGGCGCGCCACGCTCGGGAAGAAAGTCCGAAAGAGGCGTGCGGGCTCGTCGCGGGGAAAGACGGCCGACCGGTGCGGGTCTTTCGCGGGCGCAACATCGACCCGAACCCCGTCGTTCGCTATCAGATTGCGCCGCAGGACATCATCGCCTTTGACAAGGCGCTGGAGGAGCAGGGATGGGAGTGGCTCGGTATCTACCACTCCCACACCTTCTCCGAGGCGTATCCGTCGCCGACGGATATCGCCAACGCGATCACTGCCCTCAGCCCCGGCATTCTCTACCTTATCCTCTCGCTCAAGGAAGAGAATGCGGAGCAGCGGCTCGTCACGGTATCGCTCGATGACCGGATGATCCTGAGCGTGGCGGCCCGCAGGCTGGTGCCGCCGACGATTCGGGCGTTTGTCATCGACAATGGCGCGGTTGAGGAAGTGCCGATCGTCATCGAGTGACCGGGGTCGCCCGCTGCTCACTGCCACCGCAACCGTGTGGAATGACGCCTCTCCGCCGGCAGGCCGCGCCCTCCGCGTGAGCGCGACCCGCTGCGGCGCTGAGCGAAGGAGACCTGATGACGATCCCCCTTTCGCCCCAGACCCTCGTCTATGGGCTGACCCCCGCCGCCGACCCGCAGCTCGCCCCTGACGGCGCGCGCCTCCTCTACACCGTGACAACCACCGTGCCGGGGGCGCCGCCGCTGACCCAGATCTGGATGGCGACGGTCGACGGCGCTTCCCCGCGCCAGCTCACCCGGGCTGAGAAGTCGAGCGTGCTTCCCCGCTGGTCCCCCGATGGCCGCTGCATCGCGTTCGTCTCGAGCCGCGGCGACGGCAGCGCGATCTTCCTGATGGACGCTGACCATCCGGGCGAGCCGCGAGAACTGACCCGCCATCGCGTTCCCATCGCCGGGCTTACCTGGTCGCCCGACGGCACGCGCCTCGCGTATGTGGCGCCTGTGGACCCCGCCAATCCAAAGGAGGAGCCGTCCGCGGCCGACCTGCCCCCGGTTCGGGTTGTCCGTCGGATTGACTACAAGCAGGATGATCGGGGGGTGATCAACGACGTTCGCTACCAGCTGTTCCTCGTTGACGCCGCAACCGGCGAACGCCGTCAGCTTACGCGCGACCCGTTTGACCACTTCTGGCCGGCGTGGTCGCCGGACGGACAGACTATCGCGGTGCTGCAGCCCAGCCGGAACGAGATGTCCTCGCAGCTTGCTCTCGTCGCGCTCGACGGATCGGTGACGCTCGTTGGCGCAACGGTCGGCTTCGTTTCAACGTTCGCCTGGTCATTGGATGGGCGGTCGCTTCTGTTCACCGGCGACGAAACCCAGACGTGGCAGTCCGATTTCTTCCTCTACGACGTGAGCAGTGGCGCTCTTCGCCGTCTCACGCATGACCTGCGGGTGCTGCCGGATGGCGGATTTCGGACGATCGTGCCGCCAGCGCAGCCCATCTGGCTCGATGAGCGCACGGTCCTGTTCAGCGCGATCGCAGGCGGAGCGAGCGGGCTCTATACGCTCGATCTCTCAAGCGGAACCGTGCAGTGCCTTTACCAGTGGGGAGCGGCGACGGTCGGCCTGTCTGCAGATGCCGCTCGTCGGCGGCTGGCGTTCGGCTACAGCAGCTTCGAGCGGGTCGGCGAGATCGCCCTCTACGACCGAGAGAGCGGGCAGGGGAGAGTGCTCACCGACTATTCCGGTCCGGTCTTCGCCGAGGCGCCGCCCGCTCGCCATGAGCGACTGCTGGTCGAGCGGGGCGGCGTACCGATCGAAGGCTGGCTCCTCCTGCCTCCGTCGTTCGACCCCGCCCGGCGCTATCCTGTTGTGCTCGATGTGCACGGCGGACCCAACGGCTACTACGGCCCTTCGTTCAACCCTATCCAGCAGCTATTGGCGACAAACGGTTTCCTTGTCGTCATCGTCAATCCCCGCGGCTCGGCAAGCTATGGCCGCGATTTCACGATGCGGGTACTCCGCGATTGGGGAGGCGAGGATTATCTCGATCTGATGGCGGTGCTCGATCACGTTCTCGCTCGGCCATACGCCGACTCGCAGCGAGTGGGCATCTGGGGATACAGCTACGGTGGCTATATGACGGCGTGGGCGATCGGCCAGTCTGACCGCTTCAAGGCGGCAGTGTGCGGCGCTCCCTGCTTCGATCTCCGCTCGATGTACGGCACGAGCGACATCGGCCACGCGTTCGGCGACCTCCACTGGGGCGGCCCGCCGAGCGACCATGAGGCGTGGTATGCTGCCCGGTCGCCCTCCACGTTCATCCACCGCGCCACGACCCCGACGCTCATCATTCATGGCGAAGCAGACGAGCGCTGTCCTATCGGCCAGGGGGAGCAGATGTTTGTTGCGCTGAAGAAGGCGGGCTGCGAGGTCGAGTTTGTCCGCTACCCCAACTGCTCTCACGTCTTTCTGCGCACCGGGCCGCCCGCCTACCGGGCCGACCTCTACCAGCGCATCCTCGACTGGTTTCGCCGTCACCTCGGCAGCCCGGAATAGCCGCGTTCTAAAAAAGAGGAGCGACCCGCTTGGGGCCGCTCCTCACTGCAGCAGTGCGGCCTAGGATTAGGCTGCGCGCCGGACCGCTCGGTCGGGGCGGGGGCGGAAGGCGGCAACCGGCTCCGCTGCTGGCCGCTCGCGCAGCACTTCGACTTCATCGAGATAGACCGCGCCGTTGCAGCGCGCGCATCGGAGCGGCTGTCCGGGCGTCGGCCACCCTGCCGGCGCGAGCGCGCTCGGGAGGATCCGTTCGTCAATGATCCGCGCGTGGCGCGGGCTGGTCAGCCCATTCGGCGCAAACCCGATCACTTCGCCGGAAACGAATCCGCAGACATGGCATTTGATATCAGCTCGAACTTTCATCACACACCTCGCGTATCTCTCACCACTCTCCCACTCATTTCATCTAGAGCAACGTCTCAGTCGACGGTGCGGTTCCCCCTCATCCTAAGGAGGCGCGTGGAATGCGGCGGCAGCGGTCTGCCCGCGAGCGCTCGACGGCGGCAGGGTTAGGAGACGGCGGGGAGAAGGAAGTTGAGGAGGTAGGTTGCGACCTCCGCTGGCTTCTGGTCGACGATAAGGGTTTCGCCGGGAAGGAGCACGAGCGTCGCCGTCGGCAGAAGCGCTGCCGCTGCCGGCTGCTTGTCGGCCATGAAGTCATTTGCGCCGCAGAGGAAGAGCGTCGGGCAGCGGATTGCCGGCAAGAAGCGGCGGATATCGGTGTCGCTCACCGCGGCTGAGGCCCACCACGCGCGGGGGCCCGCGAGCAGCCGGTCGGTCAGTTCCCGATGGCGGACCCACGGGTCGGGGTAGGTAGAGATCCGCCAAAGGCGCCGGAGATACTCTCCGGCGAGGTCCGGCTCCCAGCCTCGGCGTGCTGCGCGCGCCCGCCGGGTGTTTTCGTCCTCAGGGTCGAAAATCGGCGCGCCCATCAGCACAAGGCGGCTCACCCGGTGCGGCGCGCGGGCTGCTATTCCCGCGGCGAAGCCGGCTCCGGTATGAAATCCGAGAAGCGCAGCGCGAGGCAGGTGAAGCGCGTCAAGCGCCTCGAGGAAAGCATCGCAGTACTCTTCGAAGCGCGGGGGAGCAGGCGGCGGGTCAGACATCCCGAAGCCGGGCGTGTCGAGCGCATAGAGGCGCAGCCGCGGAGCGAGCAACGGCGCGAGCGGCAACCACATCCGACTGGAATTGGCGGTCTGGTGCAAGAGAACGAGCGCCGGTCCCTCTTCGCCAGCGCGCCAGTAGTGCAGCTGCCCCCAGCGGATTCTGATGTAGCCCTTCTCGACCAACGCCGCCATCGCTTTTCCATGTCATTGTCGCATGATCGCGCGCGACCGCCCGCTCACCCGCTCTAGTTGCATGTCGCGCCTCGGGGCGGTGAAGCGGCTGGAAGCACGCTCTGCCGTACCGTCGTGCTGCAAGGAGAAGCGCGAGCCGCTCCGCGGGAAGACGGGCCAAGCGGAGCGGCGGCCGTGCCGGCCGCGGCAGCGGCGGCTACTTGGAGCGGGCGGACTCCGGGCGGTCGAGCGGCACGTCGGCCCACGAGAGGGGATCTTCAACCGGCTCGACGTGGGTCAAAACGTTGCAGCGGGGAATGACATTGCGGATATCGGCTTCGACTCGCTCCGCCAAGTCGTGGCCTTGCTGCACAGTCCAGCTCCCGGGGACGAGGAGGTGGACTTGGACGAACCGCCGAGAACCGGATTGCCGCGTCCGCAGCGCGTGCCATTGGACGTTCTCGGAGCGGAACCGGTCGAGCACGGCGGCGATCTTCACCCGGTCATGGGAGGGGAGGACGGTGTCCATCAGGCCGCACACCGACTGCCAAATGAGCCGGGCGCCTGTCCAAAGAATGTTTGCGGCGACAACGAGCGCGATGAGCGGGTCGATCAGGAGCCAGCCCGTGACCGCGACAGCGCCGACAGCAAGGATGACGCCGACCGAAGTGATGACATCCGTCAGCAGATGTTTTCCGTCGGCCTCGAGGGCGATCGAACTGTAGCGCTTGGCAGCCCGAAGCAGAATGACCGCTGTTCCCAAGTTGATGACGGCGGCAAGGGCTGAGATGGCGAGGCCAATCCCGAGGTCGTCAAGAGGAACGGGGTTAACGATCCGCTCGACGGCGGCCACGATGATCGAGCACGCGGCGACGACGATAAGGAGGCCTTCGAACCCGCTCGCGAAATATTCCGCTTTGTCGTGACCATGTTCGTGATCCTCGTCGGGCGGCCGCGCCGCAATTGTGAGCGCGATAAGCGCCACGACCGCGGCGACAAGGTTGACAACAGACTCGAGCGCGTCGGAGAGGAGGCCGACTGAGCCTGTGACAAGATATGCCGCGGCTTTCAAGGCGATCGTGGCCACGGCGACCACGATCGACAGGATCGCGAAACGCGCGACCGACTGGCCCATGATGCGCTACGCCTGCGCCGGGATGAGCATCGGAAGGGAGACCTGCGCTTCGAAGTCGCGGTAGCGCTCCCACACGGCGCGCGCCTCATCGAACACGAGATCAGCGCGGCCGTTCGCGAAGAGCGTTTCGGCAACGCGGAAGAGAATGTACTCGCGCATTGCCGGATGAGGGAGCAGCGGAGTTGAGTTCCATCGGTAGCTGCCTTCAGGCAGCTGCGCGAGCTGGCTGGGAATGTACGACTCGGTGAACTCGCTCCGCTCGGTGAACCCATGGGTGAAGAGCAGGGTCTTGCCCGTTTGGAGCAGTTCGCGGGCGAGCGGCAGCGTCTCATCCTTCGGGTTGATTGAAGCGCGCCGAACGTCGAAGAAGATGCCCCGCTTGCGGATGATACTCAGCATCTCGTCGGCCGAGCCGTCATGGAGACGGCGCCCGCTGGGGGTGAACTCACCGTGGGTGACGTAGATCCCGATTTCGTTCGCGGGGTCTTGGCTGATCTCGAGCAGCCGCGACTGCGTGACATCGGCGAGCAGCGGGTGCGCCTCCATCAGCTTCGAAGGGTAGATCGTCGCCTCGGTTGTCACGGGGTAGAACTCGTACTTCAGCCGCCCCGGCTTCAGCCCCATCTCGACATACGCTTTGCCGACTTCCTTGTTGTTCGAGAGGGGATAGAGGATGACCGCGACAATGACCGTCACCTTCTGCTGGTTGAGCCATTCAACGGCAGGCTGGAGATGTCGGCCAGCCTGGATGAAGCCATGGCGGGTCGGGACAGGAAACTGCATCTCCTCGATATAGCGCTGAACGTCCAAATTGCTCGGCGAGTCCTCTTCTCCTGTGCCGTGCGTCATTGTCAAGATACCAAGGCGATCCACCATCTCTCCGCTCTCGTTTCCTTCCGCCGCGAGACGTGTCACTTCTCGCTCATGCTGCAACCCCATCATCTCGCTATTGAGAAATTTCGTCAAGCCTTGTGGGAAAAGTTGCTCGCTTCTATCGATAGATTCATGCCTTCTCGCTTCCCGCTTTAGATGCCTCAAAATTGCCGCGCACGAAGCCTCTCCTCCTAGCGCCTTGGGCTACCTTGACCGTCTTCGACGCGCGTCGTGATCCTGGACTGTCCAGCCGCTTCAGCCGCGGCGACGGACGTCCGCTGGGACTGAAGCGTTTCGCTCTTCCGGCGCACCCCGTGACGGGCGCGAAAGCTCCCGCAGGGGCGCAGAAATTCAGCCCGGCCCACACGCTGCGCAGCCTGGGTGTCCTCCCGAGAAGGCCGGGCGGCGTGCGCGCTTTCCCGTCGTCAGGCGCGCGTTCGCCGGTGCTGCCCCTGGTGCGTGAAGGCCGTCTTCGCGCCGGCAGACCGCCGTGCGTTGCGGCGAGGCGCCGGCGCTCGGATCGCGCCTCCCCGTCGCGATGAGGTCATGCAATCACTCGTTCAGCGATCAGCTGAGCGATGCGCGCCCGGTCGAGGCCGAGCAGCGCTCCGAGCACCCACTCCGTATCTGCTCCTAAGCGGGGAGCGGGCGCGCCGATGCGGCGCGGCAGCGAGCCGAACACCCAAGGCAGGCCGGCCATCTGGCGGGGACCGGTTTCAGGATGGTGATCGATCCCGAAGAAGGCGCGGGCATGAAGGTGGGGGTCGCTTGCGAGGTCGGCACAGGTCGCCGCCGGCGCGGCAGGAACGCCGTGGGTCTGCAGCCAGTGGAAGGCCTCCTCAGGCGAGCGCTGCCGTGTCCACCGCTCGACGATGCGGTCGAGGTCAGCGCGCCGTTCCCAGCGCTGGAAGGGGTCGGCAAACGCGTCGTCCTCCAGATCAGGGTCGCGCAGCGCGGCGCGAAGACCGTGCCACGCGGTCTCATCGGTCACGGCGATCGCAATCCAGCGGTCTTGCCCGGCGCAGGGGTAGATCCCGTGCGGCGCTGCGCCGACCTCCTCGTTGCCGCGGCGAGGCGGCTGGCGGCCGTTCATCGTCGTCTCGGCGATCTGATCCCCGAGGAACGCGATCGCCGCCTCCGCTTGGGCAAGGTCGATGAACTGCCCTTCTCCAGTTTCAGCGCGATGCAGGAGCGCAGCGAGGATGGCAAGTGCAGCGGTATACCCCGCGACCGGGTCTGGCCAGGCGAGGTTCATCGACTGCGGTTCGCCGCCCGGGTAGCCGTGCAGCATGACGAGGCCGCTGAAGGCGGTGAGCGGCGTTCCATAGGCGACGTAGTGACGGTCCGGACCAGTCGCTCCGTAGCCGGAAATTGAGACGAGGATGATGTCTGGCCGGACCTCGCGGAGAGAGGCGTAGCCGAGACCGAGCCGGTCGAGGACGCCGGGGCTGAAGTTTTCGACAACGACGTCGCTGACCCGGATCAGGTCGCAGGCGAGCGCGCGTCCGGCAGCCGTCTGCAGGTCGAGCGTGCAGGACCGCTTGCCCCGGTTGACGGCATTGAAATAGCCGGAACGGTTGATCCCGCCGACCCGGTCTGCCATCGGGGGCAGCTGGCGAACGATGTCGAGCCGTTTGCTCGTCTCGATCTTGATCACCTCCGCACCCATCTCGGCCAAGATCATCGTTGCGAAAGGTCCAGCATGCACCCACGAGAAATCCGCGATGCGCACGCCTTCGAGCGGCAGCGCGCTCATACGACGACGCCTCCCGCGGCGAGCGCCGCAATCTCGGCCGGCTGGTAGCCGAGCGCCGCAAGCACCTCGCCGGTGTGCTCGCCGAGAAGCGGCGGCCGCCGCAGGACGGGCGGCGTCGCCGCCATCTGGATCGGCGACCGCGGAAGGCGGACCTCCCCCGCCACCGGGTGCGCCACCCGCGGAAACGCCGCGCGAGCGAGGAGGTGGGTGTTGCGCAGCACCTCTTCGAAGGTGTAGGCCGGGGCGTGGGGAATACGGCGCGCTTGGGCCTCGCGAAAGATCGTTTCCTTATCGTGCTGGAGGGTCCATTCCAGCAGGAGCGGCTCGAGCGCATCCCAGTTTGCCCCGCGCGTGAAGCGGTCGCGAAAGAGGTCGAACTGCGCCCAGTCCGGCGAGCCCATCATCTCGACAAACGCTTGCCAGTGATGCTCCTCCGAGCATTGCAGCCACACCCAGCCGTCGCGGCAGCGCATAAGGCAGATCGGGGCACTGTCCGGCAGCGCCGGCTGTCCCACAACGTGACCTTGATACGTCCAATGAGCGAAGCTGGGGCCGAGCGCCGCGAGCACGGCTTCCTGCATCGAGACATCCACGGTATCGCCTGCGCCGCTTCTGGCGCGATGAAAGACGGCGAGCAGAGCGCCGAGCGCAGCGACGAGGCCAGTGAGGAAGGCAGCTTGGTTGCCGGGGGGACGAAGAGGCGGAAGAGTGCGGTGGACATCGGCGAAGGCGCGCGGCCGCGCGATATATGCCAGCCCCGACGCTGCCGCGCCGATCAGGTCGTCCCCTCGATAGGCGCGGTTCGGCCCCGTGCGGCCGAAGGGTGTCACCGAGACGATGATCAAGCGAGGGAAGCGGCGCCGCAGCTCGGCCGAACTGAGGCCCCGCGCTGCAAGCCATCCCTCCGCGGTGTCCTCAATCAGGATGTCGGCCTCGGCGACGAGCCGCTCGAAGAGGAGGCAGCCGGTTTCTGTCTCAAGGTTGAGAACGACGCTCCGCTTGCCCGTGTTGAGGTAGATGAACGGGCCGCTTCGCTCTGTCCCCGGCCGGTCGCCGGCGAAGGGCGGCTGGCGCCGCAGCCGGTCGCCGCCGGGAGGCTCGACCTTCAGCACGTCGGCGCCGAGGTCGGCGAGCAGCTTGCCGGCAAAGGGCGCGGCGATCCCTTGGCCATACTCCACAATGCGGAGCGCAGCGAGTGACCCGCTCATTGGCGGAAGCCTAGCGGATCGTCGGCAACGGTGAACGGATATTCAGCATCATGGCGGGAGGGAGACGATGCAGCGCGCGACGGTCGAAGACCTGGGAAGGGGAGTGCACCTCTTCCGCTGGCCGATTGGGTTTTATGCCAGCCTCTTTCTCGTCACCAGCGAAGGAGTGGTCGCTGTCGACCCGATCAATCCGACGGCTGCTCAGGCGTTCCGCGCCGCGATCCGCAGCGTGACGACTGCGCCCATCATCGCCGTCATCTACAGTCATGACCATCGCGATCATATCGGCGGCGCATCGGCGCTCGCGCCCGGCGCAGCGATCATCGCACACCCGAACGCCGCGAAGCGGATCGCCTCTCGCGGCGACCGGGATATCGTTGCGCCAACGCGACTCGTTCAGGATGAGGAAGAGCTGCGCTTCGGCACCCATCGGATTGGCGTCCGGTACTTCGGCCCCAATCACTCGGCCTCGAATATCGGGCTGATCCTCGAGACAGACGGCGGGCGGCTGCTGCTGTTCAGCGACCTCGTTGAGCCTGGTCTCGCCCCTTACCGAAATCTGCCGGACACCGATTTCGCCGGGCTCCTCCATACGCTTGACTGCTGCATCGCCCTGAACGCCGACCTCGTTCTCGGCGGTCACGCGGGTCCAGACCGCGCCGAGTGGATTGGCTGGAACCGCAGCTTCTATGCCGACCTGCTCGCAGCAACGGCGCGGCTCTACGCCGCGGTCGATGGTCAGACCCCGCTCCCAGGCGAGGACGGCGTCGCGATGACCGAACGCATCTGGAGGTCGGTCTGCATGGGCGCGGCCGACGCGCTCCGCCCGAAGTACGGACGGTGGCGCGGGTTCGACGCGTGGGCACCCCACACCGCCGACCGCGTCCTGAGTTATCTCATCACGGGCAACTGACTGGGGGTTTCGCCACGGGGCGGAGCGGCCGAAGAGTGCGCCCGCGCGGCGGGGAGCGCCCAGCTGGAGAACGCGCGCCCGCCCTCCAGTCGCCCGCACGGGCGCGCGGTGCCGGCGTCGCCCTACGCCGGAACGGGCTCGCGCTTGGCGCTGAAGAGGGCGTCCGGCCGCCGCAGATACTGACCGTCCGGCTTCCCAACTACTTTGCCGCGGTCGAACATCACCTTGCCGGCGCGGATTGTCTGAACGGGCCACCCCTTGAGGTGATAGCCCTCGAACGGGGTGTGGTCTTGCGCCGAAAGGAGCAGTTCGGTGTGCACGGTCTGCTCCAACTCGGGGTCGACGACCGCGAAGTCTGCATCCGAGCCGATTGCGATCGTGCCTTTGCGCGGGTAGAGGCCGTAGTTCCGTGCCGGCTGAGCGCTCACCAGTTCCGCGACGCGCGCGAGCGGCAGTCCGCGCTTGTGGTAGCCTTCGGAGACCATCACCGGGTAGATCAAGCTCGTGCCGCCGAAGCCCGGCTGGGCCTCCCAGACCCCTCCTTGCTTCATCTCAAACATGCAGCAGGCATGGTCCGACACCACTTGGTCGATATCCCCGCGCAGAACGCCGGCCCAGAGCGCCTCGTTGTCTTCCTTTGTTCGGATGGGCGGATTCACCTTGGCGCTCTCGATCCCGCCGTGCGCCGTTTCAAAGGTCAAGCAGAGATGATGGAGGGTGGTCTCAAGTTGAATGTCGAGCGAGGGATAGTCCAGCCGCGCCTTCATCCCGCCCTGCAGTGCCTCGGCGCTCGAGAGGTGGAGCAGGTTGATCGGACACTGGGTCACATCGGCAAGCAGCGCCGCCTCGGCGATCGCCAGCCGCTCTTGGAACGGCGGCCGCGCCCGGTGATACGCTTCGAGCCCTTGAAGGCCGAGTTCCTTCACCTCATCGATCATCGTCCGGATGATCTCAGCATGCTCGGCGTGGAGAGAGAGGCTGATCCGCTGCTTGTATTTCAGCTTGGCGCGAACGACCGCCTGCATGTAGCGGTAGAGATGACCGAGGTCATAGACATCGCTCATGGTGTACGACAGCCCAGCTGTCGATGAGGCAGAGAGGTTAAGCCCCTTGTAGAACATGAAGTACTTGAACGAGGCGACCCCCATCTCGCCCACGAGCCAGTCGATCTCCTCGATCTGGGCGCTCGTCATGATACCGATGTGATACCCGTAATCGGTGTAGGCGTGTCCCGCGGTCGCCTCGAGCACCTCAGGATAGATCTCGCGATAGGGCCCGGTCTTGTCGAGGTAGTGGTGACCCGTGCGGAAGTAGCTGAGGATTGAAGTCACCCCACCGACCAGCGCGGACATCGTCTCGCTCTCCGCATCGACCGAGATCGGCCGGTAGATCCCGATATGGAAGTGCGAGTCGACGGCGCCTGGGAAGACGAGCTTCCCTTTCGCATCGACGACTTGGTCCGCTTCGGAAGGAGCGATGGCGTCATGGATAGCGACGATCTTCCCGTCGCGCGCTGCGACATCGGCTCGAACCGGCCCGACAAAGGGGATGACGAGGGTACCGTTCAAGATCGCGAGATCGTACTTCGCCATGGTCTCTTCCTCTACCGAACGCTTGCCGCTTTTCCCGGCGGCATCCCATTGTACTCTACGGCGCGATCCGACTGAAACGGTCAGCGTGCAGCTGCCTCATCGACGCGCGCGCCGGCACGGCGAAATTCCTCCACGACGAGTTCCGTCAGCGGGCTGACGGCCATTTCTTCCAGCAGCGACAGCGGCAAGGTCAGGTGGCGGGCGCCGGCGCGCCGGGCGCGAACCGCCTCATCCACCGACTTGAGGCTAGCGACAAGCAGGTCTGCTTCTCCTGCTACCGCTGCCATCTGCTCGATTACGGCGGCGCCGTTCCCCGCCGCTCGGTTCAGACGGCTCAGATACGGAATGATGTAGCGCGCGCCGACCGCGGCCGCGACGATCGCCTGCGCTGGCGTGAACACTGCCGTGACGCTGAAGATCGCGTGGTTGCGCAGCGCTGCCCCCGCAGCAAGGCCTGCCGGGGTGCAGGGGAGCTTGAGGACGACGCGGTCGGGAGCGAGAGCGAGGATGTGGCGACCCTCCGCCACCATCGCGTCGACGCGGTCGGCAACTGGCTGGTAGAACACGGGGCCGGGCAGCGCAGCGAGCAGCGCTTCGATCACCGCCCGGCCGGACATGCCGCTGCGCGCGATGAGGAGCGGGTTGGTTGTGGCGCCGTGAACATAGCCCAGCGTTGCGGCGCGACGCGCCTCTTCCGGGTTGGCCGAGTCAAGCAGCAGCATCGGTCCCTCGCCTCCCGCGTGGATGGCGGCGGAAGCGCACATCGTGCGGGCAAACGGTGGTGCGCCTGATGCCGGAACAGTAGCGGATCCGGCTGGGGCAGCGCGCCGAAGAAAATGGGCAGAGCGGCGGCAGCGATCGCCCGCGCCTAGGAAGGACGGCGATTGACCACGAGATAGACCAGACGGTCGCCGTCGGCGCGGATCTGGCGGCGCGTTCCTTTCGGGAGATAAGCGACTTCACCGGCATGGAGGGGATAGCGCTCGCCGGCGATCTCAAGCACCCCCTCGCCCTCGAGGACCACGACCAGCTGATCAAACTCAGGGTTGACATGCGAGCTGGAGCCGCGGTTGTCGCGGTAGGAGACCACCGTCAGGTGAAAATCAGGGGTGGTCGCATTCCAGACGGGGCCGTCGTGGCCGGCCGTTGCGGCGGCGCGGAGGACATCGGCAACCCGGCTATTCTCGTCGAGAGGCGCTCGCGTAGCGCCGCGGGTCGTCTCGAGGCGTTTGATGATGGCGTCGGTCATCGCCGTAGTCGTCGCCTCGCCGCCGAGATCCCGTGTAACGGCCCATCCTTCCGCGAGAACTGCCTCTACGGCGGCGGTGATCCGGGCGGCGGCATCGAATTCGCCCAGATGTTCGAGCATCATCACCGCCGAAAGGATCATCGCGGTCGGGTTGGCGAGGTTCTTGCCCGCGATATCGGGGGCGGTGCCGTGAACCGCCTCGAAGATTGCGCCGTGCTCTCCGATGTTGGCGCCGGGCGCGACCCCGAGGCCGCCGACGAGCCCGGCGCAGAGGTCTGAATAGATGTCGCCATACAGGTTCGGTAGGAGCAGGACATCGAAATCGCGGGGACGCCGGATCATCTGCACGGCGAGGTTATCAACCAGCCGTTCCTGATACTCGATTTCGGGATAGCTCCCGGCAATGCGGCGGCAGGAGGCGAGAAAGAGGCCGTCGCTGGCATGGAAAATGTTCGCCTTGTGCACGGCGGTGACGGTTCGGCGGCCAAAGCGTTTTGCGTACTCGAATGCAAAGCGCGCGATCCGTTCTGAGCCTTTGCGGGTGGTGATCTTGAACCCGACTGCGCCGAGGTCATCGACCTGATGCTCGATCCCGACGTAGAGGTCCTCGGTGTTTTCGCGGATGATGACGAGATCGACATCCTCGAACGGGGAGCGGATCCCGCGGTACGACCGCACGGGACGGACATTTGCGTAGAGCTCAAGCGCTTGACGGAGGGCCACATTGATGCTTCGGAAGCCCGCGCCGATCGGGGTGGCAGTCGGCCCTTTCAGCGCGACTTTCGTCTGCCGGATCGACTCGAGCGTATCGGGAGGCAGCGGGTCGCCGCCGGCGTCCACCGCTGCCTGTCCTGCCAGCTTCTCCTGCCAGCGGATCGACACGCCGCTTGCGTCGATGACGCGCCGGGCTGCGGCGGTCACTTCCGGCCCAATCCCATCGCCGGGGATCAGCGTGACCTCATGGCTCATGCGCGAACTCCCAGAAGCGCAAGCAGAGGAGCATGCGTCCATGCAGAGATATGCTGCGCCCGAGGAGCACTCTGCCAAATACTAAAGGAGAGGCGGGGGATTGACCCCGCCTCTCCTTTGCCGACGCCGTCTGGTGTAGGCGCTACACACTCGCACTCGAGTTTACCTCACCGCTCCGCTCGTCGCGGGATCCCATCCGGCGTCTCCCGACGCCCAGCCTCGCGCCTACCCTTCGTCGCGACCACACTATATCGCGCCCTTTTGGGCGTGTCAAGACCCCAAATCCATGCGCGGAGCGCCTTCAAGGCTGGAGAACGAGGCGATGATGCGGCGACGAAACGAATGTCCAGCGCAGTCGTCGCGCTCTGAACCTGGTGCCCGGCGCGCTGCCCGTTCGTCCGCGGGAACGGGCTGGCCCCCGGGAGGGCGCTGCCTTGTCCAGCGGGGGCGCCCCGCACCGGCGGAGGAGAGGGCCGCGGCGCAGAAGCTGCGAAGAGGAACTGTCGGCAGACGCCGCACCCTTGCCCGCCGGCAGCGCTTTGCGGGGTGGGCCTTGCGCGCGCTGCTGGCTGGGGGCGCCAGTTCCAGAAGTTGTGCCGTATCATTCAGCGAGCGACCCGCCCCGTTCCCCCTCCTCAATGAGGAGCAGCAAGCACGGGCACGGTTGCCCGGCACCGGCGCCTCGAGTATACTCGCCGCCGCCAAGGAATAATCGAGGCGAGCCGTGGGCGGTTCCAGCGACGTCGCGCGTCGAGGACGGAGAAGATCATGGAGCCACTCCACTGGCCACGTTGTCAACAGTGCAAGACCGGGGATCTCCTACCTCTTTCCGATTTTGGCAGTCAAGGAGCTCCGATCCACTACAAAGCATGGGTGTGCACAAACCCGGCTTGCGGCTTCAACATCAAGATCCGTAACGGCGATGTGTTCATCAACGAGCCGATCAACTCGGGCGCCGCGTTTTCCCCGCGCAGCCGCTAGCTGCGGGGGGCGCGAGTGAGCGGGCAGCGGGAAGCGCTCGAGCGCTGGACCGTTCTCAAGATCGCGCCCACCTCCTTCTTCGCTGATTACGGCTGTCACGTTCGGATCCTGGAAGAGAGCGAGGCGCTTCGCCGGCTCGGCCACCGCGTCACCATCGTCACCTACCCGTCCGGCGACGACCCGCCCGCGCTCGATGTGCGTCGAGCATTCCCGCTGCCGATCCTCCAGTCGATCAAGGCCGGGCCGTCGAAACGGAAGCCCCTGTTCGACCTGCTCCTTGCGGTGCGGACCCTTCACGTCGCGCTTCGGCTGCGGCCCACAGTGATCCATGCCCACCTTCATGAGGGCGCGCTAATCGGGGCGTTGGTCGCCCGCCCGCTCCGGATCCCCCTGATCTTCGACTTTCAGGGAAGCCTCACCAGCGAGATGATCGACCATGGCTGGCTCTCGCGCGGGAGCCCGTGGTATCGCCCCCTGCTGCGGCTGGAGCGGCTGATCACGCGCCTGCCCGACGCGATCATCACCAGTTCCCAGAACGCGGCGACGATCTTGGCAGAGCAGTTCGATGTTCCTCCCTCGCGCATTGCGACCGTTCCCGACTCGGTGGACCCGCATCGATTCATCCCGCGCTGGGAGCACCCCGACCTGCAGCGGATCGCCGCCCTGCGCGCTCGGCTCGGCATCCCGGAAGGCCGGCCGGTGGTCGTCTACCTCGGCTTGCTCTCCGAGTATCAGGGCACGAGCAAGCTGCTCGAAGCGGCCACGCTGCTCACTCGGCGCGGGGTCGATGCCCACTACCTCGTGATGGGTTTCCCCGGCGAAGACACCTACAGCCGCATCGCCGCCGAACTCGGCATCGCAAGCCGGGTTACGTTTACGGGACGGATCCCGTACCGCGAAGCGCCGGACTACCTTCTCATTGGCGACATTGCCGTCTCGCCCAAGCTTTCCGAGACGGAGGGGAACGGCAAGCTTCTCAATTACCAAGCGGCCGGCTTGCCGACCGTCGCCTTTGATACGCCGGTTGCCCGCGAGATCCTCGGCGACCTCGGGGTGTATGCCCGGCAGGGCGATCCCCACTCGTTGGCGGACCGGCTCGGCGAACTGATCGCCGACCCCGTCCGGCGCGAGCAGCTCGGCCGTGCCCTGCGCTCCCACGTCGTCGCTCGTCAGTCGTGGGACACCACAGTGCATCTCATCCTCAAGGTGTATCGGACAACCGCTGCGCGATGACCGTTCCTGCCATTGTTCTCGCTGCAGGGGAGGGCACTCGGCTCCGTCCCTTCACCCTCGACCGGCCGAAGCCGATGGTGCCGCTCGCCGGACGTCCCGCTCTCGAATGGCTGCTTCGCTGGCTGCGGTGGCATGGCGTTCAGGAGGTGTACATCAATCTCTACGCGCACCCGAGCGCGATCCGTGGGTATTTCGGCGATGGCGCGGCGCTGGGGCTGCGCATCGTCTACAGCGAAGAGCGCCAGCTTCTCGGCACGGCGGGTGGGGCCGCCCAGTTTCGGGATCGCCTCGCGGGCACGGTTCTCGTCTGCTACGGCGATGTGCTGTCGGACCTCGATCTGAGCAGTCTCCTGCGCCGGCATCTCGAGCGGCGCGCAGCAGCAACGTTGGCGCTGTACCGCGTTCCCGACCCGTGGACCCGCGGCGTCGTCGATCTTGCGCCCGACGGCCGCGTGATCGCTTTCCGGGAGAAGCCACCCCGGGACCAGTGTCCTCCCTCAGCTCTGGTGAATGCGGGGATCTTCGCGCTCGACGCCGGCGTTCTCCGTTCGGTTCCGGACGATCGTCCGAGCGACTTTGGGCACGACCTCTTCCCTGCGCTCCTTGCTGCCGGCGCTCCTCTCTATGGCTGGGAAGCTGACGCCTACGTGCTCGACTTCGGCACGCTCGAACTCTACCGCCAAGCGGAAGAGGATGTCCGTGCCGGCCGTGTCCGGCTGTACTGAGGAGGAAGGAGCGATGGCAGGCCGTCGCCTCCCAATCAGTGCGCCGACCGTCGCGATCGTGCTGGGGACGATTGTGCTCGCATTTGGCGTCAACGCCGTGGCGCACCTCATCCTGCTGCTGCGGCGCTCGCGCCTCGTTCAGGAGTACCGCGGAACGTTGCAGTTTCTCTCGGCGTGGGTGGGCGACGGGGTGCTCCTGCCGGCACTGAACGTCATCGCTGCGCGGCTCCTCCAGCGCACGGGCGGCCCCCCGAACCGCGCTGAGCTGGCAGCGGCGCTTGCGGTCGGCGGAGGGATCACGGCGGCGCTGCACGGCTACCAGGGCGCGCGAGGGCTGGTCAACTGGTCGATGCCGCGGCCGTGGCGCTGGAACCTGCTGGGCTGGTATCACGCCCTCTTCATGACCGGGCAGCTCTCCTATCTCGCGCTCGCGCTGCTCCGTCTCAGAAGGTGGCGGAGAACCCCGCTCGCGCTGCGGGATGGGGCGCTGATCGGCGCCGGGCTGCTCCTCTTCGCCTTGCTTCTCCGATGGGATTACCGCTCGGCGTGACAGTCGCCGCAGCAACGAGGCTGCCTGCGGTACGTCGTCTCGTCGACCGCGTGACTGTCGCGACGGTGGCCTCTCTTGTTGGGGTCACTGCTTTTGCCAGCGTCCAGCCATCTCCGGCGGGACCGCTCGCCGTCGCGCTCATCTTTTTGCCCCACCTCTTCATCCCGCTCCTTGTGCTCGTCCCCCTCGCCCTTGCGCTCGGCGGGCGCGTCGCCAAGGCGGCTGCCGCGGTGGGAGGGCTGCTCTGGGCGTTCCTCTTCCTGCCCGGTCTGCTCGCGCTGCCCGCGTCTCCGACACCGGGGGCGCTTCGCTTCAGCGTCGCGACTTGGAATCTTTTGGAGGAGAACACCGATGCGGCGGCACTACGTCGGACGGTGGCCGAGGCCGATGCGAGTGTCGTTGCGCTCCAAGAACTCTCCTTCCGTCAGCGGGACCTTCTTCTCGCTGACCCTGTGCTCGCCGACCGCTACCGATCTCGCGCTCTTTTCCCGAACGACCGGTACCGCGGGATGGGGCTGCTCTCGGTTTTCCCCATCCTTGAAGAAGGCTATCGCGAGGCGCCGCCCGTGATGTGGGCGCGGCTCGATGCCGGCGGCCGCCGCCTTCTTATCGTCAACGCGCACCCTCTGCCCGGCCAGATCGCGTGGCTCCGTTTCGGCACCCAAGCACTGCCTGTCGGCTTCGACGGCACCACGCGAGATGAGCAGATCGCGGCGATCCTCAGCCTTACCCAAACTCTCCGCCGTCCCGATGAGCCGGTTCTGCTCGTCGGCGATTTCAATGTCACTGAGCGCGAGCCCGCCTACCGCCGAATCACCGCGCAGTTCGGCGACGCCAAGCGGGCAGCGGGGTTCGGGGCGCAGAATACCTGGAAGTCGTGGTTCCTCATGCGAACGGGCTGGGCGATCCTCCGGATTGACTATCTGTTCTTCAGCGCCGACTTCACCGTGACCGCTGTTGCAACCGACTGCCGCCAGTCCGGGAGCGACCATTGTCTGGTCCGGGCGGTGTTTCAGCTTCCGCCGTCCGGACTGCCTTGAAGCGGGCAGGCGGTCGCGCTATAGTGCCGTCGTGCGAACCGACGCAGATCGAGGGCCTCGATGACCACGCAGGCGCCAATCGGGGTATTCGACTCGGGGGTCGGCGGCTTGACCGTCGCTCGCGAGATCCGAGCGCTTCTGCCGAATGAACATCTCATCTACTACGCTGACAATGCGCATTGTCCCTACGGCGAGCGGCCGGGCGAGGAAGTGACGGCGCTCGCTGCTGCCGCTGCTGCCCGCCTCCTTGATGAGGGCGTCAAGCTGATCGTCGTCGCCTGCAACAGCGCCTCCGGCGCGGCGCTGCATGAGCTTCGCCGCCGCTATCCCGTTCCGTTCGTCGGCATGGTTCCTGCCATCAAGCCGGCGTGCGCGCTCAGCGCCCGGGGGCGGGTCGGCGTCCTCGCCACGACCCTCACCGTCCAAGCCGAGCTGTTCTCAGACGTAGTGACCCGCTTCGCTCGCGACTGCCGGCTGACCATTCAGACGTGCCCCGGCCTCGCCGAGGCGATCGAGCGGGGGGAGATCGACACGCCGGCAACGCGCGAAATGGTCCGCGCCTATCTCCGCCCGCTCAAGGCGGCTGCGGTCGATGTGGTCGTTCTCGGGTGCACGCACTATCCCTACCTGCGGCCGACGATCGAGCGCGAGATGGGGGAGGGGGTCGTGGTCGTTGACAGCGGTGCGGCCGTGGCGCGTCAGGTGCGCCGCGTGCTGAGCGAGCGCGACTTGCTGACCGATCGCGAGGAGGCCGGCACCTTCCGGCTCTTGGCGAGCGGGCATTTGTCGGTTGCTCGGCGCTTGGCCGCAGGCTTGGGATTGGTCGAGACCCCACTGCCAGTCGGATGACCTTCGCCGAAAAACTGGCCGCGGCGGTTCGACGCAACCGCACGCTCCTCTGTCTGGGGCTCGACCCTGACCCCGCTCGGCTTCCGCTCGCCGACCCCATCGAGTTCTGTCGCCGCCTGATCGACGCCACGCGCGACCTCGTCTGCTGCTATAAGCCGAATGCCGCCTTCTTCGAGCAGTATGGGGCCGACGCCTTTCGGCTTCTTGAGAAAATTCGGCGCCTCATTCCGGATGACATTCCCGCTCTGCTCGATGCGAAGCGGGGTGATGTCGGCCATACCGCCGCTGCCTACGCCCGAGCGGCCTTCGAGGTGCTCGGGTATGACGCCTGCACCGTCTCGCCGTATCTCGGCGGCGACAGTCTCGAGCCGTGGCTCGCCTATCCGGGTCGAGCCGTTTTCGTCCTCTGCCGAACGTCGAACCCGGGCGCGCGCGACTTCCAGGACCTCCCTGTCCGCCTTCCCGACGGGCGTCTTCTTCCGCTCTACCGCGTGGTTGCAGAACGGTGCCGCGAGTGGAACAGGGGGGGGAATGTGGGGCTGGTCGTCGGCGCGACCTTCCCCGAGGAGCTGAGCGCGGTTCGAGCCATCTGCCCCGACCAGCCGATCCTCGTGCCGGGGATTGGAGTGCAGGGCGGGACGGTCGAGCGGGCGATTGCAGCTGGGCGCGGCGCCTCCCCTGAAATGCTGCTTCTCGCCGTCTCCCGCCAGATTCTCTATGCAGCAACGGGACCGGACTGGGAGCGCGCCGCGCGCGCGGAGGCAGCGCGCCTTCGCCGCGAGATCGCCGTCGCGGCCCATCTCGAGCGCTAATCTTCGGCGACGAGAACGACTTTCCCAACGACAGTGCGGTCGGCAAGCGCTTGATGCGCTGCGGCGGCCTGAGAGAGCGGAAAGCGCTTCGCAATGTGCACGATAAAGCGTCCGTCGGCCAGCCGCGGAATGACTTCTCGCTCGAAAGCGGCCCGTGTTACGGGATAGAGGTCGTCGGTGACGGCGAAGCCCTGAATGGCGAGGCGCTTGTAGGCGAGGTCGCGGACAGGCACATCGAGCGTGCCGCCTGCCGGCGCGCCGTACACCATCACTTTGCCTCCGACCCCAAGGACACGGAGCGTCTGCCTGATGGTCGGCGCGCCATTGCCGTCGAGCGCGAGCTGGCATCCCTGTCCGCCGGTCACCTCGGCGACGCGCGCGGCAACATCGTCCTGCAGATAGTCGAGCGTGAGATCGGGGGCGAGCAGCGCACGCACGAGCGCCGTCTTTGCGGGCCCGCCCGCCGCAGCAACAACGCGACAGCCTCGCGCTTTTGCGATTTGCACCCCCGCAAAGGCGACGCCGCCGCCTGCCGGGACAACGTACACCGTCCACCCCGGCTGGATGCCGCCGACTGTGACAAGCCCGTGCCAGGCGGTTTGGAAATTCACCGGCGCGGCTGCGCCGACCTCGAACGGAAGCGAATCCGGCAGCAGGAAGAAGTCCTCGGCATCGCCTGCGACCAACTCGGCGTATGTCTGGAGGGCGCGGCCGAAGACGCGGTCGCCCGGCTTGAACCGCGATACGCCCGCGCCGACTGCCTCGACCACCCCGGCGACTTCCAATCCGGGGATCTGGGGGAGAGGAAAGCGAGGGGAAAGCCCGGCACGGTTGCGCGTTTCGCCGAAGTTGACGCCGACCGCCTTTGTCCGGATCAAGATCTGGCCCGGCCCGAGTGGCGGGTCTGGCGCATCTTCCCAGACGAGCACGCTCGGCGGTCCGTGCTCGTGATAGCGCACGGCTTTCACGACGCCTCGTCGGACAGCTGGGAAAGAGCGCGGCGAAGCCGCTCGCGCGCCTCAGTAGCATCCGCCGGCAGGAGCGCGAGCGCGCGTTCGATCTCTTCCCGCGCCGAGAGCGACCGCGGCGCGGTGCGGTCGAGCCATTCCTGCCACGAAGGCAAGATGATGCGCCGCTCAACAAGGCTGGTGACGAATGCGCGGATGGTCGCTGCGGGCTCTCCTTCGCCGATCGCCGTGAAGAGGCCGCGCTCCGCGGCGCGGCGGGCAAGGCTGCGACTTTCACGCTCGGTCGGCGCGAGCGGAGGAACGGCGAGGAGAAACTTTCTCGCGGCGATAGCGCGGTCGAGCGCCTCAGCCTGAAGCTCCGGATCCTCGAAGCAGGCAACGACGGCATGAATATCTCCTGCTTCGATCATCAGCTTGGGGTCGACGCCGAACAGGCCGAGCTTGAAGCGCCGCGCAAGCGCGAGGACATCATCGCGGTCAGGGTTCCAGAGGCCGGCATCGATGATCACGCGCAGCCCGATGGGCAGGACGACCGATGCTTCGGCGTGCAGCGCCTGGATTGCAGCGATGTAGCCCGCTGCCCGTTCGCCGAAGCCGAGAACGGTGATGTTGAGCGTGGGCGCAAAACTCATACAACAATGATAGGTTATCTCGCCGGGCTCGCCGCGTGCCGCCGTCTGGTCGCGGCGGCCGGAACGCCTCCTGCTGCCGCCCAGAGCCCTTTCGATGCGGCCGGGCTACGCTTGTGTCACAATCCCGCTCTTGGAGGGAGACGCACGATGGAAGGGATCAGCGGCCTGTTTGAATACATGGTGGGCGCCTCACGTGACGGCCGGGAGGCGGCGCTCCGCTATTGGGCGGAACTCGGCTTCCGGCCGGTCTCGTGGGGGCGGCTGGACGCTGCAGCTGCTGAAGCGCGCTACGGGCACCGTTCGGGGCTGACATCCTACCGCCTTGCCCATCCCGGCTGCGCCCGCTCGGGCTGCGGCTACGTTCGGCTGATGGTATGGGATGAGCCGCGCAGCGACGGGCTGGGGATGGCTCGCCCGCTCGACATCGGGAGCCGCTGGATGGGCTTGTACACGAGCAATATCCTGATGGTCCGCGACGCGTATGCCGATGCCATCGAGAATGAGGGATGGGCTTTTCAGCTCTCGCCCATCGTTCGCGCTCCGCTCGACCCCGCCGCGCCGCCAGCAGGGTTCTTCAATCGGTGGGTCGGCCTGCGGGAGCTGTTTGTCATCGGCCCGGAAACGCGGCACGCGTTCATCCAGCGGAACAACTTCGACCGCCCGGGCTTTGGGTATTTTTCCGAGGGAACGCCGCTGCCCGTCACCGAAGGCACGCACGGCAACATCGTCCAGAAAGAGCATTCGACCGAGTTCTACCGAGAGGTGTTCGGCCTGCAGTCACTGGGCGGGGCGACGCAATCGGGCTGGCAGCGCGAGTCGACCGCCGCTGTCCTGATGCTCGAAGAGGGACAGACATTCACGGTCGAACGGCTCGGGTCGCCCAATCGGAGCAGCGGCTTCCTCCAGGTGTATGCGCCCCACTGGAATGCCCCGGACTATCGTTCCCTCTCGCGCGTCGGATCACTTGGGCTCTCGCAGTACAGCTATCAAGTCGATCACGCTGGCGGCTTGCGCGACAAGGTGATCGCGGCCGGCGCGACGGAGGTGACCGACCGGCTCCTCAATGAGTTTGGCGAGCCGACATTTTCGTTCGTGGCGCCGGATGGCATCAGCTGGACGATTGTCGGCCGAATCGTCTAGCGCATGCGGAAGGAATATATTTGACATAGTAGCGGCTGTCTGGTACGTTCTGATCTGCCGTCTGACGACAGCCCGACGCGCCGTGGGATTCCTCACAAGGAGAGTTGCTGTGGTTGATCGCCCTATTAATCCGCAGTTCAGCCGGCGAGAGCTGCTGTACGTCCTTGGACTGGTGGGGATGGCGCCGGCGGCGTCGGCACTCCTCAGCGCATGCGCGCCCGGCGGGCCGCAAACCGGCGCAGGAACACAGCCCCAAGCGCAAACGCCAGCGGCACCTCGCGTTGGCGGCGAGGTGCGCATTGATGTCACCGGTGACCCCAGCAGCCTCGACCCGCTGCGCTTCAACGCGACCGACAACCAGCGGATCTATCGCCTGATCACGAGCCAGCTTCTGACGTACAAGGACGATAAGTCGTTCGACCTCGACCTTGCCGCCTCGCTTCCGACCGTTTCCGCCGATGGCCTGACCTACACGCTCAGGCTGAAGACGGGAGTGAAGTGGCACGACGGCCAGCCGTTCGACTCCGCGGACGTCAAGTTCAGCTACGAGGCAGTGCTCAATCCGCAGAATGCCTCAGTCTGGCGCTCCGGCTGGCTATTTGTGGACTCGGTGGAGGCGCCTGACCCAACCACGGTGGTCGTGCGGCTGCGGTCGCCCTTTACGCCGATGCCGCACCTCTTCGCGCTGACGCCGATCATCAGCTCAAAGATCCAGCCGTACCAGCAGAATCAGACCTACGCGACCTCCTTGATCGGTACTGGCCCCTTCAAGTTTGTCGAGTGGCAGCGGGGCACGCAGGTCGTGCTGGAGCGCAACCCAGAATACTTCCTCCAGGGACGCCCCTATATCAACCGCGTTATCTTCCGAACGGTCCCGGATAACGCGGCGCGGGTGACGAATATCGCCAATGGCACAAGCCAAATCGTGCCGTTCCCGCCGCTCAACCAGCTCGACCTCCTGCGCGGACGCGGGGTCAATGTCGCCATCCTCCCAGAGAGCACGGTGCGGGTGTTCATGTACCCCTCCTTTGCCCCGGGCCGGCCGACGAACGACCCGAACTTCCGGCTCGCCCTGCTCTGGGCGATCGACCGCCAAGCGGTTGTCGAGCAGGTGTATGCGGGCGCGGCCGTTCCGGCCTCGACCTATCTCTCCTCGGGGACGCAGTACTTCGATGAGCGGCTGGGCATGACCTTCGGCAGCCGCCCCGACCTGACAAAGGCGCGGGACTACCTCCAACGGTCAAACTATCCCGCCGGGCGCGAACTACTGCTTGTCTACATCAACCAGCCTGACCTCGCCGATGTCGCGACGATCCTGCAAGCGAACTTCCGGGCCCTGGGCCTGAACACGCGGCTGTCGCCGGTCGAGCTTGCAGCAGTGCTGTCGGTGCTCCAATCGGGGGACTATGACTTGCTGCTGCTGAGCGCGTCGGCGCAGGTGTCGTCGGGATATTCGCCGCACTATGTCTATTTGGGCTATCTGAGCGGCGGCGTCTCGAACTTCAACCAATATAGCGACCCCCAAATGGATGACCTGCTCCGCCGCGCGGTCACCGCTCCGCCCGATCAGGCAGCGGCAGCGTGGCGGGCGGTCCAAGAGCGCGACCTCCAAAATCCCGGGCAGCTCCAAGTCGTGACCGCGCGCTACGTCGAGGCGTACGGGAAAGCGCTCCAGAACTACAAGCCGTCTGCGCTTGCGTATCAGCAGGGCCTCGTGGAGGCCTGGATCGGCTAAACTGGCGCTCGACCACGGTTCGCGGAGAGGCCCGGGCGATGGTTCGGTTGCTGGTAACCCGGCTGGCGTTTGCCGTGCCGGTCCTCTTTTTCGTGTCGGTGATCTCTTTCGTCCTGCTCCGCCTCGCCCCGGGCGACCCTGCGCGGCTGCAGGCGGGGTTCGATGCTCCTCCTGAGGCGGTTGAGGTGATCCGCCGCGATCTCGGCCTCGATCAGCCGTGGCCTGCCCAGTACGCCATTTGGATTGGCAAAGTGCTGCGCGGCGATCTCGGCGTCTCCTACACCGCCCGCGTCCCGGTCACCACGCTCATCACGGAGCGATTGCCGGTCACCGCTCAGATCGGCGCTCTTGCGCTCCTCTTCATTGTCATCATCGGCATTCCTCTCGGGATCTGGTCTGCGTTGGAAAAAGACAAGCTTCCTGATCAGATCATCCGCGTCGCCTCATTGTTTGGCATCTCAGTGCCGAATTTTGTCGTCGGCATCATCGCGATTCTCATCTTCGGCTGGTATTTCCCGAATATCCTGCCCTACGAGGGATTTGTGCCGTTTCTTGAAAATCCGATTGCGAGCTTGCAGCACAGTTTGCTCCCTGCGCTTGCGCTCGCCTCGTCGCAAGTGGGGATAATCGCGCGTTTGACCCGTTCGAGTATGCTTGAGGTGATCAATCAGGAGTACATCACGGCGGCGCGCGCCTTTGGCGTACCGGAGACCGAGATCATCTGGCGAGACGCGCTGCGGAACGCGCTGCTGCCTGTGCTGACAGTGCTCGGCGTCATCACCGGGTTCCTGCTTGGCGGCTCGGTTGTGATCGAAACGGTCTTCGGAATAGCCGGTCTCGGCCGGCTACTTGTCGAGTCGTTTACCCTGCGTGACTATCCGGTGACGATCGGTGTGATGATGTTCATCGCCTCGGTCTTCGTTCTCATCAATCTCATCGTCGACCTGCTCTATGGCATCGTCAATCCGCGGATCCGCGCCGGGTACGAATCTGGGCAGGGCTAAGCGAGGAAGCCGTGGCTACCACTACCGTCGCTCCTTCTCCGGCGCTTGCGCGCGCGACCCATCGGCCGAATGTCCTTCAGCGGATGGCCCGCAACAGGCTGTCGCTCTTCGGCATGGCCGGCGTGACGCTCATTCTCTTCTTGGCGATCTTCGGGCCGTTCCTCGCTCCGTATGACCCGACGGAACTGTCGCCCGCTCGCCTCCGTCCTCCGAGCCCGGCACATCTGATGGGAACCGAAAACTTCGGCCGAGATGTCTTCAGCCGGTTTCTGTACGGCTCGCGGATCTCGGTCTTCGTCGGCATCGGCTCAGTCGCGATGGCGTTGGTGGTCGGCGCTCTGCTCGGCATGATCGCCGGCCTCAATAGCGGCTCGCTTCTCGACACGATCATCATGCGCGCCATGGACGTGATCCTCGCGTTTCCTCTGATCGTGCTTGTCTCCGTGCTCTCGGGGGTGCTCGGCACGCGAACGCTCGAAATCGGTCCTATCACAGTCAACAATATTGTCATCGTGGCGTTCGCCATCGGCGTGGTCCTGATGCCGATTTTTGCGCGCGTCGCGCGGGCGAGCGTTCTCGCCGAGGTCCGCGAGGATTACATCCTTGCTGCTCGGTCGTTCGGCGCGCGCACGCGCGACCTCTTGTTCGGCAACCTCTTGCCCAACATCCAAGCGCCGCTCATCGTCCAAGCGGCGTTTGCCCTCGCCGTCGCAATCGCGGTGGAGGCGGCGGTCTCTTTCCTTGGTCTTGGCGTCCAGCCGCCGGAGTCGAGCTGGGGAACGATGCTCTCTGACGCGCGGCGGTATCTCCTTCTTGGCGCGTGGTGGCTCGTGCTCTTTCCTTCTCTTGCAATTGCTCTTTCGGTGCTGTCATTCAACTTGGTAGGCGATGCGCTGCGCGATGCGCTCGACCCCCGCGGGCGCTCCTCTGGAGACGCCGTCACCGCCCAAGAGACGGAGCGCAAGCTATGAATTCCACCGATGTCTTGCTCGACGTCCGCCACTTGCGCGTGGTCTACCCCACGCCGCGCGGTCTTGTGCGGGCAGTCGAAGATGTCTCGTTTCAAATCCGTCCGGGCGAGGCCGTCGGGTTAGTCGGGGAGAGCGGCTGCGGCAAGAGCACCGTCTTGCGCGCGCTTCTTGGATTGATTAAGGAGCCGGGCAAGATTGCGAGCGGCGAGGTGATCTTCAAAGGGGTTGACCTCCGAACGCTCTCCGAGCGAGAGATGCGCGAAATTCGGGGCGGGGAGATCAGCATGATCTTCCAAGACCCGGTCAACGCTTTCAACCCTTCCTTCACCATCGGTGACCAGCTGCGCCGGGTGCTGAAGCTCCATCGGAAAACTCCCCCTCCTGACGGCTATGACGCGGAGATCCTGCGCATGCTGCTGCGCGTCGGCATCGATGCCCGGGGCAAGCTCGACAGCTATCCCTTCAACTTCAGCCAAGGCCAGCTGCAGCGGATCATGATCGCGGCCGCCTGTCTTGCCGGCGAGCCGGCGCTCCTGCTCGCCGACGAACCGACTACCAGCCTCGACGTGACGATCGAAGCGCAGGTTCTGCAGCTGCTGCGCGACCTGCGGCGTGAACTGAACTTGGCGCTCATTCTCGTCACCCACAATCTCGCGATCGTCGCCGAACTGTGCGACCGCGTGCTCGTGATGTACGCCGGGCGGATCGTGGAAGAAGCCGGGATCTACGACCTCTTCGAACGCCCCAGTCATCCCTATACCGCGCAGCTGCTCCAAGCGATCCCCCGCTTTCCTCACGTCGCAGAGCGCCTCTACACGATGCGCGGCGCTGTGCCCGACCTTGCCGCCCCGCCCAAAGGGTGCCCCTTTGCTCCGCGCTGCGAGCGCTACATCGGCGCGGTCTGCGATGAGCAGCTGCCGAAGTTCCTGCCGAGCGGGGCGAACCAGCGTGCCCTCTGCCACTGGTATGACGACGCCGTGGTCGGACGCGAAGCGGCAGAGGCGAGCCGGTCGCGCGCCGGTTCTATCGGAGCTGTCGCATGAGCAGCAACGGCGCCGATCCCCTTATCCAAGTCGAAGGGCTGAAGCAGCACTTCCCTCTGCACAAAAACCTCTTCGACCGCCTCCTCAAAGGCCAGCAGTATGTCTACGCCGTCGACGGCATCGACTTGACGATCTATCGCGGCGAAACAGTTGGCCTGATCGGGGAGAGCGGGTCAGGGAAGACCACAGTCGGGCGAACGATGCTCCGCCTTTACGAGCCGACGGCGGGGCGCATCGTCTTTGACGGCGAGGATGTCACCCATCTCCGCGGCGAAAGCCTGCGGCGGCTCCGCCGCCGGATGCAGATGGTGTTCCAAAATCCGTATAGCGCTGTCAACCGCCGCAAGACCGTGCTCGATATCATCACCGAGCCGCTGCTTGTGCATGGGATCGGCACGAAACAGAGCCGGCAGCAGCGCGGGCTCGAGCTGCTTCACCTTGTCGGTCTTTCGGAGGCGTTTGCCAGCCGCTATCCCCATGAAGTGAGCGGCGGCCAACTGCAACGGGTGGGGATTGCGCGAGCACTCGCGCTCGAACCCGAGTTTATCGTCGCCGATGAGCCGACCGCGAGCCTCGATGTGTCAGTGCGCGCGCAGGTGATCAATCTCTTGTCGGACCTGCAGCAGCAGTTGGGGCTGACGCTGCTGTTTATCAGCCACGACTTGAGCATCGTCTCCTACCTTTCGGACCGGATCGCCGTGATGTATCTCGGCAAGATCGTCGAGCTCGGGCCGAAGGTCGAAATCGAGCGCGCGCCCCTGCATCCCTACACCAAGGCGTTGCTTGCTTCCATCCCGCGCCCCGACCCGCGGCAACGTCGTGAGAAGAGCGCGCCGCTCGGGGAGATCCCCAGTGCTGTCAATCCGCCGAAAGGCTGCCACTACCGCGCGCGCTGCCCGTGGGCGATGGAAATCTGCGGCCGCGACTATCCCCCGCTCGAGGAGAAGCTGCCCGGCCACTTCGCTGCCTGCCACGCCGTGATCCGAGATCCCAAAGGCGGACCGCCGACGCTCGACCCCAGCGTAGGCTCGGCAGCCGACCCTGCGGTTGTCGCCCAAGCCCAAGCCGCACCTCCCCTCTAGCGCTTCGTCCCGCCGGGCGGAGCGGCCGCGTTCGCCGCGTCAGGAAGCTGTTCCCGACCGCGCCAGTCGGACAGCATCCCGCGCCCGCGCAACAAGTCGGCGTCGTTCCAGCAGCAGCAGAACCCCGATGAACGCTGCGGCAGCAAGGCCCGCCTCGAGCGCGAAACGCAGGGGAAGGAAGACCTCGCCGGCCGCGCTCGCCACTGTCGCCGACACCGCCAAGCCGGCGGCGCCTCCCGCGAGGAACGCTGCGGCCGCCGGCACCGCAACTTCGCCGAACGCGATCGGAACGAGCGGCAGGACGAGGCGAGAGGCAAGGGTCGCCGCAACGAGGTAGGCGACTCCAACCGCGACCGCCGTTCCGACCGCGCCGCCGAGGAGAGTCAGGGGGAGACCGGCGCCAAGCAGGGTCAGCGCCCCGGTCCAAGCGGCGAGCGCCGCCCGGCGTGGCCGGCCCACTGCGCCAAGGAGGGTTGCCAGCTCCTCCGTCATCGGCCGGAGCAGCGACATCGCGATCAGCACGCGCAGAAAGAGCGCGGCCGGCGCCCACCGCGGGCCGTAGAGCAGCTCGACCACGCTTGGGGCGGCAGCAAGCAGCACCGTCCCGATCAGGAAGATGGCGCGGAGCATGAACCAGAGGGTAAGGTTCGCGGCGCGCGCCAAGCGGGCAGGATCAGCGTGCAGGCGCGCATAAGCGACATAGGCGGTCCGGCTGATGATCCCGCTCACCAAGACGCTGGGCCAGAGCGCAATCCGGTAGGCGCGGTCGTAGTAGCCAAGTTCCTCGAGGCTGACCGCGGTGCCGATCAGGAAATTGTCGAGCTGGCCGATCAGCGTCGCGGCGAGGCTCCCGAGCCCCCACGTCGCGCCGAAGCTGAGCAGCCGACGCGCCAGCGGCGCCGAGAGCCGCCAGCCGTCGCGCCAAGCGTCACCGACAGGCCCGCGGGCGAGCCACCACATGCCAAGGCAGTAGATCCCCGCCTGGGTTCCCAGTTGGATGACGAGGCTCCAATATCCCGCGCCGAGCAGCGCCGCGGCGAAGGCAGGAAGATACGAGAGCGGCAAAGCGATCGCGGTCATCAAGCTCCCGCGCCCGAACTGCAGGCGCTTGTCGAGCAGCGCTCCTGGGATCCCGCCTGCGCTCTCAACAACCCCTATGCCCGCGAGGGCGACTGCGACCACAGCGACGTCGGAGGGATAGCCCAGCAGAGGAAGGAGCAGCGCCAAGAGGAGGGTCAGCAGGACCGTGAGCAGCGCGCCCGCAAGCTCGAGCGCTGCTGCGGTCCCGAGCCCGGCCCCGTCGCTCCCGGGCCACTGGACATAGCCGCGAAGAACGTCGACTTTCGTTCGGACATGAAGCAGGCTGAAGAAGAAAGTGGCAAGCGCGACGACCCCAAACGCCTCCGGCGCGAGCAGCCGCGTCATCAGCAGGTTGGCGAGAAAGCCGACGACAACCGTGAAATACGATGCCCCCGCGATCCCAAGGCTGCCGCGAACAACCCGGGCCCCAAATCGCTCCGCCGGACCCTGCGGCGTGGGGGGCGTGGTTATGTCGCCCCCCAGGCGGGGTGACCGCATCTGGCCGTTCCTCCGTCCTGAGCACGCCGCGACGGCTGCCAGCCGCCGGAACGCGCCAAGAGGGGCGCCCTCCTCTCCGCACGGGGCCGAGACGAGCAGGGGGTCGTTGCGGGGCGTGTCAGCTCCCGCCGGCGAGCCGGCCGCTCGCCGGAAACCGCAGTTGGGACAGAGAAGCGCGCGGCATGACGCCGCGGCGGCGGCGTACACTTTGGGCTATGCAGCGCCTTCTGCCCTGGATCGCTGTTGTCGGCGCTCTTCTCGCCTGCATTCCGCCCGCCGGCTTTGCGCGGACGCCAACGCCGGCCCCCACTTTGGCCCCCGTAGACCTCTGTGCCGATTATGTTCGCGACACACAGCGAGCGTACCGCGACCTCCAGCAGACTTTGACCGCGCAAATCCAAGACCTGATGGCCGTTGCCGCAAGCGGCCGCCCGCCCGACCAGCCCACCGCCGTTCGTCTTAGCGATCGGCGCGACGACCTGCTGCGCACTGCCGTCATCTACGAGCGTCCCGCGCCGTGCCCGGAGGGCGAGCGCCCCCGCGCTCAGCTCGCAGCCGCCGCCGTTGCGATCCGTCAGGCGACCCGCTCGCTGAACGACGCGCTCGACAGCGACTCTCCTGCTGTTTTTCGAGAGGCGGCGACCGCTTATCAACGCGCCCTCCTCGAGCTGACCCGCGCCACGCCTGCTCCGTGAGGATGTCATGGCCGAATGTCAGATGCTGGCAGCGCCGAGCGGCGGGGACGGCGCGGTGCCGCCGGCTGCGCCGTGCTCAGCAGTCCGGGCGCGGGCGGCGGCAGCGTACCAGCGCAGCTCGGCACGGCGGAGGTCGGCGGTCTGGGCGTTGAGCGAGAAAAGCAGCGCTTCGCGGACCAGCCGCTGCGCCGGGTTGGTGAGCAGGTTCGCGGTGCCGCCTGTTGCCATCGCCGCGCCATGCGCGGCACGCATTCCGGCTTCAATCGCCCAGACGCGGAGACGGTAAGCGTTCTCCAGATAGGCCGGTTCTCCGAAACGAGGCTCCCAGTAGTCGGCGGCCTCCCGGATCGCCGCGCACTCGCTCTCGATTGCGTTCGCCAGCTCCGCGATCGCCGGGTCGTCTCGCGTCGCGTTCAGCTGCCGCAGGAGGGCGCTCGCTGCTGCCGCGACGCCGAGCGGAAGGGCGGTGTAGCGCAGCAGCGCGCGCTGGTCGCGCTCGGCGAGTTCTGCGGGCGTCAGGGTGCGGACATGACGGTCGAGCGAGACGCGGAGATCGTCGCAAAACAGAAAAACGGTCGATGATGCCGACGCAGCCGCAAGGCGCAGCGGCGCTGAGGCCGACAGGCCCGGTGCGTGCAGCGGTACAAGCGCGAAAAGGTACCGTCCATCGGGGAGGGTGCCCGCGAGGACAACGTCGTCCATGATGCCCCACCCTGTGAACCACGGAGCCTCGCCGCGGAAGACAAGGGCGTCGCGCTGCCTTTCGACTCGAAGCGTCGGCGGGCCGGGCCGGCGGACGTGCGAATAGGCGACGCCGCAGAACCGCTCGCCGCGCGCATAGCGCGGCAGCCACTCCTCGCGGAGGGCTTCGTTCTCCCCCCCGACGATCTGATTCACCCCAAGGACATGCTGCATCACGGTAAAGGCGGTCGTTCCGCATGCCGCCGCCAGAATTTCCAGGAAATCGCGCACCACGGTCGCTCCCGCGCCGAGGCCGCCGTAGCGCTCAGGAATGACGAGCCCCAGTAGGCCGTGGTCGCGCAGCAACTCAAAATGCGCCCGCGGCACCCGCTCCGCGCGGTCGGTCTCTGCCGCTTGCTCGGCGAAGACGGCCGCGGCGAGACGGGTCCTGCGCAGCACGTCGGCGTACTGCGCGCGTTCGGCTGCCGCGCTAGCCACGCTCGGCCTCGGGGCAGGGCGCATTGGAATAGCCCGAACGGAAGGGAACTGCCCGTCCTGTCTCCAGGTCATACCGGTGCCGCCAGATGCAGCCAATATCGCCCCCAAGGAGATGGATTGAGATGGAGGGCTCATCAGAAATGGTCGTCACGCTGTGGATATCGCCCTCCGGCGGTATCAGCACGTAGATATCGCCGGGCCCGCATTCGCGCTCGGCGAGCAGCGTCACGCCTCCGCGGTCATCCGCTTTGCGGTAGAAACGCTCTCGCTGGCGGCCGCGATACAGCCCGACTAGCCCCCAGCGTAGGTGATCGTGAACCGGCGTTGCACTCCCCGGCCCAACCACCAAGGAGAACAGCGTCAGGTCATCGTTGAAGGAGCGGAACAGCAGCCACGTTCCGATGCCGCCCCCCATCCCGCTCGACGGGTCGCCGCGCTGGAACCGCTCTTCTAGCCATCCCTCCGCTCGGAGGAGACGCTGAAAAAGCGGCCGCGCCGCCTCGAGCCGCTCTTCGATCGGGCGCGCCGCCGCGAAGATCGCGCTCACCTCCTCGATGAAGCGTCGGAGGAGGGGGCTCTCGGTCTTCCATTCGCTGTCCATAAATCGCTCCTCTCGCCTGTCTGAGCGCCGTCCAAAGAAGACTACCACCTCGGCCGCAGACAGCCGAGCGCGGACCCGTTCTCTGCCGTTTGCTCGACCGCCAAGACCGCAACCGCTCGCGAACACCCGTTCGTCTCTGGTATGCTGGAAGCAAGGAAGCAGACGGAGGACTGATGCGAGCGGTCGGCGAGCCGACACTCGGCGTGATCGGCAGCGGAGAGCCGATCGTCCCGTTCGTGAAGTGGGCAGGCGGAAAGCGGCAGCTGCTCCCGCACCTGCTGGCGCTGCGCCCTCCCCGCTTCGAGCGCTATGTCGAGCCGTTTCTCGGCGGCGGCGCGCTCTATTTTGCCCTCGCGCCCGAGCGCGCTCTGCTGGGCGACCTGAACGACGAGCTGATCGACACCTACCGCGCCATCCGCGACGACGTCGAAGGGGTGATGGCTGCTCTCGACCGCCACCGCTACGACCGCGAGCACTACTATGCCGTGCGCCGCCTCCATCCCTGGGACCTGCCGCCAGCCGAGCGGGCGGCGCGCTTCATCTACTTGAATAAGACCGGCTACAACGGCCTCTACCGCGTGAATCGGCGCGGGGAATTTAACGTGCCGTTTGGCCGCTACCGCACGCCGCCCCGTCTCTACGACCCGGCGAACCTGCGGGCGGCAGCGGCGCTGCTAGCGGGGGCCCAGCTTGTGCACGGTCCGTATGAAAAGACCCTCGCCGCCGCGCAGGCAGGCGATTTTGTCTACCTTGACCCGCCCTATCAGCCGCTCTCTCCGAGCGCGAACTTCACCCGCTACACGCGCTACGGGTTCGCCCCGGGCGATCAGCAGCGGCTTGCCCGTGAGTTCCGCCGGCTGAGTGCACTTGGCGCCTATGTGATGCTGAGCAACTCCAATACGCCGCTCGTCCGCGAGCTGTACCGCGGGTTCCATATTGTCGAGGTCGAAGCGAACCGCCTCATCAACTCGGACTCGCGGCGCCGAACGGGCATCACCGAACTGGTCATCCGGAACTACGCATGAAGAGCAGTGTCCGCCTCGAGCGCTGGCGTGAGATCGTCGAGCGCAAAGGGCTCGATCTCCGACGCCCGCTGAACATCGTCACCGCTAGCGATATCAAGGCGATCACCGGTGAGGAGCCGCGGTTGATGGCGAAGATCGACCGGCGGGAGGATCTGCCGGCAGTGTTCGCGGAAGCCGGCGTCTTTCTCCTCCCGATCGCCAACGGCGAATATGCGATCGTCCGCGGCGAGGGCTATCACGATCTCGAGCCGATCCCTGAGCCGCCGGCGCTGTTTGTCTCGCGGCTGCCGTTTCCGCTCGCCAGCGCCGGCGCGGGCGCGAGCGAGACGCAGCACATTGACTTCGCGTTCAACTCGGGGCTGATCGAGCGCTTTGCCGGCCTCGGCAGCCTCTACCTGACAATCCGGGGGCGGAAACGCGCTCCGGAATTCGAATTTCGCCTTGGGGGCCTCACCCTCCGCGCCGGCAACGTCCAGGTCGAGATTGACGCCGGGTTCGAGGGAGAACGGCACATCGTCGTCCTCGAAGGCAAAATCGGCGCGCGGGACACGTTTCACATCCGCCAGCTCTACTACCCCTTCCGCTTCTGGAGCACGCTCGTTCCCGAGAAAACGGTCGTCCCGATCTTCTTCACCTACCAGCCGGAGAAGCAGCTCTCGAGCTTCTGGGAGTATCGCTTTGCCGACCCGTTCGACTACGGCTCCATCGAACTGGTGCGGGCGCAGTCGTTCGTCATCCGGCCGGCAGACAGAAACGTTCTTGAGCCGCGGACACTGCGCCGTGTCGGGGGGCCGTCGCTCGGGCCGAACGTCATTCCCCAGGCGAACGACATGACGAAGATCATGGAACTCCCCTTCCGCGTCGCTGAGGGGCAGACCACCGTCGCTGCGCTAGCGCGCGCCTTCGAGTTCGATGAGCGCCAGAGCCGCTACTACCGCGAAGCGGGAGAGGCGTTGGGCCTGATCTGGGCGCGAAACGGCAAGATTGGGCTGACTGACACCGGCCGCGAATTCGTCTCGCTCCCGGCCCAGGGTCGGAACGAACTGCTCTTCCGTCAGATCTTTCGGCTTCCCCTCTTTTACGAACTGTTGATTGAGCTGTTTCTGGACCCGGATAAATCGCTCGCCCAAAGTCAGGTCATGGCGACCATCGAGCGCCTCTCCTGCTACCGCGGCGACACGCTCCGGCGGCGCGCGCAGACCGTCCTCGCGTGGCTGCGCTGGGCCGAGCGAGCCACAGGGGCGGTGCGCGTTGACGGTACGACCATACGGCTGATCACGCCGGCCCTCCTCACCGAAGAAAAAACGCCCGGCCGGTGAGGCCGGGCGCAAGGGTGCCGCTAGCGTCGGTTACTCGCCGGCAAGCTCCCAGGGGGCGAAGGTGAGCTGCGCAACGGCCAGCGCGCTCATCGGCGCGGGGGTCGCAACAGCGGTGCGGGGATCAAACGTCAGCTCGAGCCACTCCGCACCGAACGGCTTCGTAGCCGAGAAGAGGCGAACATCGCTCAGGACCCACGGTTCGAACGTCAGCTGATGGAGCATCCGCCAGGTGTCGGGCGACACCGTTTCCACCACCGGGGCAGGCGCCGCGGTCGCCGTCTCGGGCGCGGGGGCAAGACGCCAAGCGAACACTGACGCCACGGTAGCCGCGCCGAGAACAGCCAGAATGCCGAGCGCGACCGTGACCCGCGCAAGCGTGCGCGCAATGCTGTGCTTCATCGAACTCTCCCTCACAGATATCTTGGCAGTGAGGATTATAAACCTTTAGTTCAGATTTAGCAAGGGGTCACGGCCGTCCCACTGTCATGTGCAATCGATCTCCCCCGACCCGCTCCATGATCCAGCGGTAGTGCCGGCGGTCGATCTCCGTGAACTCGCCTCGGTAGTGGTAGCGTCTCCCCCGCTCCCCTCCGCCCCTGCCTGCGATCGGCTCGAGCGCGGCGGTGATGGTGACGGTCGCCCGGAAACGGTGCAGGTCGCCGAAGACCAGTTCCACCTCGAGGCTGTCGTGAACAGAGAGCCGCTCGAGGCAGCTGAAGTACACTCCGTCTGGCCGGATCCCCTCGAGAGCGATCGAACAGACCCGCACTGTCTGCCCGTGCGCTCCGATCAGGCGCGCCGGGATCGCGCTGAAGCGTGCCCGAATGTCCTGAGCGGTCGTCTTGCGCCGCTCAGCGACCTCCTGCATGAAGACAAACTGGACAATCCGCTGGACATCCCGCTCGGCGATCCTGCTGAAGCGGCTACGGTAGTGGCCCGGCTCTTCCCCCGGCGCGAGGACGGTCGCCACGGCGCGGATCAACTGGTCAGGCAGCAGCTGGATACTCACCGCCAGCCGATCTCCTGCCGCCAACGACTCGCTGGTCCGGAAGCGCATGCCGCCGCCCCCGATGTCCAAGATGTCGACGACCAATTCGCCGGCTGGCCGGTCGTCTTCGTCGAGGCGCGTCGCCGGCATTCCGACGATATTCACGCGCACCCGGCGGAACTGGCGGCGCTGCAGCCGCTCTGGCGCGCCAGTAACCCGCAGGTGAAGCGAGGCGCCGAGGCTGTAGAGGACTGGGGCGGTTTCCACCCGGCACGGCGCGACATAGAGGCCATTATCGAGGGGAATGCGGAGCGAAACGGTCTCTCCTGGGCGCGGCAGTGCGGCCGGGTCTCGGCACTCGGGCAGCCAGAGAGCAACGCGGTCGGTGTAGCAGTCGCCGAGCAGGCCGGCAATCACCCGCTCCTGCTCCGCCTCGGTCCAGGCCACTTTTGCCGGCATATTCGGCTTGACCCACGCGAGGTTGAGCACGGCGGCATTCACGTTCGCCTCCCCGCTCTTCAGACGCCGCCCCCTAGTGACTCTTTCGACCGCGTTCTCATGCAACGTAAGGGGGTCGCCTGCCTGTGCGGTGGGAACGTCGGTGCCCGCGCTGAGGCGCAGCCAGCGCCTCAGCGGGCGACGAGCTGGAACACCCGTCCTCCGAGGTCGAGGACATACAATTCGCCGGCGGCATCTTCGCCGAAGGAGCTGATCCGCAGCGTAGGGTCGACCAGCAGTTCAGCCGCCTGCCAGCGGCCGGTGCTCTCCCGCGCCAGCCCCCAGATGCGGCCGCTGCAGTAGTCGCCGTAGAAATAGATCCCGGCGAGCTGCGGGAAGGCTCGCCCGCGATAGACATAGCCGCCTGTCACCGAGCAGCCGAGCGCGCGGCCATATTCGGCGACTGGCATGGCAAGGCTGGCAGTCGCACAGCCGGTG